>JBDTUY010000010.1:0-23660 GCA_040007495.1 Acidobacteriota bacterium | reverse complement strand
ACAACACAATGTCGCCGGCCTGTGCGTCTCCAAGCGCAACCTTCGGACCAATCTCATCCCCCGCGAGGCTGTCGGCCAGCGTTGGACCAAACTGGTTCGGCCCCAGTTTCTGGACAACCAAGGCGTAGTCGGATGGACGGGCGGCGCTGGGCAGTTTGAAGCCGGCATCCGTGAAAGCTTGACGCACAAAATTGGCGCATTGATTCTTTTGGTTGCCGCCGTAATTCCTGGCTCGAAGCGCATTGGCTGCCTTGAGCACACGAGCAACTTTATCCTCAGACCCCGCCATCGCACTGGCAGAGGCTCCAGGTGCCTTGGGCATTGATTCCGGGTGGTTAGCGCCAGTCCCTTTAACCTTGATATCGCTCACGTCTCTGCCTCCAGTTGTGGTGGCTGGATCGTGTTTCTAGCCTTGGACTCAAAATCCGGCACCAATCTCTAGCCACTGTAGCATCTCCCGCCGGGTGATTCTGATGCAATCAGACTTCCGCTGCTGCGTTCTAGAAGGTGAACTTTAGCGCGAGCTGCGACTTACGCGGCGGGGCGACATTCACTACGTGGCCGAACAGAGCGCTACTGTAATCGCCGTTAACCGCCTGCGGTCCAAAGAACTGCGTGTGGTTAAACGTGTTGAACGTCTCCAGACGGAACTGCAAAACCTTGCTTTCCGAGAATCGGAAGTTCCGGAGGAGCGCGATGTCGGAATTGAACATTCCCGGTCCATAGAAGGTTCGTCGTGATACGTTGCCCGGTGTACCTAGAGCGTTTTCTGAGAATAAGTCGGTATTGAAATACGACAAGCCATTCCGCGGATTGCCGTTCAGACTCAGCGGGCCTGCCACCACATCCGGCAGGTCCAGACTGTGGTTGTTCACACCGTTCGGGGAACTGCCTTGCAGAGAATTGTCTCCGTCGGAGGATAGCGTCACCGGGAAGCCGGTGCTGATACGCGTGATGCCGGATACCGCCCAACCTTTAGTTAGATATTGCAGGTGCTTGGAAAGTTTTTGCAGCGGCACCTGATAGGTGTAGGTGGCGACGAAACTATGCCTCAAATCCCAGGCCGACAGCGCCCGCGTCCGGCCGTAGTTGAACGGATCGACGACGTCGGAGATGCTGGAGGCCTGATCGATCGACTTGCTGTACGTGTAGGCCAAAGTCAGCGTGAGAGGTCCACTGGAATGGCGCAAACTGGCTTGGAACGAATTGTAGTTGGAATTGCCAAATGCGCCTTCATAGTCGTTGTTGCTGAAATTGGAGCCGAAGGGGCCTCGGGTTCCGAAATAGGTTCGTCCGTCCGCTCCGTGATAGGTCGCATCCTCCGCATTGGGCCCGCAGGTTGGTGTTCCTGGCGCAACCGCGCTCGGGACACTCAGAGCTTTGCATAATGCGGGATCGCCTGGGTTCGTGGAATAAATCAACAACAGGTGATGCGCCTGGGAACCGACGTAGCTGAGGCTCAGCGAGGTATTCGTGCTCAATTGGCGCTCTATGGAGAAGAAGTAGTTCTCGCTATAGGGATAGGAGTTGCCAGGGTACGGCGTCGTCATGCCGGCCTGCGGCAGGAATGGCGAGAAATCGATATTCGGGTTGGGATGGTTGATGGTCGCGTTCAACGGCGGAAACGTCAGCGGGAACGGCTGCACGTGACGCCCCCCCGGGGTGTCTCCGTCCGCAGCGCTGATGAAGGGGGTTGCAAACAGCGGCGGCGCGGGACTGGTGTAGCTGAGTCCATACGGCGGCTGTGGTTCATCAATCGCAATCGTATTGCCTTCAATCACGGAATAGAACATGCCCCATCCAGCACGGACGCTGAACTTCCCGGGACCTCCGGTAATCTTACCGAGCAGACCATCTGCTTTGCCAGGCGAATACGCCAGGCCAATACGCGGCGCGAACTTGTTTCTCTGGGGAACCAGCGTGTTCGGAATGCCTGCATCCGTCGGATAGACCAACCCGGTCGGCGCGGTCGGATACACCTTCGACTGCTGGCCCAGGACAAAGGTCGGGATCTGGTTGTACTTTTCCGACCAATACTGCATCAGCTCATAGCGGACACCGTAATTCAACGTCAGGTTAGGCCTGAGCTTCCAAGTGTCTTGCGCAAAGGCTCCAGCATACTTATGTCGGCCGTAGAAAGTCTGCGAAGCGGCCTGATTGTACTTGGTGGCGACCCCGATCAGGAAGTCGGCAAAATCGGACCCGGTCTCATCCCCGTAGAAGGTGAATCCTCCATTGAACTCCGGATTGGGATTTACGTTTACTTGTTCGTAGCTGACGCGCGCACCGAATTTCGCGGTGTGATTGCCGAGCACTTTGGAGAAATTGTCACTGATCGCGTAAGTATTGTTGGCCTGCGTCAGGTTGGTGATGGGTGTTCCCAGGACGAACGAACTGAAGGTGAGGTTCTCAATCCCTTCGATTGAAGGCGCCAACGGGACGATTCCCGGGCCACCGCCTAGACCGCTCGCGAAGCCCTGCGATGCGAGGCTGGGGCCGACGCCACCGGACGGCTGTCCCACATTGTTGGCGTTGCGCATGTAGCTGATGCGGATCTCATTCACCGCGCTGGCCCCAAAGGTCTTGGTATGACCCAGATTCATCAGCTGGCTGCGGCCCAGGTTTAGCGCGGCAAAGCCGGGTACGCTGGCACCGCCCTGCCCGGTTGGATACGGGTTGTTGAGATTGTAGTCGTCGTAATAGTAATAACCGGTAAAGAGCCCGAGGCGGTCGCTATTGGCGTCGATTCGGCTGCTGCCTTTGCTATCGCGCAGCGTCTTGCCCACGGCGGCGGTTGAGAACGTGCCCGGTCCGACGTTGGGTAGCGGAATGTACTGCAACAAATGCTTGGAGGGTTCCGACCAGGCCTTTTGCGGAATGATGCCGCCGGGGAATACGCACTGCGATGTTGAGGAGCAGCCGGTGCCGCCGTACGGCTCGTTGGCGGAGACTGTGTAGCCGAGTTTTTGGGTGAGCAGGTTTGCAATGTAGGGCCCGCTGACGGTTCCAGTGAGCGATGCTGCTTGATCGCCCAGATTGCCGGATCGGTTCGCCAACGTCGGGACCGGAATCAAGCCCGTATCCACACCCTGGCTCTGCCGGGTGCCCTGGTAATCGCCAAAGAAGAAGACCTTATTCTTTTTGATCGGCCCTCCGACGGTGCCGCCAAACTGGTTCTGGCGATAGAAACTGCGTTCGGGCGAAAAGAAGCTTCGGGAATCGAGCGCTGTGTTGCGCAGGAACTCAAATGCGCTGCCATGAAGGTCGTTGGCCCCGGACTTGGTGACGACGTTGACGATGCCACCGCTATAGTTGCCGTACTCGGCATCGAAGTTGTTGGTCAGAATACGGAACTCGGCGATCGAGTCGAGGTTGGGTACCACGGAGGTTCCACCGTTCATCAATTCCTTGACGTCGCCTCCGTTCACCATGTAGCCGTTGGCGTCTTCACGCTGGCCGCTGATCGACTGATTGCCGGCGTTGAGGGTACCGGACGGCGCGATCGCGACCGAGGCGCCTGCCATGACGATTGAGTCCTGTGCCTGGGTCGACGTTGGGGCGATCCCCGGCTGGAGGGCTAAGAGGTCGGTAAAGCTCCGCCCGTTCAGGGCGACCGACGTCATGGATCTTCCGGTGACGACCTGCCCCATCTGGGTGCTGACAGTGTCGATCTGGATGTCATCGGCCGTAACGGTGACTTCGTCTTTTTGAACCGCCAGTTCCAGCATCGCATCGATCTGGAGTGCGCTATCGATATCGATGGTCAGGGCCACCCGGTTTTGGGACTTAAACTCAGGGGCCTCGATCTTCAAGGCGTACTGGCCGACCGCCAGGCTGGGAAATACGTAGACACCCTTGGGGTCCGTCGTGGTCTTGGTCTGGATGCCCTGAGCAGTATTGGTTACGGTCAGCATCGCACCGGAGATGACGGCCCCGGTTGAGTCGGTTACGGTTCCGGTAATGCTACCCGTGGTAGCTGCATACAAGGACGCAGATATACAAAAAAGGAACAGTGCGGAAAACAGGCGGATGTATCGTTTCATGTTGGAAGTCCACCGAAGTGTTTAAATCAGCGTTGCGCCAAATCTTGGACACGAGGCGAGAGGCTAAATGTAACATGGCGTTTTACAAACCTGAGAGTTGTCGGGGTCAAGTGCAAGTCAGTAACTAAAGTTGCATGGTCAGTGACCGAAAGATGTTCTTTGTTGTCATCGTTGCGGAGGTTGAAGCATGAAGAAAGGGGAGTCAGGTCCAAAGAAGTGGGCTGGCGTGCTGCTGCAGCTGGAGTACAAACCCTGTGTTTTCTTAAATGTGATGCCTACCGCTTAGGCAGTAGGTCGTATCCATGAGGGATGGGATGAAAGCGCACCTGAGGAGGCTATGCGTGCTAGGGCAGTAGGTAATCGAGCACCGACCGACTTATCCACGGCAACCATGGGGCGCGGCTGGAGCCTACTCGAAAAATTCGTCAACCGGTACGGAAAATCCGGGCAAGAGTTCAGGTGCCTCGACCAGGTCTCCGAGGTGCAATAGCCGGTCTGCGCCGCTGGCTTCTAAAATGTGGATTTCTTTGGTCTCCGGGTAAACCGTCCAGACTGTGTGACAGCCTGCGGCAAAATACTGCTTCACTTTACGCATTGGCTGGGGGACGGAATCGGAAGGAGAGAAGATCTCCACAGCCAGATCGGGCGCTCCATTGGCGAAGCCACCGCCTGCCACCTGTGGGATTCGCTCTTGCCGCACAAACGCTACATCGGGAGAACGAACGGCATCCGGACCGAGGCGGAAGCCCGTGTCACCTGTATACACCCGCCCGAGACGATTGGCTTTTACAAATACGCGTAAGATCGAAGTAATTCCGGCCTCATAATAGCCGTGGATTTCGCTGGCAGGAGCCATCGTGATCAGTTCCCCTTCGTCGAGTTCGGTCCGCACCGAATCGTCGGGAGGCATCTGTTCCAACTGATCCGCCGTCAGGAGCGCGTGAGTGCTCATACGAAGATTCTACACCGCATGCATGAAGGGGGGGCGGGACCCATGTCCCGCGCGGAGGCCCAGGCCTCCGCTTCAAGTTCGATTTAAGGAGGCCAGCTGGGAGCTGGCAGCGGCACTGGGGTCCCGCCCCCCAAGAGTTCCGGCCAGAGCAGAGGCTACTTAGCAAACTAAGCCAGTCGCGCGGAATCCAGGCGTGGGCAAAACCACGCGCCGCCTAAACGCCGTCTTCCTTACTTTACAATCTGCTCGTCGCGCTCAACCTTGCCGTCGCGAACGTGGATAATGCGGCGTGCATGCATGGCGATATCCAGCTCATGGGTGACCAGAATGATGGTGTTACCCTGCTCATGAAGTCGTCGGAACAGGGCCATGATTTCTACTCCCGTGGCAGAATCGAGCGCGCCGGTTGGCTCGTCGGCGAGTAGGATGGACGGGTCGTTTACCAGCGCTCGGGCGATGGCGACCCGCTGGCGCTGACCTCCGGAAAGCTCGCTCGGCTTGTGGAGCATGCGGGCTTCTAGATCCACGGATCGAAGGGCGGCTTTCGCCTTTACCGTGCGTTGCGACGATGAGTACCCGGCGTAGATCAGCGGGAGTTCTACATTGTGCAGAGCGGTGGCGCGCGCCAACAGATTGAAGGTCTGGAAGACGAAGCCGATTTCCTTGTTGCGGATGCGGGCCAGTTCATCGTCGTCCATGTCGCTGACCAGGTTGCCGTTTAGATAATAGACGCCGCTGCTGGGCGAATCCAGGCATCCGATCATGTTCATCAGGGTCGATTTTCCGGAGCCCGACGGTCCCATGATGGCGACGTATTCACCCTTCTTGATCTCGATGTCGACGCCGGCCACCGCATGAATGGTCTGGTCGCCCATCACATAGGTTTTCATCAAATCCGTGGTGTGAATGATGATGCCGCTTTCGCGGAGCTGGGTTCCCAGTGCGACTTTGTCCTTGGTGGTGAGCGGAGTGTTGAGCGTAGACGGAGTGGTCATTATGGAGATTCGCTGGCGGCGACCCTACGCCTTTGTTTCCAGGTCGACACCATTCTGATTATCGATGGTTACCTTGGCACCGGGTTTCAAAGTGCGGATAATTTGATAGCCGCCAATGATAATCTGCTCGCCCTGCTTCAATCCTGATGTGATCTCAATATCGGTAGCTCCACTAATGCTGGTCTGCACCGGGCGGAATTCGGCGATCCCATTACTGATGACAAACACGCCTATAACCTCTTCGCGAGCCGCCTTCTGCGCTACCAGATCGATAGGCTTGCTGCTGTCTGCCTTCTTCTCAGCTTCCTTCTGCTTATCATCTTTCGCGGCATCGTCCAGATCGCCCTTTTGGCGGACGGTTAGCGCCTGAATCGGAATGGCAATCACGTCGTTGTGTGTGGCGGTTGTGATTTTGGCCGTGCAGGACAAGCCGGGCCGAATCCCTGCCGGTGGACTGTCCAAAGCGATGACGACCTTGAAGTCTTTGGCTTCCGACGAAGTGGTTGCGCTGTTGGATGCGACAGCACCGGTAGAGCGCAGAATCGCCGTATTGCCGATCTCGATTACGCGGCCCGTGAACGGCACCGTTCCCACGGCGTCAATCAGGATGGTGGCGGTCTGGCCCAACTTCAAATTGACGATGTCGGTCTCGTCCACCTTCACCTCGGCGGTAATCAAGCTCATGTCCGCGATGGTCATAACAGCAGATGCGGCGGAATTTTGTACGCCGGGAACCACGGTTTCTCCCACGCGGACCGGCAGGTTCGTCACCACGCCATCATGCGGCGCGATGACATCGTGCTTTTCCAAAATATCGGCGACGCGGCTCAACTGTGCCTGGGCTTGCGTGACCCGCCGCTGGGAAGACGCGATGGATGCCGCAGTTTGCGCGCGCTGGGTTTCGGCTTGGCGCAAACGCAGCTGCGCTTCCGTCAACCCGACCTGTTGTTGTTCGTAATCGGATTTGCTGCGGTCGTATTCCTGCCGGGCGATTACGCCGGCCTCCAGCAAATCCGCCGTGCGCTGGAAATTGATGCGCGCGATATCCAACTGCTTCTTAGTTCGTTCGACGGTTGCCGTCTGAACGGCGATGGTGTCGTCGGCAACCTTAAGCCCAACCTCGGCCGAGGCGGCGTCGGATTGGGCGGATGCTACTGTGGCGCGCTGTGCATCCACATCGGCTTCCGCCTGTACCTTTTCGATTTGCGCGACGACCTGGCCTTTACGAACATGATCGCCTTCGGCCACCATCAGCGCCGTGACCCGGCCCTGTGCGTTCGCCGCCAGATTGGTATAGGTTCGGGGCTTGATTTCGCCTGAAGCGGTAACAATGCTGGACAGGCTGCTGCGTGCCACCTGCGAGGTCTGGACAATGACTTCACCTTGACGGCGAACGCGGTACTCGTAGTACGCTCCGCCGCCGGCCAGGGCCAGAACCAAAATGCCTAGAATTACCTTGGTGCTTGTTTTCACAGTTCTGAGAGCTCCGAATGCTTCCCCGCAGCAGGTTGTGCAACTTCATCCCGGCATCCTGAAAAGAATCGGGCCGAGCGCGGGTTGGTTGAAAAATGACTTATTTAGGACGACCTATTTACAGACGACCGCTTTGCCCTCAAAGTTCCCTAAAGGCCAGCGAGCCTCAAAAACGAGCCTTGCGGCAAGAGAACGGGCCTATAAAGGAGGACGCTCCTCGGCTACATCTATTTCAGTTTCACCCAGCCATTTTTAGAATCTATTGAACCCGTTCAGGCTTAGGCGACGTGTTTATTTTCTCATGAAAGCGGAGCGGGGAAGAGACGGCCTATTTCTTGCCCTTGGCGTCCTTGTTCTTGGTGTTACTGGATTCGGCTTCGCGCACGCCGTTGGCGGCCTCGCGTAAGGCTGTAACGGTGGCGGTATCCAGACGATAGGTGGCCGGATCGCCTTCGCGCGTAGCCACGAAGTCCTTGCCGCCGGGCGCGACGTGAACTTTTTCAGTCCTCGGACCGCTCTTGGCTTTGGAGATTACGGTCAGGTCGATTTCTGCGGCACCAGGTGAGGCGTCGTCAAAGTGGCTGGCTGATAGGTCGCGAAGCTTGTCGAGCAGATTCTGCACCGCAATCGAATCCATCGTCCGCGAATCGGAGGTCCACGTGTCCCCGGACTTCTCAATGACGCGGGTTTGGCCTTTGTCCTTGATTTCGATGCGCGACGTATCGTCAAATCCAAAATCGAAGAGCTTCTTGTTGCGGAAGTCGTCGAGCGATTTGTTCATGGCATCGCCCAGTTCCGCCGCGATCTTGTAGGTGCCTTGCGCGGCTTTGATCCCCGAAGGACGTCCGTAGTAATCCATGCCGGACTTGCGAACCTCCAGGCTCATTACGCCTTCGGGAACCGTCAGTTTCACCACGCCTACTGGTTTTCCAGTGGCAAAGGCTGCGACTGCCAGGGCCTCAATCTCCTTCGGGTCAACAGGAGTTTTCTTCGCCCCTTTGGCGGATTTAGGCGGCGGGAGCGCCTCCATCTGGGCGTCTTTCAGTAGACCTACCAACTGGTCCACCGCCGATCCATCCGCGCGCATGGGTTTCGGCTTCACTAATTGCCAGCTTTCGCCCGACTTTCCGAATTCCAGCGCCGGTTTGCCGGGAATGTTCAGCTCAACCCGCGACAGCTTTTCGAGATCGAGTTGCAACAAATGCCTCTCCCGCAAATCCGAAGCTCGCTTATCGAACGACGCTTTCTGCGATGACGCAATGGTGAACAGGCGGCTATCGCCATCCACCATCGCATAGGTGTTCGCGCCATCAGGCGTATCTTCGCCCAGACGCAGACGCTTGGACGTGCCGTCTTTCATGCTGTACTTCACGGCGATCAGCGGCGGATTCAGGCCGTAGGCTGCGAGATTGGCAGCGTCGCTCGCGCCCTTTTCGTCGAGCACGCGCGCGGCTTGCAGATTCGTTGCCGGAGCGATCACGCCCACCACCGCACCTTGATCGGCGACCAGAGCACTGGGGGCCGTGATGCGCCAGGTGTTGTCATGCACCGCGACCGTGGTGGGTTCATCGCGATGTTCCACCTCCACCTGCTTCAGGTCCGCTTCTTTGATCTGAAGAACGGAGGGCGTGGCCTTGTCGTCTGTCTTCGCGGCAGTTCCAGGAATACCAGGTGCTGCACCAGGAATGGCTGCCGGCTGGCTTTTATTTGACCACCAAATCACGCCGCTCAAGCCGGCCAGCACCAAAACGGCAATCAATAAACGCACAGGTCGCATAAATTTCCGTCAAATCCTTGGAGGGCGGGGCGCTTGCCCCGCAGGCAGCCGCTGGCTGGCCTCATGTCGAAGCTACTTATCTTCGACGCCACCACACGCTGATGCCAGCGAACAACATTAACAGAGGCAGTGCGACAACACTCGAATAGAACAGCAAGCTGACTTGCGACTGATTCATGTTCAAGCGGCGATCTTCCGGGTCCTTCGGACGGATGGCAATCAGATCTTCATCCGAGCTCAACCAGTTCAGCATGTTCATGTACAGATCCCGGTTGCCGTCGAACGCAAGAAAGTTGTTGCTAATCCAGCGCGACGTGCCCACCACAACGAACCGACCTTTATCCGGAGTGGTGCGCGTTCCGGCAACAGCCAGCGTGCGTGGACCTTTTTTCGATTCGTCGATCTTCACGTCCTTCGAACTCAAATCCTGCGTCGTGACCGCAGCGTCCGTGGTGGAGAGAACGTCTTCGACCGTCGTTCCATCTACCTTGGTCGTTTCCAGCGACTGCGTGATGGGGAAGCCGGTCGGCACGCTGCGCATTTCGCGCACGATCGCCTGTTGCGGATACTTCATCACGATTGGGAACTGCGGACCCAGGCCCAATAGCTGGCCCACGCCGCTCAGGTCCAGCACCAGGTCCTTATGAAGCTTCACCCCCCAGCCTTGCAGCACGCCGACCAGAGCCGCATTGTCGTCAATCGCGGAACCGAACTTGAGCGGGGGGTCCAGCATGATCAATGCGTGACCGCCGCCTTCCACATAACCCTTCACGGCATCGACGGCGGGCTGCAAATAGTCGTGCCGAGGCCCGCCGACCACCAGGATCGTGCATTCCTTCGGGATGTTGGGCGTCGGAATCAGCGTGACGACTTGCGTCTTATAGTTGTTCTTCTCCGTCAGATCCTTGACGTTGGCATACCCGTCGGGTTTCGTTTCCGTCGTCTCGCTTTCGCCGTAACCGGCAGTGAAGCACACCAAACGGTCGCCGCCCTTAAGCGCCCGCACCATCGCGCCCGTTATCTCTTCTTCGGTAACGCTCTTGGCGGTCTCTTTCTTGTTGCCAACCTGGACGAAGATGGTGCCGCGCTGCTTGACGCCTTCCGCAATGGCGGCAACACGGTTCTTATCAATGTCCTGATAGTTAATTGTGATCTTCGACGACACGTTCTTGTAGCGGTCGAGAAGGTCTTTCGCACTGGTGAAACCATCCGGCACATCCCAATAGTTGATCGTAATCGGATCTTTCGATTCGGTCGCGACTTTCTTGGTCTGGTCCGACAACGTGAAGCGTTTGTTGGAGGTCGCATCGAAGCTCTTGTTGTAGCGATTCGCCAGGAAGTTGATCGCCACCAGAATGGCGATCACGATCACAATATAGAGACCGGCTTGGGCGAAGCCTGCAGCGCGTTTTACTTTACTCGCCATTAGGCCCTCCACCGCATGGATTCCATGGATCGCGCGGTCATGAATAAGCCGAGCACAATCACGGACAGATAATAAAGCACGTCTTTGGAATCGATCACGCCGCGCGCGAAGGTTTCAAAATGCGAGACCACTGAAATGTAGCTGACCACTTGCAGCAGCGCCGACTGATCGAAGGCAGAAGCCCAGTCCAGCACCCACAGCAGCAGGCAAATGCA
Organism: Acidobacteriota bacterium; assembly: GCA_040007495.1. Lineage (GTDB taxonomy): Bacteria > Acidobacteriota > Terriglobia > Bryobacterales > Bryobacteraceae > Palsa-187. Next base: position 12,779 of record JBDTUY010000010.1, on the reverse strand, counting down.
GAAGGTCGCGACCGCCGCGACGATCTGGTTCTTGGTGCAGGACGATATATAGGTCCCGATGGATAAAAGCGCGCCGCCCTGCAGCAGCAGCCCTAGATACGTAACCAGCATCGGACGCCAATCGGGTGTGCCGTACGCGTACAGCATGCCCATGTTGAGCCCCGATAATCCGAGCAGCGCCGCGTACAGGATCACCGCAGCCAGCCACTTGCCGCCGATAATTTCCCAGTCGCGCAGAGGCGAGGTGGTCAGTAGTTCCATGGTCCCGCTGCGCTTTTCTTCCGCGAAAAGCCGCATGGTCATCATCGGGATTAAAAACAGGCAGATGACGCTGACATTCGAAAGCACATTGCGCACGACCCATTCATCAACGTTCATGGGAGACGACTGGCCCTGCATCGCGCTCTGCAGGCTCCTCTGCACGAAGAACGCAGTGGCGGACCAGAAGATGAAGCCCGTTACCAGCGCGAAAAAGCCCATGATGGCGTAGGCCACCGGAGACCGGAAGTAGCTGTTCAATTCTTTTTGACAAATCGTGAAGAGGTTCATTGGCCAGCCTCACTGTGCGCGCTTCCGGATGGGCTGGGGAGCGAAATGGGTTGTACCTTCGCAGCCTCTCCCGACCCCGCTGGGTCCTTGCCGCCGGTCAATTCCAGGAAGATCTCTTCCAAGCTCAGGCTCATATTGTGCAACTCATTCAACTGCCACCCGGATTCCACTACCATGCGCGCCAGTTCCGGGCGCATGTGCTGTTCTTTCGCGCCCTCGATTGTGAACCGCAGACGATTGCTTGACGCTTCTTGCAGGGTCGGCTCCCTGAACACGACCTTGCTGACTCCAGGGACGCGTTCCAGCTTTTCGCGGACCAGCGCCGCGTCATTCGCGATCACCTCTATGGCCACCGATTCGGAACCGCTTAAACGGCTGGTCAGATTCGCGACGGAGTCGGTCGCGACCAGCTTGCCTTTCGCGATGATGACCACCCGTTCGCAGATCTGTTCTACTTCGGGCAGAATGTGGGTGGAAAGTATGATGGTGTGCTCGCCTGCCAGTTCCTTAATCAGGCTGCGGGTTTCGTTGATCTGATGCGGGTCCAGACCAGCGGTCGGCTCATCCAGAATCAGCACGTCGGGATTGTGCAGGATCGCCTGCGCCAGACCCACGCGCTGCCGGTAGCCTTTGGACAGCTTGCCGATTTCCTTGTTGCGGACGTCGCCAACGGAGCAGCGCTCCATCACTTGATTGATGCGCTGCGTGCGGCCCGCTTTGGGGATGTTCTTGATGCGCGCGACGAATTCCAGATATTCGGCGACCTCCATGTCCAGATAGACAGGCGGCGTTTCCGGAAGATAGCCGATCCGCCTCTTGACTTCCATCGGATTCGCCATCACATCAAAACCGGCCACCTCCGCCGAGCCCTCCGACGGCGGCATGAAGCAGGTCAGCATACGCATAGTGGTGGTTTTACCCGCGCCGTTGGGACCCAGAAATCCGACAATCTGACCCTTGGTGACCTCAAACGATATGTGGTCGACCGCCGTGTAGCGGGCGTAGCGCTTCGTAAGCCCTTCTACTTTGATCATAAGTTCAACCTTACAGGAAACCGTCCAGTGCCGTTGCCTTTTAGCGGGCAAGCTCCGGGAGCGGAGTCGTCCTAGAAAATGCGTGCGAATGCGAATGGTCGCTATGGCGAAGCAACGTGCACGTCGATTTGCCGCTCAATTCCTTCGACGGAATCCAGCGGGTTTGGTTAGCTCTGGCCCCGCCCCCGTGCCCGCCATATGACACCACAGACCCGCACAAACTCTAACAGCATAAGGTTGCCCCCGTCGGTCTGTCAATGGTGCCGAGAGGCTATGTCGGAGAGGGCTTAACACACCTTCAGATTGATACAATTGCTCCCCATGACGCCTGATGGTCGCTGGGCAAGCGGGTCGGGTTTCGATTTCTCTTCCTCTACCTCGTTTGCTACTGCCTGCGGTGGCGGAATTTGTAGCCTTGGCAGGGCGTAGTGCATTGGGTTGGAACCGTTCTGGGCGTCGACGCAACACTTCGTACCACCGGTAGCGGCGATCCGGGGGTGGTTGAGAAGGTGTTGCAACTGCCGTGGCAATTGCGGGGAGCTTTCGTGTTAAAAGCGGTGTTCCTCCTCGGCTTGGTCGGGTACGAGCTGTTTTTCGGTTATGCCAGATTCCTCCAGCAGTCGCCGACCTTTGACCAGCGCCCTTATCCGCTGCTGAATCGAAGCTTTCACTGGATCAGCGAGACGCCTTTTAATCGGTGAACCCAAATGGCTCGCCATTCGGCCAGCTTGACTCTGAGCCTGGACATTGATATTTTTTTCCTAGGTCTAAATTTGTGAAAAACAACCTGATAGCTCTTGCCCTCTGCCTGACTGCCGGTCTGGGAACCGTCTCCGCGCACCATTCTTTGGCTGCCGAATATGACCAGAAGAAATCGGTCACGTTAACCGGGACGTTGACCAACATCGACTGGCGCAACCCGCATGCCTTTATTTTCATGGATGTGAAGAACGCCGCCGGTGCGGTGGAGAAGTGGCAATGCGAACTGGGTTCGCCCAACGCCATGAATCGCGCGGGCTTTACCAAGAAGAGCGCGGCCATTGGCGAAGAGATTACGCTGGATGGGTTGCTGGCGAAAGACGGCTCCAAAACCTGCAGCACGCGCGTCGTGAAATCGAAGGACGGGCGAACGCTGTTCAGCCAAGCCGATCGTCCAGTTCAGTAAACCAGATCTATAGTTGGGATCGAACTCGGGTTCTGCCGTGATCTGAAAAGCCACGAGCTTCGTACAAAGAAGGAAAATCCTGTGAATCCTCGTCTTCTTGTTGCCACACTCGCCTTATGTGCCGCCGCATCCACTTGGCTGGTTGCGCAACCGCCCGCGCCCGCTCCTGGCGCTGGCAAAGGAGGCGGCAAAGGCAAGGGTGGTCCCCCGTCTGTCAGCCCGCTCACTGTGTATCACGTACCGACGGGTCCGGCACCAAAGATGACCTCTGGCAAGCCGGATCTCAATGGCGTGTGGCAGCGGCCTTACGTTCCGGATGTGACGCGCGATGCGGGGGCTAATCAGAAGGGCTCGGGTCCTCTGCCATACACGGAATGGGGCAAGCAGCAATTCGATACCTACAACGCCGAGAATGGCGACTACACCGGCGCTTGTCTGCCGTTTGGACATTCGCGCGGCATGAATTCGCCCGATCCGATTCAGTTCATGGTGACGGATAAGTACTTCGCGTTCCTGTATGAGCAAAACTCGTGGTTCAAGGTAATTCCCATCGGTAAGGAGCACGATCCGGATAAGGTCGCCACGTGGTTTGGCGATTCGGTCGCCCATTGGGACGGCGACACGCTGGTGATCGACACCATCAATTTCAACGGCTATACGCGCCTCGACACCAATGGCCATCCGCAAAGCGATCAGCTGCACTTAATTGAGAAATTGACCCGGACCGACGCCGGTCATATCGCCTATGAGATGACCGTTGACGATCCGAAGACCTATACCAAACCGTGGACCAACGTGCGTATCTTTACGCTGCGCACCGACTGGGAAATCCAGGAGTATTCCTGTGAAGAGAACAACAAGGGTTTGGTGGAGGGCCGCATCAAGGTTCCCAACTACGACGGTCCCAAGAAGTAGATAGCAGTCTCAGGGAGCGCCTATGAACTCCCCTCTGGATCGGCGGTTTGAAGAACTCATCGGAATCGAACTTCCGATGATTCAAGCGCCGATGGCGGGTGTAACAACCCCTGCCATGGTGGTCGGCGTCGCTAAAGTCGGCGCACTGGGTTCCTTGCCGTGCGCGATGTTATCCGCGGATCAAATACGCGAACAGTTAGGCGCAATCCGGCAGCAGACCTCACATCCGGTCAACCTGAACTTCTTCTGTCATCAGCCTCCCGAACCGAATCCGGACCGCGACGCGCAGTGGAAACTACGCCTGCTCCCCTACTATCGCGAGCTTGGCCTGGACCCTGACGCACCCACATCGCCATCAGTCCGGAATCCATTCGATGAAGCGATGTGCCGCGTAGTGGAGGAGTGCAAGCCACAGGTCGTGAGCTTCCACTTCGGGTTACCGCCGATGGCCTTGCTGCAGCGCGTCAAAGACACAGGAGCAAAGATACTCTCATCCGCGACCACGGTCGAGGAAGCCGTCTGGCTGGAACAGCGCGGCTGCGATGCGATTATCGCGCAAGGCGTCGAAGGCGGAGGCCATCGCGGCATGTTCCTGACGCGTGAGGCTGCGTCGCAGTCGGGCATCTTCGCACTGCTCCCGCAAATCGTCGACGCGGTGAAGGTGCCGGTGATCGCTGCCGGTGGCATCGCGGACGTGCGGTCGATAGTGGCGGCGTTCTGGTTGGGAGCCTGTGCGGTGCAACTGGGTACGGCATATCTGTATTGTTCGGATGCGAAGGTCGGTCCCGTGTATCGTCGCGCATTGCGTGAAGTCGGCGAGAGTCAGACCGCCGTCACGAACCTATTTACAGGTCGTCCGGCGCGCGCCATCGTGAATCGCCTGATGCGCGAGATCGGTCCGCTCTCTGAACTCGCACCAGAATTCCCATTGGCAGGGGCGGCGCTAGCTCCTCTGCGCGCGAAGACCGAACCGAACGGCCCCAGCGATTTCGTCTCCATGTGGTGTGGACAGGCAGCGCCCATATCCCGGCGCTTCGCAGGTGCGGATGATGAAACCCGGCCATTGCTGACAGCAGAAGAATTGACGGCGCGCCTTGCAGTGGAAGTCTTCGGCGGCTATTCCAGCACGTCCGTCAAGCTGTGATGTAGGCTGCATCACGATGGTATGCTGAACGCATGAGGACAACGATATCGATCGCGGAACCTTTGCTCAAGGGCGCGAAGCGCCAGGCAACCGAGCGCGGTGTCACGCTTAGCGTCGTAATCGAAGATGCGGTGCGCAAGCTCCTTTTTGAGTCCAAGCCTGTGCCGGCCAAACCTTTCAAATTGCTCACCGTTACCGGCACCCTGGTTCATCCTGACTTGGACATGGATCGTATTTCCGCTCTCTTGGCTACGGATGACGAGGAGCGGTACGGATTGCCCAAGCGAAAAGCATCTTCTGGGGTGACAGCCAAAAAGTCGTCTCGCAAGCGTGGCTGAGATCCTCCATGTTGATGCCAGATGTTAATATCCTGGTCTACGCCCATCGAGCCGAGCGCCCAGAGCACCTCAGGTATGCGAAGTGGCTCACCGAGCTGGTCGCAGGCCCTGAGCCGTTCGCGCTGTCAGAACCCGTGCTGCAGAGCTTCGTCCGTGTGGTTACGAACCCAAGAATCTACACTCCAGCAAGTACAGTGCAAGAGGCCTTCGGGTTTCTCGAACAGCTATTGGCGCTCCCGAGATGCTTATTGATTCGCCCCGGACCGGAGCATTGGGCTATCCTTCAAACTCTGTGCAAGCTTCCCGGCGTTCGCGGCTATCTGGTCGCCGACGCCGCCCATGCGGCACTCGCAATTGAAAGCGGATGTGAATGGGTTACAGCCGACACGGATTTTGCTCGTTTTGCACCCTTGCTCAGATGGGTCCATCTTTAGAAGCAGTACATTTTACCCACGGACGGCAATACATGGAGCCACTATGAGCGTTGAAGAAGAACTGCACGAACACGCCGAACACGCCAAGGCACCTTTCGATAAAAAGGTTTCCGCCACCATGGCCGTCCTGGCCGCGGCTTTGGCGATTGTGACTGTGTTGGGGCACATGGCCACGACGGAAGAGATCGTCTTGCAACAGGAAGCTTCCGACCAATGGTCCTACTATCAGGCCAAGAACATCCGTCGCTACGAATCCGACATCGCCAAGGATTTAATGACAGCATTGCAGAAGCCTGAAAAGGCCGAGGAGTACGCCAAGAGCTCCGAACGCTACAAGAAGGACGACGAGGATATTCAGGAAAAAGCCAAGGAACTCGAAACCGAGAGCCACCACAAGAGCGCGGAAGCGACACGGCTGGAGTACGGAGGCGTATTCCTGGAACTCGCCATCGTGCTGGGAGCAGCCGCGATTCTGGCCAAGCATCCGATGTTCTGGCTAATATCCATCGGCTCCGGCGTGGTCGGGGCGATTATTTCGGCGAGCGTGGTGATGATCAAGTAGCTCAAAAGCGAATTTTTGCGTACAAATGGCTCGCGCCGGAGACCCAAGCGATTGCACTTGGGCTTCCGGCGCGATTTTGCTTAGAGTAAAACCTACTGGTAAATCGTCGACTGCGAAGTACTCGCATCGCTTGAGATGGTCGCGTAGTCCAAGCCGTTTACTGAAACGCGAACGGCGCTGCCGGCCCCATCGATCGCCAATTGGCCGAGTGACGAGTAGATGGTTATACCACCGGCACTGATGGCCGAGGTTGCGGGCAGCTGCGTAAGAACGGATGCCGGTATCGTAAATCCGCCATCTGAATTCTTAGCAGTGCAGCTGAAGGAGACAGACGTAAACGCACTGGTTGTAGTATTGATCGAGCTGCTGCTACCAGTTATGGAAACGGTACTAGTCGAATCCCCGCCCGACCAGGTAAGCCGCGTGTTCGATCCACGGGTCACGGTGGAAAGGCTGGCACGGTTGGTCCAAGTGATTTCAGAGGGAACCGAAATGCTTCCCGAGAAGCCGGCCACGGTGCTGCTGCCGGGAACGGTAGCGGTGTAAGTTCCCGCGTCCAGATAGCTCCCAGGTACGCCGGTTCCCAAGGCCAGCGAATACCCAAATCCAGAGCCGGTGGACTGACGCGGCATGCTCTTGGTGCCATTCGGACCGCTAATCGTGATGGGTGTGCCGGCGTCTAGCGACGTAGACGTGAGGCCCGGGAATGGATTCGTGTTTGCAGAAGTGATGGTGGTCACCGTGCAGGCACCGATTGTGGTGGTACTTCCAAAACTGCCGTTGAACAGGCTCAGTAGCGTCGATGAGGGCCCAGTGATTGTCGAGAACGAGGCATCCGCATCGTCGCTCCTTGTACTAGTCGTTGTGCTCGGCCCGCCCGTAAAGCTTGGCGTCACGGTGTAGGCTGTGGTCCGCGAAAGAGTAACGGAACCGCTGCGAAATTTGCCAGCGGCGATCCAGGTGTTGATTTCGGTCTGGGTAGGCGAGAGGTTGGTGCTACCACCGCCGCCACCTGTAAGAGGTGGTGGGCAGGCGGTTGAGGTTGCCGCCGAGGTCGCGATCGTTAGTTGGTTGCTTAGTACGCCGCCGGCGCGCACCTGAACTGTATTGGTGCAGTTCAGCACCACACCGTTAGGGATCGTGAAGTTAACCTGATCCAGGCCGGGATACCCGAAGGAACGTCCTGCGTAGCCGGGCACGATGTCCGCACCGTCAAATACCACTCGGATCGAAGCAGACGACGTTAGGTCACCCGAGGTGCCTGTACCGCTATCGGCAGCCGCATCCGGACCCAAGCCGGTCATCCACAAAGTTACGATGTCGTTGGGATGGGCCGGACGCGTATCGAAGTCCCCGATCTTACCTTGCGCCGAAGTCCTCTGCAAAATCAGCGCGCCCTGCAATGTTGCTTGTGCAATGCCTTGACCGTCCCCTGCAGCGCTCACGATACCGGGCTTGCGCTGCACAACGGTGACGGCAAAAGGGGCACTGGTCCCAGAGGGACTGGTGACGCGTAGGTTGTAGGATCCCGTCGCCACAGTGGACTGCAACACCAGCGAAAGCTGATTGACCCCACTTAGATTGTAGGTATAAACCATCAGCACCTGGCTCGCGTTTCCCCCGGCGGTTGGTGTCAAAGAGACGCTGACGTTGTTGAGTTGCGTGGGATACGTGGGCGCAGTCGCCTGCACGAACCCCGCATTGCTCAGATTTGTGCCCTTCACGATGAATACAGATCCCTGCGCGATGTTGGCGGTCAATGCTGCGCCGTCTAGCACCTGGGTGATAACAGGTTGTGCGCTTAGCACACCCGCCATCAATAAAAACGCGGGTAAAATTAGCGGTCGAAATAATCTCATACTTCCTCCTTAGCCGCGCTTTGCGGCGTCCTTGGTTCAGGGTACAGGAAATCCTCGGCGCGGGTCAGTACTAAATTACTGATACAGCGGATTGAAAGAATAGTTGTAGGAACTGGCGAAGGTGAAATAGTCGGTGCCGGTTGCATAGCCGCGAACCGTCTTGGTGATGGAACTGACGCCGATGCTACCCGGAAACGTAATGGAGACCCCGCTGGTAATGAAAGGGGCGCTTGCAGGCACTTGCTGGAGCACGGACACCGGGACAGTGAAACGTCCCGCAGTGTTGTTCTCATAGCACTGAAAGCTCGCCCCGGTTGTGCCGGCGCTGGTAGTAACGTAGCTGCTGCCTGTGATGAAGACCAACGTGGAAGCGTCGCCTCCGGTCCAGGTAACGGTCAAACCCGAAGCTCGATTCACGGCATTCGTGCTCAGAGCGGTGGCGTTGGTGACCACAAACTCAGTGGGAACAATCGTGTTCACGCTAAAGCTTCCAATCGCCGCCGAACCGGGTCCGGTAAAAGTGTACGGCCCGGGGTCCATCCAGTTGCCGGGAACTCCGGCGCCGGTAGTGGCGTTATAGCCGATGTTCCCGACGGAGTTGGTGGACCGGGGCAGAGCTTTACTGCCATTGGGTCCGCGAACCGTTAACGGATCTCCCCCATCCAAATACGTATTCAGTATGTTGGGATACGGATTAACCGTGTTGAGGCCAAATATATTACACACGCCAGGCGCTGGGATGGAATACCCCGGCGGAGGCGAAGTGTTCTTCAGGTACGCTCCCAAGTCGCTACCCGTGATCTTCGTGAACTGCGCGGCAGACGTATCGCTCCTGGCAATCGTCACCGGGTTCCCGGCCTTGGTATAGTCCGCCGTGTAGCTAATGGTCCGCGAAACGCTGAAGGCACCGGCGCATTCCTGGCCAGTGGCGATCCATTCATTGATCTCCGCTTGCGACGGTTCAGGGTTGCCTGCCCCCGAGTTGGCGCGTGCCGGACACGCACCGCTGCCGCCTCCAGTGCCAGTGGTCGGACAACTGGTGGCCGATGCTGCCGAGGTCGCAATCGTGAGCGAGTTGCTGAGCGTTCCCGCCGCCCGTACCTGGACGGTGTTCTCGCACTTCAGCGGGACATCGGCAGGCAGGGTGAAGTTGACTTGATCGAGACCTGGATAGCCGAAGGATCGGCCTGCATAAGACGGAATAATGTCGATACCATTCAGCACCACGCGAATTTGTCCCGCCGTGGTCTGGTCACCCAAGGTGCCTGTACCGCTATCGGCCGCAGTATCCGGACCCAAGCCAGTCATCCACAGCGTCACCACATCGGAAGGATGGGCCGGACGCGTGTCAAAATCGCCGATCTTGCCTTGCGCGGAGGTTCGCTGCAAAATCGCCTGACCCTGTAGCGTCGCCTGCGCAATTCCCTGACCATCGCCCGTGGAGCTTACGATACCAGGCTTACGCTGCACAACTGTAACTGCAAACGGAGCGCTGGTTCCAAAAGGACTGGTGACTCGCAGGTTGTATGACCCCGTTGCGACCGTCGACGGGATGATCGCTCGTAATTGATTGATCTGAGCCGCGGCAACGACTGTCGTGTTGCCGATAAAGTTGTAGTTATAACTCATGAGCATTGGCAGCGCGTTTCCGCCGCTCGCCGGAGTGAGGGAGATGCTGACTCCGCTCAGCAAAGTAGGATATGCGGGCGCAGGCGCTTCCACATAACCGGAGTTGCTCAGGTTCGTGCCTTTCACAACGAACACCGAGCCTTGCGCGATGTTATTGGTTAAAGCAGCGCCGTCCAACACGGCGGTAACTACTGGCTGGGCACCCAGCGTACCTGCCAACAGCAGCGCCGAAAGAATCACCAATCGAAACGTTTTCATACTACCTCCTCTGAGCTAGGTGGTCGCAGTCTATCGCTCAGAGTAGCTGAAAACTTAGACGTTCGTCGAGTAACAGCAGGAGGGCTTGTGGACTAGGCGCGTTGGCTTAGTGGAACAGCACGTACGCGAGATCTTGATAGTAGTAATTCACCACAGTCCGCGCGACACTCCCAGCCGCCACGCTCGCTCCGATCAGAGGAATCGTGAACTCTGGCCGCGCATACGGCGGGGGTGCGATGCTCAGCGCTAGGGTTGCGCCGGTATCGGCGATTTCGATCTTGGGCAGCGCAATCACACCCATGAAGGCATACGTCCGGCAGGTAACAACGGACGTTGTGCCCACTAAAGTAACAGTCGCGATGTTGTCCACCCCATACCCTTGATTGTTCCATCGCACGGTGACGTCGTCGCCCACCCGCAGCGCTGCTAGCTCATCGCGATTCAGACCGCTGATCGGCGGCGGTAGTGTAAAGGACCGCTGAAATGCTCCGATCTCGGCGTTGCCCGGTGCGCCGACAGTCCACGTCCCAGCGCTGAAAAAAGGCCCCAAGCCTTCGGAAAGTTGGAGGTTGTAAGGTCCGAAGCCACCGGTCGGCGTCAATACCAGTTGTTTTCCTCCGGGTCCAGTAAGCACCAAAGGAGAACCTGCATCCGCCGTTCCGGATATCCCGAAACCAGAAGCACCGCCGCCAATACGGGGGCTGATCTTGCACCCGAAGAATTGGTCATAGGGAACCTGCGTGCCTGCGATTACGAATACTCCGTTCGCGTCCAGCAGCCCGAAGTTTGCACTCACGCTCTCCGCAAGCTTGCTCGACAGTGGACCGGTTTGGACCGAACCACTGCTGAGGCTGATTTGCCCGAGCCGGATGGTTCCGCCCGCATCGAGCGTTACCAATTCCCCGTACGACAGGCCCAGAGGATGCGGGCATGCACCGGGCGTAACATGGATCGATATCGTCACCTGATTGCTGATCAAGTCTCCGTGCTTCAGCGTAAGCGGCACATAGCATCCGATTTGAGGGTTCGTTGGAATTTGAAAGTTGATCTGTTCCAGACCCAACCCGTGAGACCCGACGAAGGAGGGCACTACGGTGGTCCCGGCCAGATCAATCGTCCAACCCGACGTTCCCAAAGAACTCAAGCCCAGTCCGGTGGCCCATAGCGTGACGAATTGGCCGGGAACGACCGGATTGGTCAATCCGTTCACGCGCGGATCAACCACAGGATTGTTCTGCGCCAGCGCAGGTCCGCTGGGGTTGGGACTGTAATTTCCCGATCCAGTTCCCGTGTTCCAGGTGTAGCCGGTGATAACGCGCGTGAACAATCCCGGAGCCGCGCTCACCACTGTAAACGACGCGGTTGCGAAAAGGCTGCCTCTGACCTTCAGCGCTGCGGTTGCAGTGCCCAATGGCATGTCGGACGGAACGATTACCCAAGCCTCAAAGGGAGTGGGGCGTGCAATTGGTGCCGGGGTGAATACTTTGCCGGAAGCCACGGAGCTCAGTATGATTTGAATTGCCGTCACGTCCAGCAGCGAGTTGCCGATGGTTGGCACGCCTGACAGCGGGGTACTCACTCGGACCGACAAGTACGACCCCGGCGCGACAGCATCTGTCCGATTGGCCGCATTGCTCACCGCAAGCAACGGAATGGTCGTAGTCTGCCCGATCGCGTTGCAGACCGTCAGCAGCGAAAGTACCAGTGCAGACCGCATATCTAGGAGAATACACGATTCATTTCGGAAAGAATGTGTGCAATTAAACGCGAGGATGTTGTCCGCCAGGAACTTTTCCCGCGCACTCCTGATACGCAGCCCATGTGCTGGCCACCGCACGATCCCATGAGAACTCGGCTGCTCTTGCGTGACCCCGCCGTGCGAGATCTTCTCGTAATTCCTGATCGTTAGCCAGCAGCGATAGCGCCATTGCGATCCCCTCCATGCGAGTCGGGTCCACCCGTAACGCCGCGTCCCCGGCCACCTCCGGAAGGGCTGACGACGACGACGTGAGCACCGGAACCCCGCGCGCCATCGCATCCAGCACTGGCATGCCGAACCCTTCATCGAGCGACGGGAATGCAAAGATCGAAGCCCGCGCATACAGCGCCTCTAATTGTTCCGAGGAGACGTAACCCAGCACGTCGATATTGGACCGTTTCGGACTTACCGCAATCGCGGCCAACGCTTCCGCTGAACCGAATCCATCGGTCGCGCCGGCCAAAATCAACCGCCAGATTTCGCCGTGCGTCCCCATCCGTTCAAAGGCTTTGACAAGTCGGACGATATTCTTGCGTGCTTGGATCGCTCCCACAAATAGAATGATGTTCTCGCGTGGTGCCTGTGGGAGCACCGCTGGAACGTGCACGCCATGATGCACCACCCGAATGCGGCTGCGTTCGACCTTCAATAGCGATTCCACCTGGTCCGCCGTGAATTGCGAGACCGCAATAATCAGATCGCTGCGCTCTGCTGCGTCCTTAGCCTGCTGCGTGAACCGCGCACGGAAATCCTGCGTGGAGTATTCGCCCGACATCACAAACAGATCGTGAAACGTCGAGACGGTCCGCTTCGCGCGATATACAACACGTTGGTTCAAGGCGTGGAACAGCTCCGCTCGCGGCACTCCCGTCAGCAAGCGGCGCGAAGCGTTACCGGGGATTGGTTCCTTGAACGAGCGGAGCAAGCGGTGCGGCCGGTAATAGTATTTGAAGCGTTGATCCGGATGCGCGCGCGCCAGTCCGAACAAAATCTCGCGCGAATAGACGCCAACGCCGGATAAATTGCGGCCCAGGCTGTAGGTCGCGTCCAGAGCGATCGTCACTGCATCCCACCTCTAACAGCTGTGGCGCGAGCTTCAGCTTGCATAGAGGCTTCAGCCTCGCGGTCTGAGC
>JBDTUY010000009.1:0-24629 GCA_040007495.1 Acidobacteriota bacterium | reverse complement strand
CGCGGTTGGAATTCCTTACTGGCGCAGATGATCGACCTGGGCGTGAACGTGAACGCGGTCAGCAAAGCGGGCGTGACTCCCTATCGCGCCGCCAACGGGCAAGGCGACCGTTTGGGCGGAGTTCTGCTCAACACCGAAGGTGTGGCCTTGCTGCTGAAGCACGGAGCAGACCCCAAACTGGGAACCGCATGCGAAGCCCAGAACAAATGCCGCGAGGTCAAATGAGAACGCAATCGCCCATCACCAAATGGGGGGCGGGACCCCAGTCCCGCAGCCAGCCCCTAGGCTGGCTTGCTGGAACAACCGCTTTCGCGTTATGCGCCATCGCCGCCTTCGGCTATCAACCAACTCCACCCGCCACGCCAGCAGGACAACTGGTTAACAAGTACTGCGTCTCCTGCCACAACCAAAAACTAAAAACAGCAAACCTGCTTCTCGACACGATCGATAGCAAGAACCCCGCCAACTCCGCCCAATCGTGGGAAAAAGTAATCGTCAAGCTGCGGAGCCGTGCGATGCCGCCTCCAGGTTTGCCTCGCCCCGACAGCGCTACCTACGATGCCGCTGCAAGCTGGCTGGAATCGGAAATCGATCGTGCCGCAGTAGCGAAGGTGAACCCGGGCCGAACCGCGACCTTGCATCGCCTCAACCGCGCAGAATACGCGAACGCCGTGCGCGATTTACTTGCAGTCGAAGTGGACGCGCAAGCCATGCTGCCTCCCGATGAACAAGCCTTCGGTTTTGAAAACAACGCCGATGCGCTTTCCATGCAGCCCGCGCTGCTCGACCGCTATGTTTCCGCCGCCGCATCCATTGCTCGCCGAGCCGTGGGCGATCCCAGCCTGCCCCCGACCTTCGTGCGCTACGGCGCGATGAAGAATAACGCCAACGACCTCACGTATCTCCGCCAAACAGAGCGTTTGGGCGAAGACTTCCCGCTCGGGACCAAGGGCGGTGTCGTCGCGCGCCACTACTTCCCGGTCGATGGCGAATACGTCATCAGAATAAAACTGCAGCGTGCCTGGGATAGCGTGATTCGCGGCCTGAACGTCAAGAATCAATTTGAGATTCGCATCGATGGCGTCCGTGTAGGTCAACTTGCGCTGGGCGGGGAAGCGGCAGCCGACAAATCCAAAACCTATCAGTATGATGCCGACGAGCCACTACTGATTCGCGTTCCGGTGAAAGCCGGTCTCCGTCAGGTGATGGCCACTATCCTCAAGACCGACAACCTGGCTCCGGAAGGTGCAGGCGCGGATCGTCTATCGCACTATAGCCGTGCTTCGGATAACGGTACCGCTCCCGTCGCGATTGCGGCCCTGAATATTGGTGGTCCTTACAACGCGAAAGTGCCGCAGGCGTCGCCCAGCCGCGACCTGCTGTACGTATGTCACCCTGCGAACGCGCCGGAGGAGCTAGCCTGCGCCACCAAGATCCTCTCGCGTCTCGCCGGTCGAGCCTATCGCCGACAGGCGACGAAGGACGACGTCGATACTCTGGTCAGCTTCTACACTCGTGGGCGCAAGTCCGGTAGTTTCGACAATGGAATTCGCTCTGCGATTGAGCGTGTCTTGGTCAGTCCGGATTTCCTGTTCCGCATTGAAGCCGATCCGGCGAGCGTCACTCCGGGCACCGCGTATCGCATCCCGGATGTCGAACTCGCGTCGCGCCTGTCATTCGCTCTGTGGAGCAGCATCCCCGATTCCACGCTGCTCGACCTTGCGATTGCCAACAAGCTGCATGAGCCCGCAGTGCTCGACCAACAAGTGAAGCGCATGTTCGCCGACCCCCGTGCGCGCGAATCCCTGATTCAGAGTTTCTTCTCCGATTGGCTGCAGACGCGCAACGTCTGGCTGTTGACTCCGGACAGCACCAAGTTCCCCTGGTTCGACGACAACCTCCGCACGGCATTCGTTACGGAGACGGAGTTGTTTCTTGACGCGCAGTTGAAGGACGACCGCAGCATCGTCGACCTGCTGACGTCGAATGAAACATTCCTGAATGAGCAACTGGCCCGGCACTACGGAATCCAGGGCATCTACGGCAGCCATTTCCGGAAGGTGAAACTCACCGACGAGAATCGCTTTGGCCTGTTGGGCAAAGCTAGCGTTCTGGCCGTTACTTCGTACACTACACGCACATCGCCCACCGTTCGCGGCAAGTGGTTGCTGGAAAATATTCTGGCCGCGCCCATGCCTCCGCCTCCGCCGAATATTCCGGCACTGGAATCCAGCAACAAGAGCGGCAAGCCGCTGCCGGTCCGCGAAATGCTGGAACTGCACCGCGCCAACGCTACCTGCGCGGGCTGCCACGCCCGCATGGACCCTCTAGGCTTGAGCCTTGATAATTTCGACGCCATCGGACAATGGCGTTCCAGTGACGCAGGCGCAGCAATCGACGCGTCAGGGGTCTTGCTGGATGGCACGAAAGTGAACGGCCCGCGCGAGCTTCGCCAAGCCTTAGTCGCGCAGAAAACGCAGTTCGCCAAGGCCGTCACCGAAAAGCTGTTGACCTATGCATTGGGCCGTGGGCTCGAATACTACGACGCTCCCGCAATCCGCGCGATTGACCGCGCTGCAGCCGCAGACAACTACAAATGGTCGTCGCTGATTTTGGCGACCGTGAAGAGCGCACCTTTTCAAATGAGAACCAGTCAAATGAGACCTTCCAAGTAACAGCAGGGGCACACACCCAAGCAGGGATACAACAATGTTCGTCACCAAAAAATCTCTCTCCCGCCGCACCATCCTGCGAGGCATGGGCACCGCCATCGCGCTACCTCTGTTGGACGCCATGATCCCGGCCTACGCGCCCGCCGCAACCACGGCTCCCGTGCGGCGTCTGGGCGTGATCTATCATCCGAACGGCGTGATCTACGATCAATGGCTGCCCAAAGGCGTCGGCACCAACTTTGAGTTGTCGCCTACACTCAAAGCCCTCGAACCCTTCAAGGACCGCACCATCGTCATCACGGGACTCTTCAGCGATCAAGCCGAGCCTCTAGGTGACGGCGGCGGCGACCACTCGCGAGCCTGCGGCTCGTATCTGACCGGCGTGCACGTCAAGAAGTCGGACAGCATCGTCGAGAACGCGATTTCGATGGATCAGATCGCGGCCCGCGCGTTTGAGCGCGATACGCAGCTTTCTTCGCTGCAGATGACCGCTGATGAGAACAGCCTGTTGGGTTCCTGCGATCTCGGCTACAGCTGCGCCTACAGCAGCACGATTTCGTGGCTCACGCCGACCCTGCCCTTGATGGCCGAGAACAATCCGCGCGTGCTGTTTGAGCGGATGTTCGGTGCCAGCGACAGTACCGACGCCAGTGTGCGCGGAGCACGTCTGCAGCAAGACAAGAGCCTGCTCGATTCTGTGAACCAGCGTGTAGGTCAGCTCCAGAAGCAACTGGGGACTGCCGACAATCGCAAGATGGACGACTACCTAGCAGCTCTGCGTGACGTAGAGCGCCGCGTCCAGAAAGCCGAAGAGCAGAGCAGCAGGGAACTACCCGACGTTCACCAGCCCGCAGGCATCCCGGATAATTTCCCGGACCACGTCCGCCTCCTGTACGACCTGCAATTGCTGGCCTTTCAATCCGACCTGACCCGCGTCATCACCTTTATGTACGGTCGTGAACAGACCGGCCGCCCGTATCCGCAGATCGGAGTGCCGGAAGCGCACCACCCTCTGACGCACCATCAAGCCGACCCGGTGAAGATGGACAAGTGCGCCAAGATCCAGCGTCATCACATGGAACTTTTCGCTGAGTATCTGGGCAAGCTGAGCAAGACCCCGGACGGCGACGGCTCTCTGCTGGATCACGTAGTGCTGCTATTCGGTTCCGGGATCAGCAACAGTGACCGCCATTCGCACGGCCCCCTGCCAACGTTCTTAGTAGGCGGAGGCGGTGGAACCCTGAAGGGCGGCCGTCATCTGGTCTACCCGGAACACACCCCGTTAACGAACCTGCAACTCACCATGCTAAACAAGCTAGGCATACCAGCCGAAATGCTAGGCGACAGCACAGGCCAGTTCAAAGAACTCTCCGGCGTCTAAAGGGGGGCGGGACCTAAGTCCTGCGCGGCGGCCCCAGCCTCCGCCAACGCTCCACAACAAAAAAGGCCGACCCCTGAAGGAGCCGGCCCAATTTCTACAACCAACCTTTACCTACTTCCCTGGAGCAGGACCACCCTTAGCCGCACCAGGACCGCCCGGCGCACCCTTAGCGGCACCCGCGCCGCGTCCCGGACCCGCAGCCTGCAGCAGATGCGTCAGCGTGTGGACCATCCGCAGCTTGCCGTCGATTAAGCGGAACAAGTGGCTATCGGGAGCACCCGATCCACCCACACCGCCAGCACCAAACGTGCAGAACACCTGAACCGCGCCAATCGTTTCATCCACGATAAAGCGGCGTCCCTGGATGTTCACGCCCGCAGGCACGCCCACGTCACAAGAGTCCGTCGCAATTCCTGTGCCCGTGCGCATGCCGCCTTCCGTACGGTTGCACGGGTAACCCCACGGCACCATGTCCTTCTTCTGCTCCAGAAACGCATCCAAATACGCATTGGCTGCGGCTTCCAGCGTATTGCGAGTATCGCGTTTCGCCGCGGGGATCGTGCCCCAATCCTCATTCGGCGACCACTTCATGTAGTTATCGGCGCTGAACAGCCAATAGCCGACCTTGGTGGTGATCAGTTCAATCTCAACAATCTTGTCGTGATTCACACGAAGGCGTGCGCCATTGACATACGCCTCGGGGTCCTTGGTTACGATGTATTCAGTGAAGGTCTGGCAAGTGGCCGTATCCAGCAGGCTGCGGTGGAAGTCGATCTTCATCGGCTTCTTGATCAGGCCGGTGTCGATCGGTATCAGCTTCATATCTTCGTAATAACCAACGCCCATGGCCAACGGCATTCCGGACGTATCACCCTTAGTTTGCGCGGCGATAAACAGCTTCGTTGCGGCGTCCAGGCCTTCTCGGGTGCAGGATACCTGCGCGAAACTTGTGGCCGGTGCCAGCAGTGCTGCCGAAATCACTGCGCACTTCAAGAAAATACTATTCATTAAACTTCTCCTCATTACACAACCTTAACGATCAGAAAACAGGTTATCGTAAATTCGTCACCGCCGGGGAGTCACCTCTATCGAACGACTCTACTCGTAATACGCCGGAGCCTTCTTCAACCCCTGAAACTGCACCAGATCGTGCTGAATCCACAACTGCGCGCCTGTCTTCTTCATCAAATCCGCCACCATCTTCCGAGCCTCTCGCGTCCGGTCTTTGTTGTAGTCGATATGCGGAACCACCCCGGTCGCGACCTCCTCCGGGTAATGGTACAGATCGCCAGATAGAATCACCGGACCCGTTTTCGCGAGCTTAACGAACAACACGTTGTGTCCGGGAGTATGACCGTAGGCAGGCTTGACGATCACCGTGCCGTCCCCGAACACGTCGTAATCGCGATTCGGCAAATAGACGGTGTTCGACTTCGCGAGCGGCATGTATTGCTCGGGCGAGATGCGCTCCGGCGGCGTCGGTCCGAACAGTGTGTCGTGTTCGATCCGCTCAATCATCCAAGTGGATTTGGCAAACAGGTTTGCATTCGCGATATGGTCCCAGTGATAGTGCGACAGGACCAGATACTTGACGTCGGCGGGCGTATAGCCTGCGGCAGCCATCTGGGACGTAAGCGATTTGGTCGCAGTGGCGTAGAAGTTCGTCGCAGGTTTCCCGTCGTTCTTAAAATGGGAATCCGGCACCGCACCCACATCCCAGATCATCACGCCCTTGGGATGCACGATCAGGTAACACCCGACCGACAGGTCCAGCGTTTTTAGTTGCTCTTTCTTGAAGTTGAAGCGCGAAGGATCATCCACCTTCAGCTTGCCGCAATCCATCACGTAGAGCCGCACAGAAGTGACAGGCGGCGGCGCGGCAAACGCCATCGACGAACCAAGCACCAGAGCCATCGCCGTAGAACACAGAGCCACAGCACGCAGGGAAGAAATACGCATGGCGGTAGCATAGCAAACCTTGCGAACCGCGCCACTGCCCAGGAGGGGGCGTGAGCTTTACGTCTTTCGGATCCGTCCGGATATCGAGCATAGAGGCTTATCAACGGCTGCCTTAACAGCATTTCCGTGCGAAAAACGGAGACGTTTAGTTCGGGCTAAAGATGGCGCACCTGCTCACACTGAGAACCCCAACTCGTACCGACCGGAGATTCTCACTTCTACGCTCTCAATGCTCACTGCTCTTTACTCTAAGATGGAGACATGCGGACTCTACTGCTCGCCGTGTTTGCTTCCACGCTGGTTGTGGCGCAGGACTACAAAGGACCGGTGCCCCCGAAGACGGATGTCCCCTACCTGTTGCACGCTTCCAACCTGATCGAAACCGAAGTTCAGGATGCGCAGCAGGATTCCAAGAAGAATGAAGCCACCTTTTGGATTGATGGCACAAACTCTAAGGCCCGAACGCCACTGGCGGAGCCGATCTTCATCATCCGGGCTGTCAATCTAAAGCCGGAGAAGTTTGAGTTGTACAAGTTTTCGGTTAAGAAAGACCGCCGCGAGGTAACGATCAAGGATCGCCCGGGGCGCGGGGATGGTCCTTTGCACCTCAGCGTGACCAAAGTCGGGCGCGATCTGTGGAAAATTGAGGCGTCGGAGGTTCTGGAAAACGGCCAGTACTCGCTCTCGCCGCAGGGGGCGAATAAGGTGTTCGCGTTTGAGGTGTATTAAAAGTAAGGAGAAGAGGAGTCAGTAGACAGGAGGCAGAATTCTCGCTACGGCTGGAATTCTGACTCCTGACTTCTGTCTCCTTCCCTTTCGGCAGAGGCGCTTCTAACACCCAAAGCTGATAGAATCACCAGTTGATACTTGTTCGCGCGGAGCTTTCCCCTGCCATCTTCTACTGAACAGTCTACGTCGCCTGTCCCGGGCACCGTGCAGCCCGGATTCTTCCAGCGAACCTTTCAGGCATTCCACTTCCGCGATTTCCGTATCATGTGGACCGGTGCCTGCACTTCGCAGGTTGGGACGCAAATGCAGACGGCGGCCCAGAGTTGGACGGTGCTGGAACTGTCCCGCAACGCGCTGTTCCCGAACGGCAATTCGTTGTATCTGGGCGTAGACCAGTTTCTCGGTCAGATTCCAATTGTTCTATTCTCTCTGCTGGCCGGCGTGTTTGCGGATCGCAGGGATCGTCGAAAGATCCTGCTGGGGTCGCAATATTTGCAGATGACCTGCGCGTTTCTGATGGCGATTCTGGCGTTCACCGGCGTCATGCAGGTATGGCATGTGTGGTGCATTTCCACCGTGGTCGGATTGGCGCAGGCGTTTGGCGGCCCCTCGTATTCGGCGCTGATTCCGACGCTAGTTCCTAAAGAGCATTTGCCGAACGCGATTGCCTTGAATTCGATCCAGTTCAATCTGGCGCGCGTGATCGGTCCGACGCTGGGCGGTTTAGCGCTTTCTTTGGGGGCGGGTTGGTGTTTCGGTTTGAATGGACTCTCCTTTGTCGCCGTGATCGTGACTTTGTACATCATAAAGGTGAGTTTCGTGCCACCCCCTTCGCGGGAGCCGATACTGGACAGCATGAAGAAGGGCATACACTTCATCACTGGACAGCCAGGCATGAAGCCGCTGATTTTGCTGGGATTCATGGTGACGTTGCTGGGCTTCCAGACCATCGCGTTTCTTCCGGTATTCGCGCGGGAGGTCTTCCAGGCGGGACCGCAAACCTACACACTGCTACTGAGTTGTTCGGGCGCTGGAGCGGTGGTCGGCGCGTTAATTACGGCTGCCATGGGCAAGGCCAAGCGCTCCGGTTTGCGATCCCTGCTCGCTTTGGCGGCGCTTGGCCTTCTCACGATCGGATATGGACAATCCCCAACCCCGACGGTCGCCTGCATCATGATCTTTTGCGCGGGAATCGCGCTGATGTCGGTATTCTCCATGATCACATCGCTGGTACAGATCATTACTCCTGATGACATGCGCGGTCGCGTGATGAGCGTCTACAACCTGGCGTTGCGGGGCGGCGGACCGGTGGGCAGTCTGGTGGTGGGCTGGGCGTTGATCTATTACTCGCCTCGCATGGTGGTCACAACGGCGGGCGCTTTGATGTTCTGCGTGGCGGTGGCGTTCCTATTCCAGAAGCGGATCACGTCGCTGTAGTTAGAGTTTAGTAACCCCACGGCGGTGCGATGATGTTCTACTTAGTGCTCGGCTTGTCATTGTTGCAAGCACCTCCTTTCACAGTGCGCTTCTGCCCCCCCCGTCATGACCAAGGCAACGCATAGCCTCATCATAATGCTATGATGAGACTATGCGGACCACCGTTGATCTGACCGACGAAGCCTATCACGTGGCCAAGGCCGTCGCGCGTGAGCGCAATGTGAGCCTGGGAAAAGTTGTCAGCGAGTTTATCTTGCAGCGGGCTGGTTCTCCCGCAACAGGCAGTCGCGATTTTCCTCGCTCTGCGGCAGGATTCCCCACATTTTCGTCAGATAGAAAGATTACCTCGGAAGATGTCCGCGTCTTGCTAGAGGACGACTACTAGATGGTGAGGGGCGAATGTTTCCTGCTGGACTCAAACGTTCTGATTGCGCTAACCGACGCCGAACACGCATCCCATGTTCGGGCGACGGCTTGGTTCCAAAAGCACGTGAGTGGCTTTGCAACTTGCCCAATCACTCAAGGCTCGTTGCTTCGGGTCATGTTAGCCACTAAAGCGGCCATGACGATTCAGAATGCCCAAGCAATTTTGGTCCAGGTTGTGGAATTGGCGGGGCACCAGTTTTGGCCAGACTCGGTTTCCTATCTCGACCTGCCCATGCGCGGCGTCATCGGCCATCGTCAAGTGACGGACGCCTATTTAGTTGCGTTGGCTCGGCATCATGAGGCGAAGCTCGCAACTCTGGATCGAGCGCTCGCGGCGGTGCACCCGCTATACACGATTCTGGTCCCCTGAAGTCCGTAAGGCTGGCTACTGACTCACGCAGCGGAAGCCGATGTTATAGTCATAATCCTCAGGCAGAAAATGCCTGCGGTAGGATACGCGGACCAATTCGGGGTCATCCCACCAGCCGCCTCCGCGGAGCGATTTATACTCTGCAGTCGAGGGTCCGGTCGGGTTGATGTCTTCCTGCGAATGCTGGACGGTGTACCAAGTATGCGTCCATTCCACCACATTGCCCAGCATGTCGTATAGGCCGAAGGCATTGGGCTTTTTCAACTTGACGGGGTGGGTAGAGAAGTTCTCACTACTGTTTTTCCAATACCAGGCGATCTCGTCCAGCTTGCCGTAGCGGGCTCCCGTGGTGCCGCCCCGGGCTGCAAACTCCCATTCGGCCTCCGACGGAAGCCGGCCGCCTATCCTCCCGCAAAAATCTTCCGCTTCGTCGCCAGTGACTTGCTCTACCGGAAGATTCGGACCATGGAATAGGCTCGGGTCGTAGTCGACTAACTTATCGTAGGCGGCCTGCGTCACTTCGGTTTCGCCAAGCCAGAAGCCCTTGGTCAGCGTGATCTCGCGCGTCGGGAACTCGTCCTCGAAGCAGTCCGGATCGCCAACGGAGCATCCCGACCTGAACTTCCCGGGTGGAATCCAGATGTAACGCTGCCCGTCGATACGATTGACCTTCACGTCGCCCGGTTTGGGATCGGCCGCTGCTACGGGCGCAGCTTTTTGAGTGGCTTTTACAGCACCCTTTTGCCCGCCCGCTTTACCAGCCTTGGTCGCGCCAGCCTGGAAGGCGGAGGTGGGCGTGACTAGAAGGATCGCGGCAGCGGTCGCCAAAGCGACTGATAAAACCCACGACCCCGTTCGACTCAAAGCAGTTGTGTCCACAATATCCTTCACGGCGTTACTCTATCATCATAATCGACGATGGACCATACCGAAAAGGCAGTACCTGGCGCAGAGCGAAGGAGCGCAAAACCGGCGGACTATGGTCGATGTGGGAAAATGAGTAAGCTTGTTGAAACGCATCACTGTGCATGGCGCGCGCCAGCACAATCTCAAGAACATTGACGTCGAGATCCCTCGCAACTCCTTCACGGTAGTCACGGGACTGAGCGGCTCCGGCAAATCGTCCCTTGCCTTCGACTGTATTTACGCCGAGGGCCAGCGCCGCTACGTCGAGACGCTGTCGCCCTATGCGCGCCAGTTTCTGGATCAGATGGAGCGGCCCGACGTCGATTCAATTGACGGTTTGAGCCCCGCGATCTCGATCGAGCAAAAGACTACGTCCCGCAGTCCGAGGTCAACGGTCGGCACGATCACCGAAATTTACGATTATCTGCGCGTCTTATATTCGGCTATCGGAGTGCCGCATTGCCCGACCTGCGGGATCGAGATCGCGCAGCAATCGAACGATCAGATTCTGGAACAGGTTCTGGCGCTGGGTTCACAGGATCGCGTGATGATCCTGGCACCGATTGTGCGCGGGCGCAAAGGCGAGTACAAGAAAGAATTAGACAAGCTCGCGCGGCAAGGCTTTGTACGCGCTCGCATCGATGGCGTGCTGCGAGCTTTGGACGAAGAGATCACTCTCGACAAGCGCAAGAACCACACGATTGAAGTTGTTGTCGATCGGTTGGTGATCAAGCCGGAGATCGCGAGCCGCGTTGCCGCGTCCATTCAAACCGCAGCCAAGCTGGCGGACGGTCTGGTGTTGATCGCGGTGGTGAACGGTCCGGAGCGGCTGTATTCCAGCAAGCTCGCATGCCCGAACTGCGGGACCAGCGTGCCGCAACTGGAGCCGAGATCGTTCTCCTTCAACAGTCCGTTTGGCGCGTGCGAGACCTGCAACGGCCTGGGCAGCAAGTGGAGCTTCGATCCGGTCAAGCTCATCGTTGATCCTTCCCGACCGCCACTGGATGGGGGCCTGGGCCTCGGCGCAGGACACAGCTATGTGATCCTTGCGGTGACAGCTTTGGCCGCAGCGCACAAGATTCCGCTGAAGAATCCGTTTGAGGAATTGACGCGCAAGCATCAGGCAGTGCTGTTGGATGGTGCGGATGGCAAGCCTGGAATCATAGGGATTCTGACGAAGTATTTTAAGGACCAGTTGGGGGATGAGAAGTATCACGACTGGTTGGCCGCCTATATGTCGCCAGCCGTGTGCCCGACTTGCAACGGTCAGCGATTGAAGACATCGAGTTCGGCAGTGCGCGTAAAAGGCACGACGATTAGCCAGATCACGCGGATGTCTCTGGTGAAGGCGCACGCAGCGGTCAAGGCTTGGCAACTGACCAGCCGCGAACAGCAGATCGGCGGTCGGCCGGTGGAAGAGATTCGCAATCGCCTGGAGTTTTTGATTGACGTTGGGCTGGAGTACTTGAGCCTCGACCGTTCCTCCGGCACGCTTTCCGGTGGCGAGGCGCAGCGCATTCGGCTGGCTACGCAGATCGGATCGAAGCTGCGCGGCGTATTGTATGTGCTGGATGAGCCGTCGATTGGACTGCATCCCAAGGACAATGACCGTCTGCTCGGGTCGCTGATTCGCTTGCGCGACTTGGGAAACACGGTGCTGGTAGTCGAACACGATGCAGACACCATCCTGCGAGCCGACTATGTGATCGACCTGGGTCCGGGCGCTGGCCGCCTGGGCGGCGAGGTGGTCGCACAAGGCACACCCAAACAGATCATGGCGACGCCGGGTTCATTGACCGGCCAGTATCTGACGGGCGCGCGCAGCATTCCGGTTCCTGAAGTGCGACGTAGGCCGACCGATGCTGCGATCACCATTCGCGGCGCGACCGAGCATAACCTGAAAAAGGTCGACGTGAGTTTTCCGCTGGGACTACTGATCCTGGTGACAGGAGTTTCAGGCTCGGGCAAGTCCACCCTGATCAACGATATCCTGTATCGCGCCGCGGCCAAGGAAGTGTACGGGTCGCGCACGGAACCCGGGGCACACGCTTCGATCACCGGCCTGGAGCAACTGGATAAGGTCATCGAGATCGATCAGGCAGCGATTGGACGCACTCCGCGGTCGAACCCTGCGACGTACACCCAGTTGTTCGCGCAGATTCGCGATCTCTATTCGAAGTTGCCGGAATCACGCGCACGCGGCTATAAACCTGGGCGCTTTAGCTTCAACGTGAAAGGCGGCCGCTGCGAAGCCTGCCAGGGCGACGGCATGAAGCGGATCGAGATGAACTTCCTGCCCGATGTGTACGTGACGTGCGACGTGTGCCGGGGTCGCCGCTACAATCACGAGACGTTGGAAGTGAAGTACAAAGGCCTGTCGATCGCGGATTTACTGGAGATGGCGGTGGAAGATGCGCTGCCGGTACTGGAAAACATCCCGGCGATTCGCATGAAGCTTGAGACGCTGAATCGGGTCGGGCTGGGCTATGTGCACCTGGGGCAATCGTCGACTACGTTGTCAGGCGGTGAGGCGCAACGCATCAAGCTCGCCAAGGAATTGAGCCGCCGACAGACTGGAAAGACTCTCTACATCCTGGATGAACCGACGACCGGCCTGCATTTTGAAGACATTCGGAAGTTACTGGAGGTCCTGCAAAATCTGGTGGAACTTGGCAATACCGTGGTGATCATCGAACACCAATTGGATGTGATCAAGGCCGCCGACTGGATTATCGATCTGGGTCCGGATGGCGGAGATCGCGGCGGGACGTTGATGGCGTGCGGGTCGCCGGAAGAAATCGTACACGCAGGCAAGGGCCATACGGCGAAGGCTTTGAAAGAGGTCCTGAAGTAAATCTAAATGAGTAAATATACCGACAAGCCGCTTTCGTTTGAAGGGCTGAATCCGATTCCGATCGACGCGCGTGGCGGCAAGGTTCGCGTGGAGCATTTTGCTCGCCCATATCGCAAAGGTGAGGGCATTAACGGATTTTTGCAATCGCTACCGAAGATTCTGGCGGCGGAATCGTTCCAAGGCGTGGTCGAGGCGCTTCGTGTTGCGAAACGGAACAAGCGCGCGATCTTGTGGGGCATGGGCGGGCACGTGATCAAGTGCGGCTTGGGCGATGTACTGCTCGACCTAATGGATCGCGGCTGGATCAGCGCGTTCGTGATGAATGGCGCGGCGACCATTCACGACTTTGAGATCGCGATTGCAGGGCATACCAGTGAAGATGTCGAAGCGGTGTTGCCAGACGGACGCTTCGGCGCTGCGGAAGAAACTGGCCGCGAGATGAACGTCGCCATCGGGGAAGGTGCAGCGGCAGGCGTCGGCATGGGCGAGGCGTTGGGCAAGAAGTTGGAAGCGATTGCGAAACCTGAATTCGCTCGGCACAGCATCGTAGCCGCAGCTTATAAGGCTTCCGTGCCGATCACGGTGCATGTGGCTGTAGGCACGGATACGCCACACACGCATCCCGCAGCGGATGGAGCCGCAGTGGGCGCAACGACGCATCGCGACTTTCAATTGTTGTGCTCCATCGTCCGGGGCTTGAACGACGGCGGCGTGTATCTAAACCTCGGGTCGGCCGTCATATTGCCAGAAGTGTTTCTGAAGGCGGTCAGCGTGGTTCGGAACCTGGGATATCCTCTGGCGAACTTCACTACCGTGAATTTCGACTTTCTACAGCACTATCGCCCAACGCTCAACGTGGTGAAACGTCCACACGCGCAATCCGGCGGTCAGGGGTTTGCGATTACCGGGCACCACGAGTTGATGATCCCCTTGCTGGCCGCAGCGCTCATTGAGAGCGATTCGTAGCGCGAAAATTTCACCTAACGTTCACCCGGAACGCAGTAAAATGATGAATCGTGGAGTCCTCTCCTAATACTCAGCTCGGCAACGCCGAATCAACGTGGGAACTGGAGGATTTGGGCCTGCTCTTGGCAGCCATCCTGCCTAGCCTTCTGATCAGTTCGCTGGTCGCGCGCGCAGTGCGTGCCGTCGCCCCGGCGGTATTCGGCCCATCGGCGATGCAGCAGGTGGCCGCGCAGAGTACGTTGTATCTATTGTTGATGGGATCGCTCTTCTTGTCCGCCAGACTCCGACATCGGCACTCGGTCAGGGCGGCACTGGGCCTGCGTTCCCGCTTCCCACGTCCTTGGTTGTGCGTAATTGGAGCGCCACTGTTGGCGATCGCCGTCTCGGCATTGGGGGCCATGCTCCACGCACCAAGCATTCCCAATCCGGTTGCCAGGCTGGTGGACGGACGCGCCCCGATGGTGCTGGTCGGCTTGTTGGTGGTCGCCATCGGACCCGCGTTTGAAGAGTTAGTATTCCGCGGATTTCTTCAGCCGTTGCTCAAGAAGTTCATCGGGGCGTGGCCCGCTGTTTTCGGCGCCGCAGTACCGTTCGCCCTGATACACGGCGTGCAGAACGAATGGGCTTGGCAGCCACTGTTATTGATTTGGCTGGCGGGCAGCCTGTTTGGAGCAGTGCGGCATTGGACGGGCTCCACCTCGGCGTCGATCCTGCTGCATGCCAGCTACAATTTGACGTTCTTTACGGCCTTCTTAGTGGACCAATCGGTACCGATGAGGTGATGATCCGCAGCAGCTTAGGCGGGGAGTTTCACGGCAAGCGGAAGACCATGCCGAGCGATCACCGATTCGACCTGCATCTTCCCAAGACGCGAAGCATCGTAGTCGACAGTCAGCTTAGATCCCGACGGGTCCGCCAGCACGCGAGCAATCCCATAGGTGCTGTGCAGAGCGGCGATGTTGGTATAGTCGTCGTCCGTCAAAGATCGGGTCAGGTCGTAGTGCAAGGTTACTTTTGTCATGCGATATATGGACTCGAAGGTCTAGGATAGCAACTCGCCGCGACCGCGCCGACGACCAGGGTGAATGATTTCGATATCCGTCTTGCGGAAATCTGCGTCCAGAGTGAGGATCGCGCATCCCTCTACTTTGGCAAGCGCATACGCAAAACAGTCCCCAAGGTTCAGCGGAAATCGCAATCGAGCGGCCGCAGCAATCTCGGCCTGAATGTGATCGGGCGGGATCAACTGGACGGAAGACTCCTGTATGAGAAATTGGAGTTCTTTCGCTCGTCGTGGCTGTCGATCCTGCCCCAATATCAACATTTCCGTGTAGTTGACTGTGCTGAGCAAGAGTCGCCCGCGATTGGCTTGTACCTGGTCCAAGGCCCAAGGTCCGTGCTCTTCATTCAGAAAGATCGCCAGTATGGCCGACGTATCTAAGACCATAGAGCATCTTCGTCTTTAAATTTAGGCTTCGGATTGAGCGGTTCTCGCAACAACATTCCCAGCCATGGCCGGAAATCGTAGTCTGCCGCACTCGTGTTCCGCGCGGCTTCATGTACGGCCAAGCGAACAGCATCGGATTTCTTGCGGATTCCGCTCCGTTTCATAAAGCGCTGTAAATCCCGTTCAAACTCCTCGGTGATATTGAGATTCAACTGTTTCATACAGCCTATTATACAGCCCACGCCTGTATTCGATCTAATGCCGCACCTTCCACTGAATCTGCCGCAGGATCCCTAACCACATCCGCGCGTCCTGCGCGTTCAGGTTCATACGGCGCATCAATCGCCGGACCTTGAGGTTTGCAGACTCGCCCGTGCCATTTTTCAGATATCCGGATTCGGCCAACGTTTCGAGCAGTAATGTTGTCAGTCGTTCGATATCTTCTGATTCCGCCGGCCTCTTGGCGGAGACCTCGCTGCCGACCTTGACCAAAGCTTTCGCGACGGGCTTCTCTGTCACTGAGTTGCTGCGAATCAATTCATACAGACACAACGCGACCGCTTGCCCCAGGTTCATCGATGCATGGGCGTCGCGAGTGGGGATGCGCATCATCCAGTGACAATGGCTCATGTCGTCGTTCGACAGACCGAATTTCTCCGATCCGAAGAGTAGTGCCACTGGCGCCGTTTTCATCTTTCGCACGATCAGGCGGCCGCCCAACTCTAAGCGCCGCAGCGGGTGTTCTAGTGCTCGGTTGCCGATGGCCGTCGTACCCACCACCAGCGTTCGATCTGCGACGGCCTCTGCCAGCGTGGGATATTCGCGCGCAGCTTCCAATACTTTGCTGGCGTTGACTGCGGATTTCGCGTCGCGAAATGCGACTTCGTAGGCGTTGACTAACCGCAGATCAAAGAAGCCGAAGTTTGACATCGCGCGGGCCGCTGCGCCGATGTTGAGCGGATTGCGCGGGCTCACTAAAACCACGCAAAGAGGAGAAAGTCCAGGTGTCACGTCTATTCTGAATCGGGCAACTTGGCGGCACTGGCGCCCATACCGGCAGGTTTTTCGCCGTCCCGCTTGATCGCATCCAGCACGCCGTTGACGAAAGCCACCGATTCGTCGCCAGCGAATTGTCGCGCTAGCTCCAACGCTTCATCGATCACGATCGCCGGCGCCGTCGGCAGCCATTGCATCTCGAACAGCGCAAGCCGCAGCACGTTGCGGTCGACCGCAGGCATTCGCTCCAACCGCCAGTTTGCCGATCGGCTGGAAATGCGCGCATCAATCGCTGCCTGATTGCGGCATGTCCCGCGCACCAACTCTTCCATGAATGCGTCCGGAGGGGTGGCTTCCGGTGCGGCATTCTCGGATTCGAGATCCGACCCCAACGTGGCGTAGTACGACGCGATCGCATCGTCCACCGGCTGCTTGCGCTGGTCAATCGTAAACAGCACTTGCAGCGCGCGCTGGCGGGATTTGTGGCGGGCAGGCATGCTATTTTTTCTTGGTCCCTGATTTCGGCTCCGACTTCGCAGCTGCTTTCTTGAGCGCGACCTCAGGCTCAGGCTTAGCCGCAGGCCGCCCGAAATTGGCCATTTCGATCGCCGTCATCGCCGCGTCGTGGCCCTTGTTGCCCAGCTTACCGCCCGCGCGTGCCTGGGCCTGCTTCTTGTTATCCGTGGTCAGAACACCAAACGCGACTGGTACGCCGGTTTCCAACGCGACCAATTGCAGCCCGTTCGCGGCTTGTCCAGCAACGTAATCAAAATGCGGAGTGTCGCCGCGGATCACCGCACCCAAGGCGATAATGCCGTCGTAGGCTTCCGTCGACGCCAACCGCAGTGCTGCCAATGGCAGCTCAAACGCGCCCGGAACTACGTACTCGTCGAATCCCGCGGCCCCGGCCTTGGTTAGCGCGTCGCGCGCGCCTTCGGTCAACTTCTGCGTAATCGATCGATTGAACCGCGCAGTGACTATGGCAAATCGCAACCCTTTGGCATCGGCGTGAAATTCCTGGAGTTCGCTGGACATAAGAATTACTGGGATCGTTTCTCGCCGCGCGACCGGAAATTGACGTCGGTTGTTCGCGGCGTGGGATACTGAAATATTACCGTCTTCAGTTTCATCATCATACCGCATGGACCCCCAGCGAATTCGAAATTTCAGCATTATTGCGCACATCGACCATGGCAAGTCGACGCTTGCCGACCGCCTGCTTGAGACCACCGGCGCACTCAGCCAGCGCGAAATGATGGCGCAGGTGCTCGACTCCATGGATCTGGAGCGCGAACGCGGTATCACCATCAAAGCGCACGCGGTTCGGTTGACGTACAAGGCCAAGGACGGCCTGGAGTATCAGCTGAACCTGATCGACACGCCGGGCCACGTCGATTTTTCCTACGAAGTCTCGCGCAGTTTGCAGGCCTGCGAAGGCGCCCTGTTGGTGGTGGACGCCTCGCAAGGCGTAGAAGCGCAAACGCTCGCCAACACGTATTTGGCGTTGCATCACAACCTCGAAATCGTCCCGGTTCTCAACAAGATTGACCTTCCCTCAGCTGAACCGGAACGTATTCGCGAACAGATTGAACAACTGATCGGGCTCGACGCTAGTGGTGCGATCCTGTGCAGCGCGAAAAACGGGATCGGGATCGAAGACGTGCTGGAGGCGGTCGTCACTCTGATGCCTCCGCCGCGCGGGACACTTGAAGCGCCACTCCGCGCTCTAATCTTCGATTCCTGGTTCGATCCATATCGAGGCGTCATCATCCTGGCGCGCATCATCGACGGCCGCGTTCGCAAGGGCCAGAAGATTCGCCTTTGGTCGAACGGCAAGCAATTCGACGTCGATGGCGTAGGCTATCAATCGCCGAAACCGATCCCGTGCGATGAACTCGCAGCGGGCGAGGTCGGCTTCCTATTCGCCAACATCAAGACCGTCTCCGACGCGATGATCGGCGACACGATCACCGATCACCTGAACCCCGCAGCAGAGCCTCTGCCTGGGTTCGAGCCTCTAACGGCGATGGTTTTCGCGGGCTTATATCCGGTGGAATCGCATGAGCACGGACTCCTGCGTGATGCACTGGAAAAACTCCGCTTGAACGATAGTGCGTTCAGCTTTGAGCCCGAAAATTCCGTCGCACTGGGCTTCGGTTTTCGCTGCGGCTTCCTCGGACTTCTGCACCTGGAGATTGTTCAGGAGCGGTTGGAGCGCGAATTCAAGATCGATCTCATCACCACCGCACCCGGCGTCCGCTACAACATCACGCTGACCGACGGCACCACCGCCGTGGTCGACAACCCGTCAAAATTCCCCGACCCCTCTTCGATTTTGAAGATCGAAGAGCCGATCATCGAGGCGACGGTGATCACGCAGGAAGAGTACATCGGCGAGATTTTAAAGCTGTTGGAAGAAAAGCGCGGCACGCAGAAAAAGTTCGAATACATTGGCGGCAATCGCGTCATGTTGGTGTATGAGATGCCGCTGAACGAAATCGTGCTGGACTTCTTCGACCGCCTGAAGTCAGCCTCGCGTGGTTACGCATCGCTCGATTACCACTTGTCCGGCCATCGCATCTCGAAGATGGTCAAGCTGGATGTGTTGGTCGCAGGCGAGCCCGTCGATGCGCTATCGATGATCGTGCACACCGAATTCGCCTACGAACGCGGCAAGATTCTCATAGAGCGTCTGCGCAAACTGATCCCTCGACAAATGTTCGAGGTCCCTTTGCAAGCCACCATTGGCAGCAAAATCATAGCCCGAGAAACCATCTCCGGTATGCGCAAGAACGTCCTAGCCAAATGCTACGGCGGCGACATCTCGCGCAAACGCAAATTGCTGGAGAAGCAAAAAGAAGGCAAACGCCGCATGAAGCGAGTAGGCAAAGTCGACATCCCACAAGAAGCGTTCTTGGCGGTGCTGAGGGTTAGTAGTAGTAGCGATAACGACGACTAAGGCGTCCTGTTATCGCTCACACCAAGATAGTTGGCACGTCGTATTTTCTGAGTTGTTTGTCTGCAGTCACCAGCACTAGCGATTCCGCCCGAGCTTGCGCTATTAGCATCCGGTCAAATGGATCGGTGTGATGGAGGGGCAGGTAACCGGCGGCTACTGCGTGCGCGAACGTCACGGCCAAGGGCGTAAACCGGTGGGCTTCGATTTGTGCCGTCAGATCGCCATGAAGCGTCAACTTCCCGCGAGCCGCCTTGATCGAGGCTTCCCACACGCTCGCCGCACTGACGTAGATGCGGCCCGCCTCAACGATGGCTCGAAGCCCTTTTTCGGAGAGGTGATTGCTTGCTCCGATCCACCACAACAGGACGTGCGTGTCGAGCAGGAGGTTCAATGGGTTCGCCATAGAAGAGAGCTTCGATCTCCTTGTCTACAAGGATGCTGTCATAGTCGGGAGCGAACTCGATTTTCATGCCCCCGGGCTTCCGGACGAATTTCTTCTCTGTGTAGGGAACGAGCTTCGCCACCGGCTTTCCCGCTTTGCCGATCACGATCTCTTCCCCGGCTTCAGCCCGTTCGACCAGCTTTGAGAAGTGGGTTTTGGCTTCGTGGATGTTGGTGACTTCCATACGCCCTCCAAATAGTGGACTAGACTAAGTCTAGTCCATCTGGAGGCCGTGAGCAACCACCGTGATTCCCGCCTGATTCGCCAACCCGACCATCTCCTCGCGATCCAGCAGCAGCGTCCGTCCCGCGTCAATTGCCAACGCCGTCGTGCCGGTTTCCCGCATAGTCGCGATGGTTCCCGGGCCGACCACTGGCACGTCAAACAATAAATGCCCTCGACGGCACGAGCCTTTTACCAACCGCAGAGGCTTCCCTTCGACTAAGCTTGCTGCTCGGCGTAGCATGGCGTCTGTGCCTTCCATTGCCTCCACTGCGACGCACGCCCGCTCTGCGATCGCGACGCTCTGACCGACGTCGTGCACGGATAATGCTGACGCCAGCTTGCGCCCGTAGGCGATGTCGCGTTCTTCGTCGGAGGTTGGCTTGCGCTTGGTCAGGACGCCTTCGGGGGCCAGAAGATCCTTCAGCAGCAGCGTAGAATCGGCAAGCGTGATGCCTTCGCCCGCCAGGATCTTCGCTACTCTGCCAATCAGTGCTTCGGTGTTTTTCGCTTCGAGTGACGCGAGCAGCTTTACCAGTCGCCAGTCTGGAACAATGCTTGAAAAGATCTTGGCGTGCTTCACCTGTCCGCACATCATGACCTGCGTGATGTTTTCTTTGTGGCAGATATCGATCAGCTTGCTGAGTGCCCCCAGAGAGATCCAGTGGCTGCGTAACGCGAGCTTTTCTACCGCTGGGTCGGCTTCTTCCTTCAGGCAGATCGCGACGACTTCGATGCCTGATTTGCGGGCGGCCTCGAGCGCCAGGACTGGGAAGCGTCCATTGCCGACGATCATGCCTAGAGGCATGGAAACTCTCCCCTGGGGAGTGGAATTATAAGGTGCCCGGAAAATGGGACAGACAGCCATTTTTGCGATGGCGAGTCAACTACTCTCAGCACGATGCTGCACGCAAAAATGGTGTCAGTCCCCATTTCCTGTGTCATTTGATAAAACCACGCTCTGCTGTTGCTATGAACTCTAGCAACTCTTCCAACTCCGGCGACGTTGGGACCTCAGCACGGATGCGCTCAATTGCCTGCGTCGTATTCAGATTCGCGCGCGTCAATAGACGGAACGCTTTGTGCATGCTGTCGATCGAATCGGCGGAAAATCCGCGCCGTTCCATGCCGGTCGCGTTGGCTGCGAACACTTTCACTTCGCGCGGACTGACGGTTGTGGAGAACGGCAGTACATCCTGCGTGACGACGCTGTAGCCACCGATGATGCAATGCCGGCCGATGCGGCAGAACTGATGCACGGCGCTGCCAGCGCTGATCACCGCCCAATCACCTACCTTCACGTGACCACCCAAAGTCGCACCGTGGCCGATCACTGTATGGCTGCCGACCTGCGTATCGTGCGCGATGTGCGTGTAGGCCATCAACAGGTTGTCATCGCCGATGGCCGTCAGCATGCCGCCGCCTTCGGTGCCGCGATGGATAGTGACGAACTCGCGAATCTTGTTGCGATGGCCGATGCGGGTTGCGGAGCGCTCGCCTTTGTATTTCAAATCCTGTGGCGCAACACCGACCGTCGAATACGGAAAGAACACGTTGTCTTCGCCGATCGTCAGTGGGCCTTCCGCGAAGGTGTGGCCCATCAAACGCGTGCGTGCACCGACAGAGACGTCTGCACCAACTACACAAAAGGGGCCGATTTCGGCGGTGGGATCAATTGCTGCCCGGGGATCGACAATGGCAGAAGGGTGAATGGGCATGGCTTACTGTATAGACGTCGCGAGTTTATTCGCTGCGATCGGCCAGCTTGCACATCACTTCAGCTTCCGCCACCACGATGCCATTGACACTGGCGGTGCCCGACATTTTGGCGATGGACGCTTTGCGCTTCAGTACGTTCATTTCAATGCGTAGCTGATCGCCGGGACGCACGGGTCGTCGGAATTTCGCACCGTCGACCGACACCAACAAAACCAGCTTGTTGGCGCGATCCGGAATCTGGCTGAGTACCAGCACTCCTGCGACCTGCGCCATAGCTTCGACAATCAAGACGCCCGGCATGACGGGGAAATCAGGAAAATGCCCAACGAAAAATGGCTCATTCGCAGTGACGTTCTTGATACCTACAACGCGCTCTTGTTCTAGCTCGTCGATCCGATCCACCAGCAACATCGGATACCGATGCGGCAGGATCTGGCGAATCTCGTCGATGTTCATCGACCGTGGAATGGGGGCGGAATCAGTGGCTGACATGCAGTTTGGCCATTATATCAAGCTGTCAATACTTGCTTGTCTCTCAGCCAAGTTTGCGGATCGATCGAATCAACTGCTGTAAACCGCTATCCCAGTCCGGGAACAGGTCGACGTACTGAACATGCTCTGCTATGCGCCGCGGAACTTCACAGGGCTCCAGTCGGACGGGCAGCAGGAAGGCGTCGTCCTCACGGTCCCATAGAGGTCGACGCCGAGCCTGTTCCAACGCCAGGCGCAATTCACACTGAAACTGCCCGCGCTTCTTAAGGGATCTAGGGGAGAAGCAGGCGATGAACGCGTCGGCGGTACCGATGGCCCGTTCAATCGCCCTCGGCCAATCCTGTCCGGCCAACAGTTGATCCTTGTCGAGCCAAGGCGCGCAGCCTGCCGCGGCCAGTCCATCGCGCAATTTACGCGCAAGCTTCAGGTCTTCCACAACGTATGCGATGAAAACGCGAGGGCGACTGTGCGGCAGAAATTCATAACCTCCGCCGCTGGTCGAGCGTAATGTGCCCAAGCCGTCGATTTCCAGCGTGTGACCCTTTGCCAAGGATCGGCGCAGAATTTCGAGGACACGGCTATCGTCTGCGAGCGTTGATGGTGGTTCTATTGATTCGCGCAATTTTCCATCCCTTCGCCTGTCGCTCACTAAACGCAACTCGATATCGCGGAAAGACAATTAGGGCTTGCCGTTCCGGGACTTTGCTATCCGCGACGATGCAGCTCGGATTTCGGCGACTGATTGGGGCTTGGTGGTTGAACTCTCATCAGCAAGCGGAGCAGCCAATAGCGTCTCAAGCTGAGGAGCTTTCACGGGTCCAGCCGTCCGCAGCCTAGCTATAAGCTGATCCACCAGTTCATCCACTTGATCCTGAGCCTCAGCAACCGGTAAATTCTGCGACCGAGCGACTTTGCGGGCGAGTTCCTTACGTTCCATGTCGTAGGCGAGCGTAGCGCGACCACCTAAGTCACCCGGAGCCGTAAATCGGCAAGTGTCACGAAATAGGCAGGATCACGGATTTGAACCGGCAGGGACTTCCCGCGGCCTAATACGTGCTTAGAAGATCCCAGATGGGTTAGGCGCAGAGAGCACGGAAACACATGACCACCTTAATAGCCGCTTGCATGTCGATGCCTTTCGTGACTGTGGGGCTGTCGGCATTTAGAAGGAGGTTTGCAGTGTGCGAAGACACTGAACAAAGTGAAGTCTTACAGCAATTTTCAACCTCCCCACAGGTCGGCAAGATTGATCGTCTGAGTGTAACGCTTACGACCTTGACGGCGATTTTTGGATTGATGCTGACGTGCGCGTATTTGCCCCGATAGCGATACAATGCAGCGAATCGCGCAACACGCGCTGTTTAAGCTAGTCGATTCCGAAGGCCAGCAGTGCGTTCCCGCCCTGCGCGCCATTGCGTGCATAGCCCGACGAAACGAACACCATACCACCGGCAATCACCGGTCCAGCGCCGTCGATCGATCCGCCGCGCGTCTTCACGCCGTTGACGACCTTGCCCTCGGTGGTCCAGTCCTTGTTCGTATCGAACTCCCACAAAACCTTGCCGTCGCGCGTTGAGTAGGCTCTCAAATAACCGTCGACGTTGCCCGCAAAAACCACGCCGGGCATGGCCGCGACTGCTGCCGGTTGTGCGGGACTGCACATTGGCCGAGCCGGATCGCACTTGGCAGGCGGCGCAAACCACGCCTTCACGCCGTCGCGAATTCGGAGCGCGGTCAAGCCACCGCCGACATTCGGATCAACACCGCTGGGCCTCGCGTCGACCTTGCCCTTTTGCGCCCTAGCCACGCGTCCGACGTCACTGACAGCCGCATAAACATTCACCGCGTCGGCTGCCATTCCGAACTGAACGCCTCCGTTGATACCGCCCTTGCCGACCCTCTGCTTCCATACCAAAGCACCTTCGTGGTCCGCATCGAATGCGTAGACCATGCCTGATTTCTGTCCTGCTAGCAGCAGGGACTTGCCACCGGCACCCTCGACCAAGATGGGCGACGCGCCGAAGTCGGCATCTGGACCCGCGCATCCTCCACGCTGAAAACACCCGCCGTTGAACGTATCGTTCGCCAACGTCTGGCTCGCCCACAGGATCTTGCCGGTGGCGAGCTCCAGCGCAACTACAGCGTCGCTATTGGGCGACGCTCCCGAGTAGGTATTGCCCGTCGTGACGTACAAACGTCCGCGCTTGGTATCGATCGTGGGAGCGGACCAGATCCCAATGCCAGACGGTGCCAGCTCCGCATGACCATCGACCTGTTTCCCGTCGGCTGCGGGCGGATCGGGGATCATGTAGGTCTTCCAGACTTGCGTCCCGTCCGCGATCTTGTACGCCACTACACTACCGCGGAACGTGCAGCACTGGTAGCTCGCATTCTGCGGACGGCCTTCTTCCCAGGAAGCGGTCGGGACGTACACGATGCCGTCGTGCACCACAGGCGATCCGGTTAGCTTGGTCGCCTCATGCGATTCGGGCTTGACCTTCCACAACTGTTTGCCGCTCTCGGCTTCTAATGCGTAGAACCATCCGGTCTGATCGCCAAACATAACCGCATGTTTGCCGCCCGCCAGTGGAGCGACCGGCATCGCGCTGCGTACTGGGCCATCAGCTTGATAGACCCATTTCGTGCAGCCCG
>JBDTUY010000008.1:0-24723 GCA_040007495.1 Acidobacteriota bacterium | reverse complement strand
GCTACTCGCAGCTACGGTGCTCGGATTGATTTCGCCGCCTCAGCAGCCGAGGCGTTTGCGGAGGTCGCCGAACTGGAACGCGAGGGCTGGTCGTTCATCCACCCTTTTGACGATCCCGCCATTATGGCTGGTCAAGGCACCATGGGTTTAGAGATTCTGGAGGACGCTCCACAGATGACCGACATCGTATTGGCCATCGGCGGTGGTGGAATGCTGACCGGTGTCGCCACAGCAATCAAGACTCTCAAGCCATCAGTCCACATCTGGGGTGTGGAAACCGAAGGAGCCGACTGCATGGCTCGCTCGATTGAGGCAGGCAAGATCGTAACGTTGGAAGCCATTACCTCCAAGGCGCGTTCGCTCGGAGCAGCCGCCCCCTCTGAGCGTACATTCGCTGCTGCAAAAAAGCTACTGGAAAGTGTAACGGTGGTTACCGATACCGATGCGAGCGAGGCGATGCAGTTCCTGATGGAGCGTTTAAAGGTGGTCGCGGAACCGGCGGCGGCCGCAACCTTGGCAGGTGCCGATGTACTGAGCAGCAAATTCACAGGCGATCGCCACGTGGTATTGCTGCTGGCAGGCGGCAATGTCAGTTTGAAGAGTTAGCGGGCCGAACAGCCACATTCGATGCGGCCGGTCCATTCGTCGGCGAATTCGATTGGCGGCTATTGCCGAAACCAATCAGAGAAACGCCGGCGATGATCAGCCCCAGTGCGATGTATTTCGTCCGGGTAATCTGCTCCCCGAAGAATACCTTTGAGAAGATCAGCGTCCAAATGTTGCCAAGCGCGACCAACGGGTAGAGGACGCTCACCTCTCCGTTCTTCATGCCGTTCAAGTAGAAGAGAGAAGAAACCAAATAACCACCGACGCCCAGGATGAGTCTCCAGTTTGTGATCAGTCCGATAAAACTCTTCTGAAGGCGGCCCGCTCCGGATTTCAGCCCCACTGCCCCCAAACTTCCGATCACCGAGCCGAACATCACAGATGCCATGGCTGATACTGGGGTGTTCATGACCGCGTTGATCCAGGGCCAGTCGATTCGCGTCTAGTCGCCTCTAAAGTGCTTTTGTTGGCACTTCGCTCGCCGAAACCCAGTACAGCAACTCCGCTAACGATCACCAGAATTCCCGCAATTTTGAGCGGGTTCATGATCTCCCCGAATAACTCAACAGATAGGAAACTGACCCAGATGTAACTCAGCGCCATGGCAGGGTACAGCATGGAAAGGTCCCCATGCTGCAACGCCCACACCATAATGATGGTGAACAGCCCGTACAAAGCGAACGCCGCAAACAGGGTCGGGATGGTCAGAATGGCGATTCCGATCTGCAGGAAATGCAAATCCGGCCCAGCCAGAGACATGCCCTTCTTCATCAGTATCTGGGCGGTCGCCTGGATAATCGTCGCAAAGAGTACAGCAATCAACGCGCGGCGACGTTGGTCCGAGGTCGAGGGAATGGGAGTTATGGAAGTAGCGGCCATGGTTCAAATACAAGCGGGAAGACAGTAACCAGGATAGCTGACTTGGTCGCTCTATCTGCTATGAAACAATCGGACGGCATCTCGGAAATGTTCAATTTTAACTTCCGGGCGGAGGATGATGGAGATTAGATCGCACCGCGTGCGTTCCAGCGCGATAGACGTCTTCTGTGCGTAGGCTCGCGCGACACGCGTAAGAGCACGCTGCTTATCCAGCCCCATGGCTCGCTCTGGCGGCCCAAACGCATTCGTTTCTCGCGTCTTGACTTCTACGATGACCAGTTCGTCCCCATCTCGCGCAATTACATCCGCCTCTGCGTCGCCCGAGGGCAATTCGTAGTTCCTGGCAATGATGGTAAATCCCAGAGCTTCAAGATACCTGTGTGCTAGATCCTCGCCCCGGCGACCCACCGCGAGATCGTGAGACCAGGTCCGAACCCTCCGATGATCACGCAAACGGTCCAGACCGCTGGCGAGGCTCGCAAAAACATCCCGAACCCCGCTATTCCCTACTGAGGTGTGACCAGAGGGAGCGGTTATTTCCTCCGACCAGGAGGTCGGAGCTACTTGACCACCTTGAGCCGCCATTCGATCACTTTGCCTCGGATGATGTAGCACAGATAGTATTCCCAGAACCGCCGGAACCTTGGAAAGCTGTTTACCAACAGCTCAAACCCCAGGTATCTCCATAAGGCTAGTAGCTTTACATAGACGCTTGTCTCAATGAATCTGGCGGAAGAATAGTAGCCATAACCCGCATTGTCTGGACCAAAATAGCGCAACGAGAAGCTGTTCAGGTGCCAACGATGCGTCGGATCGCAGAAGGAACTGAAATCCGTGTAGTGCGGTGTCGCGATATGGACGTCCCCCCCTGCCTGCACTAAGCGATGAAATTCCTCCATGGTTTTAATGACATCGGAGACATGTTCAATCACATGAATCGCTTGCAAACCTGAGAAGGATGAGTCTTT
The DNA here is from genome assembly GCA_040007495.1 of Acidobacteriota bacterium. Lineage (GTDB taxonomy): Bacteria > Acidobacteriota > Terriglobia > Bryobacterales > Bryobacteraceae > Palsa-187. The sequence goes on along the minus strand of JBDTUY010000008.1, from coordinate 22,270 downwards.
GAAGGGGTACGGGAAGCGGTCCAGTTCTACAAGTACGTCAGCTTTGGTATTCGGATTGCGGTCAATTCCGAGCGAACCAGGTTTCTTATTGATTCCGCATCCCACATCGAGAAATGGCGCTCGCCCAGACATAAGCTACATTATTTCATGGTTTTTAGGACTTGGGAGCGCCTCTTCGTTCGATTTTGGAGAGGCGGTTATTATCTGACTGTAACTAGCTAAGATTATAGTATGCACTTGCGCTAATATGCTACACTGCTTTTAACGAGAGCGATCCTATGGACTTCAACCGTTTTACTGAAAAACTTCAAGAAGGCATCAAAAGCGCGCAATCCCTCGCCAGCCGAGGCGGCCAACAGCAGTTGGACGTCGAGCATCTACTGACCGCGTTGCTGGAGCAGGAAGGCGGCCTGGCGCAGTCCGTACTGCTGAAGTCGGGCGCCAAGCTGGAAGACGTCCATAAACGCCTGGTAGCCGACCTGGCCAGGATGCCGAAGGTCTCTGGTTCAGGCGCGGCCATGGATCAGGTCTACATCACGGCCCGCCTTCAGAAGCTGTTGAATAGTGCTGAGACTGAGGCCAAGCGACTGAAGGACGAGTACGTCTCGGTCGAGCATGTTCTGCTGGCCGCGACTGACGAGAAGCTGTTTAAAGATCTGGGCCTGACGCGTGAGCGTCTGATGAAGACCTTGCAGGAGGTCCGAGGCAGCCAACGTGTAACCACGCAGAATCCCGAAGCGACTTACGAAGCGCTCGAAAAGTACGGCCGCGACCTGACGAAGGCCGCGGAACAGGGCAAGCTCGACCCAGTCATCGGTCGCGATGAAGAGATTCGGCGAGTGATTCAGGTGTTGTCGCGCAGAACCAAAAATAATCCGGTCCTCATCGGTGAACCCGGAGTAGGTAAGACTGCCATTGTCGAGGGTCTAGCGCAGCGGATCATGCGAGGCGACGTGCCTGAAGGCCTAAAGGATAAGAAGGTCGTCTCGCTAGACATGGGCGCGCTGATCGCCGGAGCCAAGTTCAGAGGCGAGTTTGAGGAACGCTTAAAGGCTGTCCTCAAAGAGGTCCAATCGGCCGAAGGCGGGATCATCCTATTCATCGACGAACTTCATACCGTCGTTGGCGCCGGAAAGGCCGAGGGCGCAATGGATGCCGGGAACCTGCTGAAGCCGATGTTGGCGCGCGGCGAACTGCATTGCATCGGCGCCACAACACTGGACGAGTATCGCAAACACATAGAGAAGGACGCAGCGCTGGAACGCCGCTTCCAGACCGTGTTGGTCGACCAGCCCAGCGTCGAGGATACGATTTCGATTCTACGCGGACTGCGAGAGCGCTACGAAATTCATCATGGCGTGCGTTTGAAGGATTCGGCCCTGGTCGCTGCGGCGATCTTGAGTCAGCGCTACATCTCCGATCGCTTCCTGCCCGACAAGGCCATCGATCTAATTGACGAAGCGGCGGCCAAGCTGCGAACTGAAATCGATTCGATGCCAGCCGAGCTTGACGAATCTCTGCGTCGCCAGATGCAGTTGGAGATCGAGCGCGAAGCCTTAAAGAAAGAATCCGACCAAGCCTCCAAAGATCGTTTGGCGAAGATCGACAAAGAAGTTTCGGAGCTAAAGACCGAGACTGCATCGCTCAGCGCCCGCTGGAAGGCGGATCAAGAAGTTCTGCGCCGCCAGCGCGACATCCGCGCTCAGATCGATCACGTGAAGCAGGAAATCGAACAAGCCGAACGCGCCTACGACCTGAACAAAGCGGCAGAACTGAAATACAGCAAGCTGATCGGGTTGGAGAAAGAACTTGATAAGACGGCCTCAACGCCGATGCTGCTAAAAGAAGAGGTAGACGAAGAGGACATCGCACAGGTGGTGAGCCGGTGGACGGGTATCCCACTCTCCAAACTGCTGCAAGGCGAGATTCAGAAGCTACTGCACTTGGCTGACGAGTTACATAAACGCGTCGTTGGGCAAGACGCTGCGGTGGATGCCGTAGCTGATGCCGTCATGCGAGCTCGCGGCGGATTGAAGGATCCAAAGCGCCCCGTTGGCAGCTTTTTATTCCTTGGACCGACAGGCGTCGGCAAGACCGAGTTGGCCCGCGCCTTGGCGCAGTTCCTGTTCGATGATGAACGATCGCTGATCCGCATCGACATGTCTGAGTATCAGGAAAAGCACAGCGTATCACGATTGGTTGGCGCTCCTCCGGGTTACGTGGGATACGATGAGGGCGGCCAATTGACGGAAGCTGTTCGGCGGCGGCCCTACTCCGTCGTGTTGTTGGACGAAATCGAGAAAGCGCACACCGACGTGTTTCACGTGCTGCTCCAGGTGTTGGACGATGGTCGATTAACCGACGGGCAGGGCCGCACGGTCGATTTCAAGAACACGATGATCGTGATGACTTCGAACGCACAGCGGGATGACCTGCCGCGATTGTTCAGACCGGAATTTCTGAATCGGGTCGACGAAGTGATCGACTTCGAACGCCTGAACGAGAATCAATTGAAGCAGATTGTGGATATACAGTTGGAGACTTTGCGGGCTCGCTTGGCCGAGCGAAGGATTGAGTTGATCTTGACCGACGCCGCTCGCGCGCACATCGTTCGCGTGGGATATGATCCTGCGTATGGGGCTCGCCCGTTGAAGCGAGCCATCCAGAAGGAAGTGGAAACTCCATTGGCTCGCAAATTGGTAGGCGGTGAGATTTCCGACGGCCAAAAGGTAACGGTGGACGCAAAGAATGGCTCTTTGACGTTAGAAGTAGAATCGGGAACCGCCGTCGGCGCATCGTAAGGTAAGACAGTTTCAAGCAACGTAGTTTGGGGAGTTGAGTTGCCTGAGATCAGTTGTGAGAAAAGAGAGTTGAATGCCTGACATCGAAATGAAGACCCTGCCGGTACTGCCCTTGAAGAATTCGGTGCTGTATCCCGGCTTGATGTTGCCGCTGTCGGTTGGCCGTCCGCAATCGGTCCGAGCCTTGGAATCGGCGCTGGCCACCGAAGAGAAGGAAATCATTGTCGTAGCGCAGAAGAATAACAACGTCGAAACGCCGGAGGCCGACGACCTCTACACAGTCGGTACGCGGGCGGTGATCCGCAAATCGAAGCGCTCCGGGCCGGACCAGAATGGCATTGAGCACATGGAAATCCATGTCCTGGGTGCCGAGCGCATGGTGCTGGTGAAGGTCGACAAGAACGGGTATATGAAGGCCAGGGTGCGTGCCCTGCCCCTGCCGGACGATTCGTCGAATGAAACCGAGGCGTTGATTCTTTCCATCGTCGAAACGGGCTCGAAGCTGGTTTCGTTGATGCACGGCCAGTCGCCCGAAGAGATCGCCCGCATGTTCACCGTGCAGGCCGATCCTTTGCAGTTGGCCTTCATGGTCGCGTCCATCCTGAACCTGGATGTCGAAAAAGAACAGGCGTTGCTCGAAACCCCGACCCGTCTGGACGCTCTGCGCATGGTGCTCGGCTGGTTGACGCACGAAGTCAATATCTCTGAATTGCGCGACAAGATCGCGGATAAAGCCCGATCAGAGATGTCGCGTGAACAACGCGAATACATCCTTCGCCAACAGAAGAAGGCGATTGAGCAGGAATTGGGCGACAAGGGCACCGGCGAAGCTGAGGTTGAGAGCCTGCGCGACCGCCTGACGAAGGCCGAACTTCCTGCGGATATTCGCAAGGAAGCCGAACGCGAGTTAGGTCGCTTGGAGCAAATCAATACCGCGTCACCCGAACACAACGTGATTCGCACGTGGCTGGAATATGTGATCGAGCTCCCGTGGACGAAGCGCAGCGAAGACGATCTGGACTTGAAGCGGGCACGCGCCATCTTGGATGCCGATCACTACGGTATCGAGAAGGTGAAGGACCGCATCATTGAGCATCTGGCCGTCTTGAAGTTGAACCCCGAGGCCAAAGCTCCGATCTTGTGCTTGGTCGGTGCGCCTGGCGTCGGCAAGACGTCGCTCGGTCAATCGATCGCCAGAGCGTTGGGCCGCAAGTTCGAACGCATGAGCCTCGGCGGATTGCACGATGAGGCTGAACTGCGCGGCCATCGGCGAACCTATATCGGCGCTATGCCAGGACGGCTGATCCAATCCATGCGTCGTGCAGGATTCTCGAATCCCGTCTTGATGTTGGATGAGATCGACAAGCTCGGCCGTGATTTCCGGGGCGACCCGGCTTCGGCTCTGCTAGAAGTCCTGGACCCGGAACAGAACAAGACGTTCCGCGATAACTACCTCGACCTCTCATTCGATTTGTCGAAGGTGTTGTTCATTACAACCGCAAATACACTGGACACAATTCCCGCGCCATTACTCGACCGTATGGAGATCCTGCGGCTTTCGGGCTACAGCGAAGAAGAGAAAACTCAGATCGCGAAACGCTACCTCCTTCCGAAACAGTTGGCCCACACCGGTCTGACGGCGGAACAGTGTGTGTTCACGGACGAGGCTCTGGAGAAGGTAATCCGGGGCTACACACGCGAAGCCGGCGTCCGACGCCTGGAACAAGTGATTGGTCGCGTGATCCGAAAGACGGCGGTTAGTTTCGCCGAGGGACGGACCGAGCCATATGTGGTGAAGGCCGAAGACGTCATCGAGATGTTGGGCCCTGAGCCGATCTCGCCGGAAGATGCTCGCAAGGATCTGCCTCCAGGTGTCGCAACCGGGTTGGCCTGGACCGAGAGTGGCGGCGACGTTCTGTATATCGAAGCGGCTTTGCTGCCGGATGGTAAGGAAGTCACCATTACTGGTCAGTTGGGCGCGGTGATGCAGGAGTCGGCGAAGACAGCGCGCAGCTACCTGTGGAGCCATGCTGCCGAATTCGGCTTGGACCCGGCTCGGTTCATGAACTCTGGCTTGCACATCCACGTGCCCGCCGGCGGCATACCAAAGGATGGTCCGTCGGCCGGCGTCACAATGACTACGGCGCTGGCATCTCTCTATTCGGGTCAATCCGCCAGGAGCGATACGGCGATGACCGGTGAAGTTACTCTCACCGGCCTGGTGCTCCCGATCGGCGGAGTCAAAGAGAAAGTTCTGGCGGCGCGTCGGATGGGAATCAAGCGCGTGATCCTGCCCAAGGGCAATCAAAAGGATCTGCGCGATCTTCCGGAAGAGGTTCGTCAGGAAATGACGTTCATCTTCGCCGAGCGGGTCAGTCAGGTGCTGGCAGAGATGCTGCCAGGCCTGCTGGAGCCAAAGAAGCAGCTGGGCATGGAAGCGCATCGCGTGTTTGATGCGTGATGTTTGATGCGTGGTGCGCATGATACGATCGAAGCATGCGCACCACGCTTGATATCGATGCCGACATCTTAGGAGCCGCCAAGGAATTGGCTGCGGCACGAAATACAAGTGCCGGTAAAGTGATTTCAGAATTGGTGAGGGAAGCGCTGAAACCTAAGAAACCTGTGCGGATGCGCAACGGAATTCCCATCCTGCAACGCCCACCGGGGTCCCCACCCACAACCATGGAATGGGTGAATCGGTTGCGTGATGAAGAATGAGCACTGCGCTGCTCGACGTGAACGTCCTGATCGCGTTGTTCGACCAAGGTCACGTGCATCATCAAATTGCTCACAAATGGTTTGAAGCACAGGCTCGCTCAAAGTGGGCGACTTGTCCCCTCACCGCAAATGGTTGCATGCGAATCTTGAGCCAGGGCGGATATACCCGAGCGCAGACTCCCCTGGGCGCAGCAGAAGTACTGCGCATCATCTGTAGTCGCCCAAACCACGAGTTCTGGCCTGACTCAATTTCATTGTTAGATGAGAACATATTCTCGTTGACACAGGTGGAGAGCGGCAAGCAGTTGACCGACATATATTTACTTGGACTAGCAGTACGGCGCGGCGGAAAGTTGGTTACCTTCGACCGCTCGATCCCTTGGCAGGCGGTGATCGGCGCGAAGAAGTCCGATTTGCATGTCCTGGGCGCACCGGTCCGTTAAGACTGTCCCGCCTCGCCCGCATAGTCATCCAGGATATGATGACCTCTATGCGGATGAACACCCTATCCTTACGATGTCTCCTTCTCCCGGCGGCCATCTTGTTGGTCGGATGCAATCAAGCCCCCCCTAAACCTACAGCCGAGCAGGCGAAGGCCTTTATTGACGATGCCGAGAAGAAGATGGACGCCATCTACACCGAATCTCAGCAGGCCGAGTGGGTCCACTCGAATTTCATTACCGACGACACTGAAGCGCTCGCCGCGATAACCAGCCAGCGATCCATTGATTTCGGCGTCGGTCTAGCGAAGGAGGCCACCAAGTACGATGGCATCGAGCTACCCGCCGATCAGCGCCGTAAATTGGAGTTGTTCAAGCTGGGGTTGACCCTGGCTTCGCCTTCCAATCCTGAGGAAAGCAAGGAAGTCACTAAGCTCGCCGCGTCTATGGAAGGTGCCTATGGCAAGGGCAAGTACTGTCCGGGCGGTGCGCCTGATGCAGTAGCTGCAACAAAAGATGCTACGAAGGCCGCAGCGCCCCAGCCCAAGTGCCTTGACATAGGCGACATCACCAAAATCATGGCGAAGAGCCGCAACCCCAAGGAACTGCTGGACGTGTGGAAGGGCTGGCATGCGATCTCGCCTCCGATTCGCAAAGATTTCACGCGTTTCGTAGAGCTGTCGAACAAGGGCGCGAAAGAACTCGGGTTCGCCGACACCGGCGCGATGTGGCGATCGAAGTACGACATGCCAGCCGACGATTTCACCAAGGAGCTGGATCGCCTATGGGAACAGGTTCGTCCTCTCTATACGTCATTGCATGCGTATGTTCGGATGAAGTTGCGAGATAAGTACGGTCCCGATGTCGTGCCTGCGAATGGTCCGATTCCCGCGCATCTATTGGGGAACATCTGGGCCCAGGATTGGTCCAATATCTATGACTTGGTTAAGCCGGCAGGCGCCGATCCGGGATACGACCTGGACGTTATCTTGAAGGCTCGTAAGACCGACGCGAAGCAGATGGCAAAGTACGGCGAGAGCTTCTTCACATCACTTGGCTTCGCGCCGCTGCCCGCCACTTTCTGGCAACGAAGCCTGTTTGTGAAGCCTGCGGATCGCGAGGTAGTGTGCCATGCCAGCGCCTGGGACGTCGACAACGTTGACGACCTGCGCATCAAGATGTGCATTGAGCCTACGGCAGAAGACTTTACAACCATCCACCACGAATTGGGCCACAACTTCTATCAGCGCGCCTACAACAAATTGCCGATGACGTTCCGAGATAGCGCCAACGACGGCTTTCACGAGGCCATCGGTGACACCATCGCGCTCTCGATCACGCCTGAATATCTGGTGAAGCTCGGTTTCATCCCGAAGTCTCCGGACGCATCCAAGGACATCGGGTTACTGATGCAGAGGGCGTTGGAAAAGGTCGCATTCCTACCGTTCGGACTGATGATCGACCAGTGGCGTTGGAAGGTATTCTCTGGCGAAGTGAAGCCGGAAGACTACAACAAAGCCTGGTGGGAGTTGCGCAAGAAGTACCAAGGAATCGCGCCGCCGGAGCTTCGTCCGGATGCAGATTTCTTCGATCCCGGAGCTAAGTATCACGTGGCGGCAAACGTGCCGTACACACGTTACTTCCTGGCGCATATTTTGCAGTTCCAGTTTCATCGGGCGTTGTCGGAAGCAGCAGGCTGCCCCGGTACCGCCGCGACTCCCCTGCATCGCTGCTCGATTTACGAGAGCAAAGCAGCGGGGACGAAGCTCAATAACATGCTCCAGATGGGTTTGAGCAAGCCTTGGCAGGATGCCCTATTTGAGATCACCGGGAAACGAGAGATGGACGCTACCGCGATTCGGGATTACTTTGCTCCGTTGCAGAAGTGGCTGGATGAACAGATCGCGGGGAAGCCGGTAGGTTGGTAAGAGAAAGGCAGAACCCACAGGCGTGAATAAAAATAGCGGCTTGAGCGCGATGCTCAGGCCGCTATTTTCGTTTACAAATACAGGAAGTCTACTTCTGGAGTTCCGCCAACGCCGCAAGTACTTCCTTGCTGTGCGGAGTTGGGTTGACCTTTTCAAACACCTTCCGGATCACACCCTTCGGGTCGATGATGAAGGTATTGCGCGCAGCCACTTCGCTACCGCCAAAGCTCTGCACCGATCCGTATTGATTGACCACCACGTGTTTTTCGTCGGCCAGCATCTTGAAGGTTAGATTCTCCTTGGCGCAGAACTGGGTGTGAGAATCGACGCTATCCACACTAACTCCGACTATGGCAGCATTCAACTTGGTGTATTTGGCCTGGTCTTCCTGGAAGTTATGCGCCTCAATCGTGCAACCCTGCGTGAAGTCCTTGGGATAGAAATAGAGCACGACCCATTTACCGTTGAAGTCCTTCAAGTTCACTTGCTTGCCTTCCTGCGATGGCAAGGTGAATCCAGGGGCTGCAGTGCCGGCAGTTGGCACGCTGGCGGCGGTGACGAACAGAGCCATAGCCATCAGGCCCAGACCCATGCGAATTGCGACGGTACGCGTCATATATTGAACAAATCTCCTTAGTGGATCAAACACTTTGAGCAGTGTAGTCTTCAGCCCGGATTCCAGAGCTTGCTAACACACTAACACAAGTCCAAGCCGGTATCAGGACAGCACCTACCTGACCTCTGAAGCTACTTGATCACCAAAGTGACCCCCGTCTGAGACGATACGCCACCGATGGTCACCACCACCGGGACGGTTAATCCGGTGGGAACGCCTGTCGGGACTACGGCGTTGATTTGCAGTAGGCCGAGCACGCCTCCGACGACCGGCCCGGCATATTGAACGGTCGCAGCCAAACCACCGATGGTCACGGTCGGCAGCGGGTTGACCTGCGGTAAAGGATTCAAGGTGGACGGAATCACGTACCCAGTACGAGGCGTGATGGCCGTGGCGAAGTCCCCTTCCCCCGTGATGTACAGCAGCATGATATCGCCCGCGTGGGCAACCGCAGTTGGCCCGTTCACTGCGTAACTGCTAGTCGACATGCTGAACACAAGTGCAGCGGCCTGTCCCTGCCCCGATCCGTCCAAGGCGAACATGCCAGGAGACGTCGCGGCAACGTCGACAGATCCGGTCGCCACCACCCCTCCGTTATTCACCGCAACCGCGCGAGCGGTGCCGATGCTGGTGGCGTAGGGAACCTGTACCGTGATCTGGTCCCGGCTCACGCAGATGGCGGGAGCGCTCCGACCATCGATTGCGACGGTCGTATTTTGCAGGGTTGATCCAACAAAACCGCTGATGACGCTCATGGTGGATGGAGTGGTGGGTCCGATTCCCGTTCCAAATAGGGTCACAAGTTCGCCAGGACTGACCGGGGCGGTCGAATAGCTTGCCGAACTGACCACCGCCTGCACCACCGGGGTGCTGGAAACCGTGAACGCTGCAGCCGTCGAGTCCCCTCCGGGAGCCGGATTCGTCGCGATGATATTGAGGGTTCCGGCCGCGGTCAGCAGGCTCGCCGGTACGTCCGCCAACAACGTCGTGGCACTGATAAAGGTGGTTTTCAGGGGAGTTGGCGACGATCGAACTTTCACGCTGGTTCCCTTGTAATAGCCGGTACCTCGAACCGTCAGCGTCAGCGGGCCGGTATTGACCAGCGCGGCGGTTGGCCAAATACTGCTCACCGTGGGTGTCAACGCGTTGACCAGGACCGAAACATCGATGTTTTGACTCTTGTTTGTGCTGGGAACGCCGGTTGCCGCAATCACAAGTTTGCCGGTGTAGGTAGTTGCTTGTGGCGTCAACGTCGAAGTATCAACTGAGACCGTCAAGGTTGTCGGGAAACCCGGTAATACCACGCCGCTCTTCGGACTCACCGTAAGCCAGGTTGCGCCCTGCGCAGCCGCCGTAAAGGGAATCGGATCGCCGCTGGTATTGAGCAGGATCGTCTGAGTTACCGGCGGATTCGGAGGTGAGGTGAAGCTTAGCGTCGTCGAACTCAGCGAAAGCGACGGTAAGGGTGGCGTCACCGTCAGAGTCACGGGAATGGTCGCCGGGAGATTAATGCCGCCGACGGTGACAATGATTGCCGAGGCATATATTCCCACTCCCAGTCCGCTGGGATTCACGCGCACTGTAGTGGCGGCCGGCAAATGTCCAGACTCCGGTGCCAGTGAGAGCCACGGCGTGCTGGTCGGATTGGTGGTCACAACGTAGGCGGACGTGCTCGTCCCGGCCTTTACCGCCAATGACTTAGCGGTAGGCAGTGTGGCTCCCGATTGCCAGGTAAACGCCAGGGATGTAGGAAGCGGCACCACCACCGGAGGCGTCGTCTGGGAGAAGAGCATTCTGCTCGAGCTCAACAAGAGTAGTACGGCCCAAGATGAAATCCGAGTTCTCACATTGCACTTATCGGCACCAAGTACTCGGGTAAGAATCGTAGGACTGCACAGAGTTGTCTTGCGATGGCCTCGGAAAGCAAGCCGTAAAAAGACAAAAGCCCGCCGCGAGGCAGGCCTTTCCTTATCTAGCTTCTCAAATCGAGACTATGGGCCCAGAATACTATGTCGTTCCGAAGGCGTGCGGCTGCTTTGCTCGTCGCTTTAAGACTTCTATGCTGGAGGAATGACACCCTCTTCCTCCAACACCCTTAAGCATAAACGTTGCCTGGTGACCGGCGGCACGCGAGGCATCGGGCGCGCAATTGCCCATATGTTGCTGTGCGAAGGCGCCCAGGTCGCCATCTGCGGTCGCACCCAGGAAACCGTCCAACAAGCCGTTCTGGAGCTTCAGGACGAAACCGGGACTAAGGTACACGGTAAAGCTGCCGATCTTAGACATTACAAGCAGGTAGAAGAGCTATTTCAGTTCGTCGATGTGTGCTTCGCTGGTTCGGGCGAGCCGGAGAGTCGCCGTGGGAGTACTTTGGACGTACTGATCAATAACGCCGGAGTCGGTGTATTTGCGCCGATCGGTGAACTGGCGGTGGAGGCCTGGCAGGAAACGCTGGAGACCAACCTCTACGGGACCTTCTATGCCAGCAAGCTGGCGGTGAGCCGGTTTCATGGCTCAGGGCATATCGTTAACATCAGCAGCCTGGCAGGGGCGCACGCTTTTGCTGGAGGCGCGGCCTACAACGCCTCGAAGTTCGGCCTGATTGGGCTGACCGAGGCGATGATGCAGGACCTGAGGTCGCAAGGGGTTCGTGTGGGTTACGTCATGCCGGGTAGCGTGGCTACAGAGTTTGGTGGGTCTACGGCCGAAAGCGGTAGCCATTGGAAGATCTGGCCCGAGGACGTGGCGGCGGTAGTAAGGATGATGCTCGAGATGCCGGAAAGAACTTTAGTCAGCCGGGTAGAAGTCCGGCCAGCCCGTCCGAAGAGTGAAGTGAAGTGACCTAAAGTGACGGGGCGGCTGTGCATAGCCCGCGCAAGCTACGCTTGGACGCGAATCCGGACGGGACGAGGAGCATCTAAAGAAATGGCACTACTGCCAGAGGCACTGTGGAGGGGAGAGTCCAAGCTGGTGACACTCCCACGAAGAAGGACGGTGGACAAAATGGTACGAGTGAACGTTCCTCTAGATCCGGGCAAGACAGGTAAGGACGCCGCGCAGTTAGAGGGCGGTCTTCGCCGGTTGATCGTCGGACAGGATGAGGCGATCGAACAGATCGTCAACATCTATCAGATGAACCTAACCGGGATGAACGCTCCGGGCCGTCCAATTGGCAATTTCTTGTTTCTGGGGCCCACCGGCTCCGGAAAAACTCGAATTGTGGAAGCAACTGCGGAAACACTGCTCAAGAACCCTCGTGCCGTCATCAAGATCGATTGCGCGGAGTTCCAGCACAGCCACGAAATTGCCAAGTTGATTGGCTCGCCTCCAGGCTACCTGGGCCATCGCGAAACGCATCCGCTGCTTTCCCAAGAAGTCCTGAATCAGTTTCACACCGAAGACATAAAGCTAAGCTTTATTCTGTTTGATGAAATTGAAAAAGCGTCGGACGCCCTATGGAACCTGCTTTTGGGCATCCTGGACAAGGCAACTCTAACCCTGGGCGACAATCGCAAAGTCGATTTCTCGCAGGCCATGATCTTCATGACCAGCAACCTGGGCGCATCTGAGATGTCGGCGCTGATGGCTCCTAAATTGGGCTTCGGCGCGGGCCAGGCCCGCCAGGACATGACCAACGGCGTTGTGGACGAGAAGCTCAACGTCAAGCTGGCACGCAGCGGTGTGGAAGCGGCTCGCCGCAAGTTCACCCCGGAGTTCGTCAACCGGTTGGACAAGATCGTGACGTTCCAACCGCTGGGCAGCGACCAATTGCGCAAGATTCTGGACATCGAACTGAATCTGGTGCAGCAGAGGATCTTCAACGCTTCCGTCGAACGCGCCTTCGTCTTCACGATGTCGGATTCGAGCAAGGACTACTTGCTGGTTGAAGGCACCGACATGAAGTACGGCGCTCGTCACCTGAAACGTGCCATCGAACGGCTGCTGGTCCAGCCCATGTCGAATCTGATCGCGACCGAGCAGGTTCGTGGCGGCGACTGGATTCGAGTGGAGCACGCCGAAGGTGGGGCACTGACCTTCTCTCGAGAGGCGGAGGGTTTACCGATTCAGGACTTGGCCCGATTGGTGGATAACTCTATCACCATCCCGGCGATGAGCCTGTCGCAGGGCGCGGTCATCGAGCCAGTTCGCACGCAAAGCGCGAGGAACTCTAAGAAGTAGTCAGGAGACCGTAGTCAGGAGTCAGAATAAACGCCCCGAGTGCCAGCGATGGCCTCGGGGCGTTTTTGTTTGACTTGCCTAAATCTGCGTTCATCCGCGTTTATCTGCGGCTAAATAGCTTGAACTCTACGCCGCGCACTCACCTCGTCCTAGCTTCAAGGAGAAAGCCTCGGTGTCGCCCCAGTCGAGGAACAGTTCAGGATTCAGTTCCGCCGGTTTCACCAGATCCGCCGTCAACTTCTTAAAGGTTTCGACCTTCTGACGCTTGACGTAGTTGCGGAAGCTCTCGGCGTCTTCGCGATTCTCCACGAAATGCGCCAAGATCCGTTCGACCGCTACCGGAGCCATTCGTGCAGGCAAGCTCTGAATGGCCAGCCCGAACTCCTGGGTAGTACCGCCCAATTGCATCATGTAATACGGCACTTCGTGCTCGACGCCCAGTGCGTCCTTGATCTTGCGGGAATTGCCGTAGAACCCGAAATCGCCGATCCAATGCTGGCCGCACGAGTTGGGGCAGCCACTGATGCGGATCGTCAGTTCCCGGATGCGAGGATCGTCATACTTGCGGACCGTATGCGCCAAAGCATCGCCCAAACCCATCGACTTGGTCAGCGCCAGGTTGCAGCTATAAGCACCGGGGCAAGTCACGACATCGCTAATCTCATCGGAACGGTCGTTGGCCAGCCCAAGCTCATTGAGAGCCCCAAACACCCGAGCTAACGCGCCGACCGGAACATACGCCAGCACAATATTTTGCGCCATCGTGACGCGCAAGAAACCTTCACTCGCCTGCTCTGACAGTTTGGCTAACCCGCGCATCTGCGAACTGCTTAGGTTGCCCTGCGGCGTCATTACCGTGACGATTGCGTAACCCGACTGCTTCTGATCGCGTACGTTGGAAGCGCGCCATGCATTGAAAGCAGGCGAAGCGTCGAACATCGGCAATAGTTCGCCGGAACCGAGCGGCGGCGCAACGCTTTGGAAGCCACCGAAATGTTCCGGGACTTCAGCAGGCATCGGAATCCCGCCATTCTTCAGGATCTCCTGGTACTGTTCTTCGATCGCATCGCGCAGCCAATCGAAGCCGCGTGCCCGGAGTACGAACTTCAACCGAGCCATATTCTTGTTCTTGCGATTCCCGTGCACGTTGAACACGCGAATCACGGCTTCCACGCGCTGGACAACTTCTTCAGCCGGGAAGAATTCGTGCAGCAATTTGCATTCGACCGGCAGAGGTCCAAGGCCGCCAGCGACCGTCATGCGGAACCCATTGACACCGTCACGCGTTACGGCTCGCAGACCTACGTCATTGATCGCCGTTGCAATGCAGTCTTCTTTGCAGGCCGAGAATGCGACCTTGAATTTGCGCGGCAGGTTATCCGTCAGATCTTTGTGCAGAAACGCGAGCGCCAAGCGCCGAGCATACGGCTGAACATTGAACGGCTCTTCCGGTAGCAGACCTGCCAGAGGGCAAGCAGTCACGTTACGAACCGTGTTGTAGCAGGCCTCACGCGTGGTCATTCGGACATCGGCCAAGGTGTGCAGGGCGTCTGGCACCTGCATCAACGGAACGAAATGGTACTGCATATTCTGCCGAGTGGTCAGGTGCCCCTTGCCGCCCGCGGCCTGATCCGCAACATCGGCCAGCTTGCGCATCTGATCCGCCGTCAGCAAACCGCCCGGAATCTTGGTCCGGATCATCTGGACGCCTTCCTGGCGCTGGCCGTAAATGCCACGGCGCAGGCGGAACGGGCGAAACTCGTCATCCGTCAGCTTCCCGGCCAGGAAGTCCAAGGACTGGCGGCGAAACAGTTCAATGTCCTCGCGGACCGTTTTATCGTATTCTGCTTGAAGGACTTCTTGGCTCTGTGACAAATCGGCGGTTGGCATGATCTTATTCCCTATAGAGATTATACTCTTTGAGGAGCGCTGACGCTACACCCAAGTACTGATCCTGTTGAATCATAACATCGTAAGGCGTCAACAGGCCCAAAGAAAATGCCAGAAAATCAGCTCACGGTTTGGGCATTTCGCGTCGCCTTCACAGTAATCGATCCGGTTCGATTTCCCGAAGGGAAAGCAGCTAACACTCTGCGCGGCGCCCTCGGAACGGTGCTGCGGGACAATTATTCCTGCAGCTACCTCCTTACGCGGTTGTTCGAGTCCAGAACGACCGCAGCGGGACTCCGCCTGGCAAACCCACCCAAGCCATTCCTCCTACGAGCCGCTCATCTGGACGGCAAGAGCTTCGATCCCGGCCAGTCAATGTACTTTGACTTGATTCTATTTGAGGACCCACGGCAGTTACTCCCAGATTTCATCGATGTGTTTAGACGTTGGCAGAGAACCGGTATCGGACCAGCCCATGGCAAAGTCGCCCTCAGCACGGTGACCAACCAATCGACTGGAGAACCCGACGATTACTCCGGCCATCCCGTGTCTCTGCAACCCTCCGAATCCCAACTCGACCGCCTCACCTTGGAATTCCTAACTCCAACCGAACTGAAATCGCGAGGCGACGTCGCGCCGACCCTTGAGTTTCACATTCTTATTCGACGTTTGCGGGAAAGAATCAGCAATCTGCGAATCCTGTATCAGGGCGGCTCGGAACTTGAGTCAAATCACCTCGGTGAACCCGAAGCCATCGTAATACTTCGGACATCACTGCGCCAAGTGGACATCGAGAGACGCAGTTCCCGCACTGGACAGCGCCATTCCATCGGAGGATTTGTCGGTCAGGTCGAATATTCCGGTGACCTCTGGCGCTTCATTCCGCTGTTGAAAGCAGGCGAATGGACCGGCGTCGGACGTCAGACGGTTTGGGGCAAAGGGCAGTACGTAGTGCTTGGCACCAAGGCGGACTCGGCAGCTTAACTGGCGGCCTTCAACAACTCCTCGGCATATCCCGCCCCAGCAGGCGTATCCTCGTGCTTAAAGAAACAGTACACATCCCGACCATCCGCCAACAAACGCTTCACTCTGGTTGCGATCTCTGCCCGCTCGTCCGAGGAATAGTCTTCCTTTCGCAACCGAACGTAGACGAAGTCAGACGTCACAACCTCCGGCACCTCAAACGTATCCGACTCCGCGAGACACAGGCCGATCTTTCGTTCCTCCAGCACTCGATAGACGTCGTCCTGTAGCCATGACACGTTTCGAAACTCGAAGGCACAACGGACGTCGGTAGGTAGCGTCGCCACAAACGTCCGCAGTAACTCGACGTCGGCCTTGAAGTTCGGTGGCAATTGAAACAGCACCGGCCCAAGGCGACGCGAGGCTCGCAGAGGATCAATCGCTTTGAAGAACAGGTCGTTGAATTCCGAAACCTGTAGACGATTGAAATGCGTGATCCGTTGGTGAGACTTGCAGGCAAAGCAGAATTCAGCCGGGGTTGCCTCGATCCATTTCTCCAGCGTCGTCGACTTCGGAAGCTGACGAAATGTGTAGTTGATCTCGACTGCGTTCAACCGCGTGGCGTAGTAACTCAAGAAATCCTTCGCGGGAAGCTTCTGCGGATAGAAGTCGGGCTTCCACGTCGGATATGCAAATCCTGAGGTTCCGGTATAAAGAACGGCCATCTCAAAATCATGACGCAAAACGCCCGTCGCGCGCATCCAAGCCGGTAGCGGCAAAGCTCGACCTACTACGTTGCCACGCTACACTGAAATCAATGGCTGCACGAGGCATGGGATTACCGGGAATGGGAAGCGGCGAAGGCGGACGCCGCAAAGGGCTGGACTCAACAGGCGAGCCCTCAAAGAAGGTGGTCAAGAAACCGACCCAACAGTTGCGCGACATTTGGCCGGAATTAAAAGAAATGATCCTGCCCCGGCGCAAGGTGATCGCGCTGGGCTTCCTCTTGATGATCATCAATCGCCTCAGCGGGCTTGTCTTGCCGACGGCACCGAAATTCCTGATCGACAACATCGTCAACAAGAAACAAACGGAATTGCTGCTACCGTTGGTCCTATCAATTCTTGGCGCCACTCTCATACAGGGCGTGACGTCCTTCTCTTTGACCCAGCTACTGTCCAAAGCCGGTCAGAGCCTGATTGCCGAACTGAGGCAGAAGGTTCAAAGACACGTCGGCCTCCTGCCAGTTTCTTACTACGACGCCAATAAGAGCGGTGTACTGGTCTCGCGCATCATGAATGACGTGGAAGGCGTTCGCAACCTGATTGGCACTGGCTTGGTTGACTTTGTGGGCGGCCTCATGACCGCCGTGATCTCGCTGGTCGTACTGCTGTTCATCAGCCCCATGATGACCATCGTCACCGCGTTCTCGGTCGCACTGTTTGGCTTCGTGTTGAGCAACGCCTTTCGTAAGATCCGCCCCATATTCCGTGAACGTGGCAAGATCACCGGCGAAGTGACCGGTCGGTTGACGGAGTCCCTGGGCGGCGTTCGCGTCGTCAAGGGCTACCACGCGGAGCAGCGCGAGGCGGAAGTATTCGCCGCTGGCGCGGAACGCATATTGCAGAATGTTTTCCAATCGCTAACCGCGATGTCACTCATGGCGTTATCTTCTACGGTGCTGATGGGTTTAGTCAGCGCCGCCGTCATGTTCTTCGGCGCGCGACAGATCATCGCCAACACACTCACCTTGGGCGATTTCGTAATGTTCACCACATTTCTGGCCTTTCTTATCGCGCCAGTGTTTCAAGTGGTCGGCATCGGTACGCAGCTAACCGAAGCGTTCGCGGGACTGGATCGCACGCGCGAAGTTTTGCAGGAACGCCGAGAAGATCAAGATACGGGCCGCACCCTCACGATGGGACCGATCCAAGGCACCGTCGAATTCGAGAATGTAAATTTCTCCTACGAAGAAGGCAAGGAAGTTCTGCATGAAGTCAGCTTCGTATCAAAGCCCGATACAGTAACGGCCCTCGTGGGTTCCTCCGGCTCCGGCAAATCGACCATCATCAGCTTGGTCACCGCGTTCCATTCGCCGAGTAGCGGGTTGGTAACGGTGGACGGAATTGATTTGTCCCGAACGCGTCTCGATAGTTACCGAACGCAGTTGGGCGTGGTGTTGCAGGACACATTTCTATTTGACGGTACGGTCGAAGAGAACATCTCCTTCGCCCGACCGAACGCCACCAAAGAGCAGATCATGGAAGCCTGCCGGATCGCGCGCGTGGACGAGTTTGTTGAACGCTTCGACGAAGGCTACAACACCATCGTGGGCGAGCGCGGGGTTAAACTGTCCGGCGGCCAACGCCAACGTGTCTCGATCGCCCGAGCTATTCTCGCCGACCCACGCATTCTAATCCTGGATGAAGCGACCTCCAGTCTCGATTCCGAGTCCGAAGCTTTGATTCAGGAAGGCCTTCGCTACCTGATGAAGGGCCGCACGACGTTCGTTATCGCGCATCGCCTTTCCACCATTCGCCGCGCAAATCAGATCCTCGTGGTGGAAGGCGGCAAGATCGTCGAACGCGGAACACACGACACTCTGTACGACCTGCAGGGCCGCTACTGGGACCTCTACACTCGCCAGCATGGGCTGGAAAAGAACCTGTTCCTGGCTCCGGGTGAAGGCGATTCCGTGCCAGAGTCCGCTGCTGCCGGTAAACCCACTCGAACAGGCGGCGCAGGCATTGGCGACGCAATGAAATTAATCTAGCGAGATCCCCTGGATCGAACGTCAAGAAAGTCTTATCTGCGTTCGGCGGCGGCTAAATCGCTTTTCCGGTTGCCGGTTGCTGCTGAGTCATACAATGCAGCGTACCCAACCCGAGCACCAGATCCCGGCACGGAATCCCGATCACTTCTCGTTCTGGAAATAGCTTCTGAAGGGTCCGCAAAGCCACAGCGTCATTCTTATCGATAAAGGTCGGGACCAGGACGATACCATTGGCGATATAGAAATTTGCATAGCTCGCAGGCAAGACCTGATTATCGAAGTACACAGGTTCCGGCATGGGCAGCGTGATCACCTTCAAGTCGCCGCGCGACCGCAGGATCTTCAAGTTCTCTTTCAACGGCTCGTAATTCGCAAGCGAATTATCCGCTTCCGACGCGATCACGACCGTCGAGGCATCCGTAAACCGGGCAAGATCGTCGATATGCCCATGCGTATCGTCGCCAGCGATCCCTTTGTTCAACCAGATCACTTCAGTGATCCCCAGATGCTCGCGAAACGCACGTTCGTAACCCCTGCGACCAAGCCCCGGATTCCGGACCTGCACAGTCTCTGACAGCAAGCACTCTTCGGTAGTCAATAACTTCCCCGCCCCGTTGACCTCAATACTGCCGCCCTCCAAAACCAAACCGGTCTCGAATCGAGTAAGATTCAACTGCTTTGCGAGAAACACGGGAATCTTTGCATCTTGCGTATGATTCGGATACTTGGCCCAGGCGTTAAACTGCCAATGACTGACCGAGACTTCGCCCTTTTTCGACTTCACAAATGGCGGACAGGAATCGCGGGTCCAGCTTCGATCCGTCGGTAGATGAAAGAACTCCACTGCCGACATCTCAACGTGGCACTTGCGCAGAATCTTTCGGACGGATTGCTCCGCAGCCTGGTCCTCAACCAAGATCCGAACCTTCTCCACCCGAGCCAAGTGGCGGACGATTTCGCCATACAGCCAAGGTATGGGCGCGAACTTTCCAGGCCAATCAGATTTCTCATGCGGCCATGCAAGCCAAGTCGCTTCATGCGGCTCCCACTCCGCCGGCATGCGAAACTTCATACGCGAGTCGCTCACTACTTTACGTCCAGCCATCGATTCACAATCGGACCATAGGCATCGATCCTGCGATCCCGCACAAACGGCCAGTTGCGGCGAGTCTCTTCCGTCAAGCCAGGATTGCATTCGGCGATCAGTATTTCCTCTTGATCCGTCGATGCCTTCGTCAGTATCCGGCCCAACGGGTCAGCGATAAACGAGGAACCCCAGAACTCCAGTTGCCTCTCCGGTGGACCTTCCCTGCCGATCCGATTCACTGCGGCGACATACAGACCATTCGCAATCGCATGCGAACGCTGAATCGTGGTCCACGCGTCCACTTGAGCCGAGCCATACTCCGCTTTATCTTCCGGCAACCACCCAATCGCCGTCGGATACACCAGCAAATCCGCGCCTGTCAGGGCCGTGATCCGTGCGGCCTCCGGGTACCACTGATCCCAACAAACCAACACGCCAATTCGTCCAAAGGGTGTCGCGACCGAACCAAATCCCAGATCGCCCGGCGTGAAGTAATACTTCTCGTAATAGCGCGGATCGTCCGGGATGTGCATCTTGCGATACAAGCCCGCAATCGAACCATCGGTGGTCAGCACCGCCGCCGTGTTGTGATAAAGCCCAGCAGCGCGACGTTCAAATAGCGACGCGACGATCACTACACCCAGTTCTTTTGCCACCTTTCCGAGCGCGTCAGTGGAGGGACCAGGAATCGATTCGGCAAGATCGAATACCGCAGCGCTAGGCTCTTCACGGCAGAAGTATTCGGAGCGAAACAGTTCCTGCAAACAGATCACTTGAGCGCCGCGGGCAGCAGCCTCTCGAATCTTCATGATGGCTTTTTCCAGATTCGCTTGCGCATTCGTGGTGCAGCTCATCTGCACAATCCCAACGCGGAATGATGGCGACATAAGCCACCATTGTCGCCGATTGGCTCGCTATCTCGCAGCATAACCAACGTTCGGATTGTTTCAGTTGCGTTAGTCTAAGGCATGCTCGCAGAGATGGTGAGGAGCGTCGGGAACTCCTGCGGATTTGAGATGGTCGGGATCGCGCCAGTAGAGCCGCCCGATTACGACCGCTATCAGCAATGGGTCGCCGATGGCATGGCTGCGGACATGCACTATCTAACCGACCATCGAGCCGATCTACGCCGAGACGTTCGTAGCCTTCTGCCGGAAGCACGCTCCGTCATCTGCGTCGGAAAGTTGTACAATGCGCCGCCGCCGGACCGCGTCGTGAATCCAGATCTCGCGAACATCTCACGTTATGCCTGGGGTCAGGACTACCACGAGGTCATGCGAGCCTCGATGACAGATATGGTCGAACAACTCCGCAGCCTTGAAGACTTTCAATGGCGCATCTGCGTCGATACCGCGCCAGTATTAGAACGTAGCCTGGCAAGAACAGCGGGTCTCGGTTGGATTGGCAAGAATACCTGCCTGATAAATGAGCCTCTCGGCTCCTGGTTTTTTCTCGGTGAGATCATCACATCGCTGGACCTTGCCCCGAGTCTTCCGCCACCGGATCGATGCGGAACCTGCACACGCTGCATAGATGCCTGCCCCACCGACGCATTGGTTCCGAATGGCGACCAATGGACCCTCGACTCCCGGCGCTGCATTTCGTATTTTACGATTGAACATCGCGGGTCGATCCCGGAACTAATTCGCGCCGACCTTGGCGATCACGTATTTGGCTGCGACATCTGTCAGGATGTCTGTCCTTGGAACCGGCGAGCTCCGGTTACAGCCGACCCTGCGTTCGCCGCGAATCCCGTCACGCTCCAAGAGCTTGCCGCGATGGACCAGCCGGCATTTCGCGAACGCTATCGCGGTACTCCGGTCGTCAGAGCCAAGCACGCTGGGATTTTGCGAAACGTCGCCGTCGCTATGGGGAACTCAAGCGCCGAATCGTATCGAGAAGAACTTGAAGCTTTGGCGCAACACGCCGAGCCTCTCGTTCGAGAGCACGCAGAGTGGGCTTTATCGCCTTTATCAGTCACGAAGGCCGATTAACCGATCTGCAGTTGCTTCACAATCTCCGCCACCGATTCTTCAACCGGCGACTGGCCTGAGATAATCAGGTCCGCATACTGTCGAACAGGGTCAAGGAATTCGCGAGCCATCGGTTCCACCGTTAATCTGACCTGCTCGAGTACACTCTCCCGCGTCCGTCCACGTTCGCGCTGATCGCGATCTATCCGCCGCTCCAAACAAGCAGCTTCTTCAGCAGATACGAAAATCCGCAAGTCGGCATGATCGCGTAGTTGCGGCCGATGCATCGCATGAATGCCTTCTATTAGCAGAACGTCACTCGCAGAAACCGTTCTAGTCTTACCCGACCGCGTGTGCGTATCGAACAGATATATAGGGCAGCGAATATCCTCGCCACGTCGCAAGGTTGCGACGTGCGATTCCAATAGGGGCCAGTCCAGCGCGTCGGGGTGATCAAAGTTCTGACGAGCCCGCTCCTCAACCGTCAATTGATCCAGCGGATGATAGTACTCATCCAAACCAATCGAGGAGGAAGACGACAGCGCCGCGGCAAGCGCACCAGCCAAATGCGACTTTCCCGCCCCAGAGGGTCCAGCAATCAGGATCAGACGCATACTAGGCTTCGGTCGAACTGCGCAGGTTGCGGGAAGCAACCAACGTAAGCAACGCGATCAAGTAAAGCCCTGCACCTACCAACAGCGTGGCGCGCAAGCCGAAATAAATCGCGCACACCACCGATAGTACTGACCCGAACACACTGGCCGCCGCATTCAAGGACCACGCCCAGCGCAGAGCCGGCGCATGCACGCGGCTCAACCGCCGTAATCCACTGGGGAAAGGCATGCCCATCAAGAATGCTACCGGAGCGATTGCCACGCACGTGATCAGTATCCGGAAAG
>JBDTUY010000007.1:0-24914 GCA_040007495.1 Acidobacteriota bacterium | reverse complement strand
CGACCGCGGGGTCGCTCACTGGCCGATAGTTTGTCTCCAGCCAGCCTTCCAGCGTGCGAAAGCGATGGTCGACGTTTGTCCCTGAGGGGAATACGCGCAGGAATTCCTTGCGCGTCAGTTCGAGATACATGAGCCACTGGGGCGGACGTTTTTCTAGGTCGGACAATACTTGTTGCTCATCCTGTTGCGTCATCATCCCCGCTGCCAAATAGGAGAATCGCGATGGGTCTTGCGCCTGCGCCGCGAAATACAGGATCGGCATGTAGGGGTGGACGTATAGCGATTGCCCGGGCTTGACCTGAGTTAGCACTTGCCGGAGGGCTGCTGCCTGATCTTTCTGAACACGCAAAGTTCCCACGGGGCTGGCGACGGTTTCCAGTGTGCGCCACGTGTTCCAGTAGTTGATTGTGAAGAGGATCGGAAACACGAGAGCGGCCATGGAAACCCAGGCTGCGGTGCGTCCTCGCAACAGGCGTCCCAGTGCTGCTGCGGTCAAGGCGTAGGGTAGTGCGGCAACAAAGGCCAAATGCATTACGTCGGCTCTTGGGAACGCGGTCAGGACCAGCGCGGTCATGGATAACAGCAGCAGCGCGATCAGGCTCGCCTCGTCGGTTCGGAGCTTGCCGCGCCAAGCCGCGATGGCCCATAGCAAAATTGCTGTGATCGGTAGGATCGCGGGGAGTTCCACGCAGGTTAGGACTGCCAGCAATACGCCGCGTTCCATACCCTGGCTGCCCTTGACCGCTTGATCCACGCCTCCGATGATCGACCCGTAGGGCATCGTGTTGATGCCGGAATAGTTGCGTCGCAACCAAGCTAGTTGTTCCAGAAATGCTCCGAACGCACCTTGCGCCGCGAGCAAGCAGACCGCAGCAATGCTGATTGCGGCTGCTCCTGCGGTCAGATATAAGAAGGGCTTTGCAAAATCTCTGGTCAGCGTTCGATGTGCGTGAAGGTCCCGCGCTGCTAGCCAGACAACCGTGGTCGCCAATACGATTCCGACCGATGGCGTACACCACGCGGCAGCGGCCAGTAGAGCGCCGATCGTCAACCATAGGGTTGGCTTCGCTTTGCCTTGCGATGACGCGTGCGGGATCAGGCACACACCGAGCAGCGCGAGCGTTGCGCTATCCCAGCGATGCTGCGCTGTCAGAAACGTCGGGTCCGCGATTTGAAATGCAGTGAAGGCGATCAGCGCTATCGTCGCGGCGGATCGGGAGGCCAGTTTTGCAGTCAGCCAAAATACCAGCGCACACTGTAGGGACAGATCTAGGATGACAGGGATGCGTCCGGCGATCAGTGAGATGCCCGCCAGCTTGAAGGCCAACGCCTGAATCCAATAGCTACCCGGCGTCATGTAGCCGAAGAAATCGACGTAGGGCCTGGCGCCTTGGGCTATGCGCTGTGCGGGTTCCAGCAGAATGCCTTCGTCGTTGGTGAATACCATCCGGTTGCCGTGCAGTAGGAAGAGCAACACAGCCATTCCGGCGAAAATCGCGAGCGCGATCCTGTGGGAGGAAACACCTCTCGATGTGGAATAGGGTTGCATCGAGGTCGACTACTTCGGTAATTGCCACACCGCGATGATCGAGCGGCCGAGGTTGCGGCCCAGCAATGGGTCGAGGATGCGGGACACGGGAACGATCATTCGGTCCCAGGTGAGAATCTGTGATTCCTGGGGCATTTCACTTTTCAACAACCATCGATTGGCCGTGGAGGCCAACATGCCGACGGAATCCAGAAAGAACATTTCCAGTTCCGTCATCCCTTCGGGCGCCACGGCTCGCAGCGAACTGCGTGTGTACCGCCGATAGTGTCCGATGGCCTTGTCAAAGGGTGAGTAGAGAAACGGCCACGCTGGTGATAGGACGATCAGGTGTCCGCCGGGATGTAGATGGTCCTTGGCTCGCTGCAATTCCGCGCGATCGTCCTCAATGTGCTCGACGACATCGATATAGAGAATCGTGTTGAACATTTCGGCGGCGGGAAGGTCCGCTAAAACTCCACGGAAGGTTGAGTAGCGTGGGTCCTCGGGCAATTGGATGGTTTGGCTGAGAGCTGCGTCGGGTTCCAGGCAAACCCATTTCCCTTGTGCGAACTTCGACAATAGCTTGGTATTCGCACCGATTCCGGCACCTACTTCCAGAACGTCGCCACTGATGAACCGGCCTACGTTTGTGCTCCAATAGGCCTTCCAATTCCGGGCTTTTTCAAACAGCGCGAGTTCGCCGCCGGGATATTGGAACGGTTCGTCCATAACAACAGTCTGACTGATGGGGAGGCTCATGCGGTTACTTCCGGCTTCTGGATGGCGGATGGACGCGCGGTCCTGGCTTGATCCCAGTCTGTCAGCACTCCGCCCAACTTTTGGAGTTGCTCGGCTGCGATGTGCCGTGTTGGTTCGGTATCACGCGTCGGAATCGACAGTTTTGTGTTGTTGAGGATGAAATAGGGCGCGTCTCTTTGCAGGATGAATCCGGTCGCAGTGCGGCGGTTCGCGATGGTGAATACGAATACGGTTGCGAAGCCGAGGGCCTGCAAGGCGAGTGCGCCAACCCCGGCCGCGGTGATGATCATCCAACTGGGAAACTGCACTCCGAAGGCGAGCCAACCGATTCCAGCTGCGATTCCGATGCCGGATGTGAGTGCCGCAAATGCGACGGTCGCCGCCAAGAGCCGAGCGCTGACCTGTTCGCTAAACACGCTCATCGCGTTTAGCCCATGCGTCAGCAGACTCACGAAGTTCATCTTCGATTCACCTGCCAGCCTGCGGCCCCGGGCGAGAGGGAGCAGACGCCGAGGCAGTCTGGCTCGATACACGGCAGCCGCATAGTGATTCCAGAGGTCCGGTACAGACATCAGGCGCATCACAGCTTCGCGAGGCAGGATGCTGAAGTTGCCTACGCGAACTTCGATGCCCGTGAACAACCGATGCACGATGCGGTAGGCCTTGTAGAAAATCTGGAACGTCGCCGACTCCATGCGCTTGCCGCGTGCGGCGAAGACAGCTTCCCGACGGTCACCAGTCTCGAACTCAGCCAGCAGCGCAGGCAGATCCTCCACGCGATCTTCGCCATCGCCATCCATCACCGCGACCGCATCGGCGTGGGTAAACTCATGCACGTGATAGAGGCCAATCGCGATGGCTCGCTGATGCCCCAGGTTGCTGCGCAGGTGCAGCACGTCGAGCGATGCCAACGCCTTCCCGCAGCCGTTTGGCCAACCGTCGGGCAGAGGCTGCGTTGAAGCATCGTCCACGATGACGGCCGATACCTGCCATGCAGCCGTAAATGCGACCTGGTCGAAGCGTTTGAGCAATAGCTGGAGGGCCGCCCAGTCATTGAAGCTGGGGATCAGGACCACGAGGCTCGCGGGGGTAGACACCTCTAAGGCTATCGACTGAGAATTGTCGATTCATTAGCAGGGCCGCGCCTACTGAAACGGATCGATCAATTTTACTGAGATGGTTGTGGTTTCGCCGGGGGCAAGCGTGACTTTCGTTGCGCGATCCCATAGCTGCGTGATGACCGATCCTACGACCGCACCATCGGGCAGCGTAACATCGCGAACGGCCAACACTTGGTATTCACCGGGCGAGAGGTCGGTGAGTTGGGAGCTTCCGGACTCACTTGGTTTCGGCGGAGCGGGCTGGTTTTCCAAGCGAGATAGCGGCCACTTCCGGACCTCGAGGATCGCGTCTTTAGCGGGCTTGTCGCCGTCCGTGATCGAGATGCTCAAGGTCGCCACCTTGTTGTCCAGCACGATTTCGAATTGGGAGCCGCCACACAGAGTCGCCAGTTCTCCGGAGATGGCTGCCCCGTTCACCCGCACTTCTTTGATGTAGTATCCCTTGACCACTTGCGCGAACTGAAGATGGGTAGGGAGGCACGGCATGTCGGTCAAAACAAAATTTCCGGCCAGGTCGGGAACAATTCGCCTATTTGCTGCCGATCCAGTTAGGGGTTGGCTTTGCGGAAGGGGGACGTCCCGAACTGTTACCACGCGGCCGAGGATGTCGCTGTTGGCGACTAGGGCCAGCGGAACGGCTTGATTCAGATTGAAAATATTCAAGGGCAGCATTACGCTGCTGTGATTTGTAGTCGCGACGATTTGATAGGATCCTGTGCGGAGTCCGACCAGCAGCAGATCGTGGCACGGAAAGGACGGACCCTTGGCGAATGACATCATCGGATCCAGGGGCGTGCCGGTCGGATACTGCGTCACCAAAGTCAACTGGTCGTCGGGTTCGCAGCCTCGAGCCAGCAGATGAACCCGATACAGCGGCTCCTTCCGCATGCGCATGGATGGTAGCTCAGTGACGGCTTCCGGATTCACTGAGGCTGGGGTCGCTGAGGCCTGATCGGGCACGCCGGGCCAATAGGTTGTCTCGAAATCCTGGTCCACCGCCTTCTCGTCATCCTCTGAAAAGATCGTCATGGGAGCCAGGCGTCTTGTTCTGGTGGATATGCGAACTACATATTTTCCCGGTATGAGGTTGGTCGCATGAAAGGTTCCATCCCGGTCAGTGATGATGAAATGGGTCGATGTAAACCCCTTCGACAACAGGGCAGGTACGAGTCCCGGTGAGCCGAGAATCAGATCCACGCCGAGACCTGAGATCGGTTTGCCATCCTCATCCAATAGCTTGCCGGTGAGTTCACCGAAGTGCATCAACGCGAAGCGCAGGTCCTCGGACGGATGGTCGCGATTAATCGTAACCAGAGAGCCGGTGGTAGGAGACGGTGGTGCCTGGGCAGTCGGTGCCATGGGGTAGGAATCGCCGCCACCAACGAAGCTGGGTTTGGCCGCCTCGACGTAGTAGTCTCCAGGACGCGTAAGTTTGAGGCGAAACGCGCCCCGCCCATCGGTCGCGAGAGTCGCAAAAACTGTACGTCCCCGACCGTTGTCGAATTGGTAGATGGTGATCTGCGCGTCGGAGAGAGGGGTGTTCGGGCCAACTTCATAGACTACGCCGCGGAGTTCAAATGGCTCGGTGGCTTGCGCGTGGGCGAGGTTTGGATAAACCAGGACTGCGAGCAGCGGAATCAGCAGGAGGGGCTTCATCTTCAGCTATCTTTGACGTCTAGTTTAGCTGAAGGGGTCGAATAATTATGGGGCTTGGGGATTACGTCGGGTGCTTATTTGGCGGCTGCGATTGACGTCATTTGGAGGATGTTGGTTTTTGCGTCGACTGTGCCGGTTACGGTGACTCGTTTCCCGGCGAATTTCTCAGGCTTGGTTTGATCGCTCAGAATGTAGGCGTTCTTGCCATCAAACAGCATGTAGGAAGCGCCGTGGAAGTTGACACACGCGACGGTGCATTCGGCGTCGGTCGGACCCATCTGCATGGCCTTGTGGTCAGCGCGCATGCATTCGCTATCGGTGATCTTGCCGGTAAAGGTTTGCGGGCGTGTGGCGGCGGGTAGCAGGGTGATTGCGAGGAGGGCTACGAGGAGGGGCTTCATAGAAATGGGGGGCGGGACCCTAGTCCCGCAGCCAGCCCCTTGGCTGGCCGTTTTGATGATCTAAATAGCCGAGGCTAGGGCCTCGACGCGGGACGGGGTCCCGCCCCCCATCAAGACTACTCGCCTGGGGTCATGATGTGAGCGGTGGTCGTACCCGGGTTCATGATATAGACGCCGCCCTGTTTATTGTTGTCCGCTAAGCCAGTGGTTGCGGTAGTTGCGCCCGGAATGGCGATGGTCATGTGTGTACGAGTATGGTCCTTATCCGCGCCCATCAGGTGATACCAAACCGAGCCGTATTCGGGCTTCACGCGCGTGCCATCTTTTTCGGCCGCATCCAACATCGCCTGCTTTTGTGCGCCCATCGCTTCAAACTTCAGATTCTGTGCCACGCGCGGCAGGTTGGCGACACTGGTGCATTCCAGCGAAAACGCTTGCTGGCCGGGCAGACCGGAACGGTCATAGCAAACCAGGCGATTGGTGCCCGGGCGTAACGTGTCATAGGTTAGGTCGGGCTTCCATTTGATGACCATGGCACCCGCC
The DNA here is from genome assembly GCA_040007495.1 of Acidobacteriota bacterium. GTDB lineage: Bacteria > Acidobacteriota > Terriglobia > Bryobacterales > Bryobacteraceae > Palsa-187. Next base: position 18,906 of record JBDTUY010000007.1, on the reverse strand, counting down.
TTAAGATTGGCCGGTGCGGCTCCCAGAGCCTTTTCGATAGCCTCGGCCGGGGCCTGCGCCCATGCGCTGCCGGCGATCGTAAGCAAACTGAGAATAATTGTTGTACGTTTCATGCTGTTGTGACCTCCATGTCGTGTGTCGCGGGACGCCGGGCTCGCACACGCGAGTCGGCGTCTGGGTTTAGTATATCTCGCCAATTCCCTGCACGGGACCGAGAATTGGAGCTACCGCAGACCTAGCGCTTTGGCGGGAACGGATTCTGTTGGCCTTGCACCACAAGAATCCTGCACCTGCGATGTACCACAGCTACTTCGGCAAGTATATTATTGCCTTAGTTATAGGCGATCTGAATTTCAGAGACCATGGTTTAGCGAACTCCGCACTTACGAGTCTGTGCGAAATGTCCGCAACCCGCGCGCTTTACGCACGAGGCTGGTCTGTTGACACATTCGAGCGAAATGGGTTAGCCAGACGCAGACCCGACCCTGCGGGTCTTTTGCTGAGTTTTCACACAGACTCTTACGCACGGGGCTTTTGACACAGGGCGTTTGGCCTAGACCAGGAGGTTCACTTACGGCCGAGAGCCTTCTTCATATGTTCAGGATCGGGATTGTTTTCCGCGCACTCGTACTCTTCGACGCGCACGTCGATCGGTCGGCGGAACGTCGCGCCCGTATAGTACGGTTTCTCCAGCGCATCCTTATCTTCCACCATCGCTTCCATGGTCAGCGATCCGTCGTTGTTCAACGTATAGCGTTCGGTTGTGTGCATGGCCTCGGTGTGGATGGATGCGGCTCCCGCGATCCAGCTCTTGTCGTTGAAGCCGGTGACGTCGATCACGAGCGTGTCGCCTTCCCAGCGGCCCACGGAATCGCCCATCCAGGTGGGAACCAGGTCGTCGGGATGCTTCAGGTCCGCGTGAATAGGAACGCGACGCCATGCGCGGAAGGCTTCGTACAAGAACACGACTTCCTTGGGAGTTTGCACGATTTCGATGGGCATGGGCATCGTCGAAATGCGAGGCACGCCGGGCAGCAGGCAGTAGAGCGTCGGATCGTCTACGGCGGGGTCCAGACCCTTGCGTTTAGCTTCAAAGGCAGGTTTGTAGACCAATGGCTCGCGGCGAATCGTGTGCGTGTCGATGGGCGGCAGAGGATGCAGAGGGGGTGCGCCTGCTTCGCCATTGATACTGACGCCTCCGCTTTGCCAGGTGCCAGTGAGGTCCGGCTTGCCGTCGGCTGCGCGCGGGATCGGCGCGTGCACGACGTTCGGGTTCGGCCCCTTGGCTGCGGGATCGGCTTTGCCTTTCCCCTGGCCCTGAGCAGGACTGGAGGCGGGCAGCAACACAATCAGGGCGGCGGCCACGGCACTTGCCGCCAGCCAATTTTGCACGGATGACTTCGCCAATATGTTCATGGATTAACCTTACTGGCCGAGGCGCTTCTCGGTCCCAAAAGCCTTCTTCGTTCCGTCCGACAAGGTGACCTCAAGACCTCCCGCCGTATTGGAACCGTCCTTCGCCTTGGCGGCGGTGATGGTGATCATCTCACCCGGCTTGAGCGCCTCGCGCGGGAGCCCCGTGCGGATGAGGGCGTTGGGTCCATGGCCTTCCACGGACCATGTGGTCACTTTGCCCGCAGAATCGCGGACATCCAGAGAGATATGCACGTGCGGATTGTTCCAATCCAATTTGCCGATCACGCCGGTGAGGGTCACCATGGAATTGAGGTCGTATTTGGCGAAGTAATTGAACACGTCGTCCGGTTCTGCGGCGCTGGCCGCAGCGTTCCCTGGTTGGGGGATTCGCACTTGGGCAGGGCTGACGCTGGGTAGAAATAGCAGCACGGCAGCAACCGCCGTACCCGCCGCGAGAGTAGTTCGAGCAAATGTATTCATAATGATCTCTTTCACTGAACGCTACTTGCCAAGTGGTCCCATGATCTTCTTACTGCCGTCAGCGAGGGTGATCTCATAACCACCTGAGGTATTGGAACCATCCTTGGCCTGAAAGGCGGAGATCGTCACCATATCCCCTGTCTTGATTGCTTCGCTTGGAAAGCCGCCACGTTTGAGAGTATTCGGCGGGTAGCCTTCCACCGACCAATTTGTCACTGTGCCGCTTGCGTCCTTGGCATCGATGTAGATATACACGTGGGGATTGGTCCAGTTCAGCCGGGTCACAACTCCGGCGACGGTGATCGGCGCCTTGTCGTTGTATTTTTCAAAGGCATGAAAAACGTCGTCCGGGCCATTGTTCGAGGTGACGTTGATCTGGTTTTGCGCTGGGCTGGTGGCGGGGAAAGATAGCAACAGAGCGGCGACCGCCGAAGCCGCCACGAGAGTGGTCTGAGCAGATGGTTTCATATGATCTCCTTTCGAGTGATCATTGGTTTGGACGAACCACTTGCCTTATTGGCCCACCGGACCTGCAAATTTTTTGCTGCCGTCGGGGAAGGTGATTTCCCGGCCTGCTCCCGTGTTCGATCCATCCTTGGCTTTGTAGGCGGTAATCGTGACGGTCTCGCCACTCTTCAGCACGTCGCGCGGGAAACCGGTCCGTTTCAGCGTGTTGGGGGGATAGCCTTCCAGCGACCAGGTTGTCACCTTGCCGCCAGAATCCTTGACATCCAAGTGAATATAGATATGTGGGTTGGTCCAATCCACTTTACTGATCACGCCGGTGAGGGTCATCATGGTCTTGGAGTCGTATTCGGCGGCAAAGGAGTGATGCGCCAGGGCGGGAAAGGCCGCGCCCAGCAGGCCGACGGCTATCAATAACATCAAAATTTTCAATCTCATACAGGCAAACCTCCGGCAAGCTTTCGCACGCAAAACAAGTTTCTGGGCGGTATCGTACCGCGCTGGCGGGTCTAAGTCAATGGACGCTGGCATAGCGAACACCGAAACGCGCCTTTCAACCGGTTCGTCTATATCGTTAAGTACCGCTACACTAAAATTATCTCGCAATGGTGACTGAGGTCTGTTCGTGTACCTTCGATTCCTTGGAACTGGACAGCGGCGTTACGCTGGCTCCGGTGCAGTGTGCCTATGAGACGTATGGCACGCTGAACGCCGAGCGCAACAACGCGATTCTGATCGAGCACGCGTTTTCGGGAGACGCCCATGCTGCCGGCAAAGGCGGCTGGTGGGCGAATATGATTGGTCCCGGTCTGGCGTTCGATACGAACAAGTACTTCATGATCTGCTCCAATATTCTGGGCGGATGCCGGGGCACGACGGGACCTTCCTCACTCAATCCAGCCACCGGTCAGCCGTGGGCGATGACATTTCCTGCGGTCACTCTGCCTGACATGGTGCGTTTGCAAAAGAAGCTGATCGACCATTTAGGCATCAAGCGACTGCTGGCAGTAGCCGGCGGGTCGATGGGCGGCATGCAGGCGTTGGAGTGGGCGGTGACGTATCCGGAGCATGTAGCGGCGGCGTTGCCGATTGCCACGACCGCGAGGCATAGTGCGCAGCAGATCGCGTTCAATGAGGTCGGTCGCCAGGCGATCATGGCGGACCCGGATTGGAATGGTGGGGATTACTACGGATCGAAGCTGCCAGCAAATGGACTGAAACTGGCGCGCATGGTGGGGCATATCACTTATATGAGTGATGACAGCATGCACGAGAAGTTCGGCCGCAAGCTGCGCTCCTCGAGTCAGTTTGAAGTGGAGAGCTATCTTAACTATCGCGGGGATCAGTTTGTCGAACGGTTCGACGCGAATTCGTATCTCTACATCACGCGGGCGATGGATTGGTTTAATTTGAGCCAAAGAGGAACGCTGGGGGCGCTTTTTCACGGCATGCGAACCCGTTTTCTGTTGTTGAATTTCACCTCCGACTGGTTGTATCCCAGCTATCAATCGCTGGAGATCGCGAGTGCGCTACGCGGTCGCAATTGCGACGTAGCGTATTGCGCGCTGGATTCGCGCTGGGGCCACGATGCGTTTCTGGTGGAAGTGGAACAGCAGACCGCAGTGGTCGCGGGTTTCCTGAAGGCGACATACGAGGAGGTGCAGGCTGGTGGGTAGTCCAACGGGCAGCATTGACCTCCGTCCCGATTTTCAACTGATTGGGCAACTGATCGAACCCGGCGCGCGCGTGCTTGATTTGGGCTGCGGCGAAGGTGAGTTGCTGGAGTGGTTGAAGAAGAACAAGCGGGTGGACGGGCGCGGTGTGGAGCTTTCCGGACCTAGTGTCCAGAAGGCGATCGCTCGTGGTGTGTCCGTGTATCAGGGCAATTTGGAGTCGGCAGTAGAAGAGTATCCCGAGCAGGTGTTCGACTACGCGATTCTGTCGCAGACTTTGCAGGAGACCAGCGATCCTTTGCGGGTGCTGCGCGGCATGTTGCGCGTCGGGCGGCGAGGCATTGTCGCGTTCCCGAATTTCGGCCATTATGCGATGCGCTGGGCCACACTGACCACGGGTCGTGTTCCGAAGACTGATCTGTTTCCACACGATTGGTTTGATTCGCCCAATATTCACGTGTTGACAGTGCTCGATTTTGAGGCGCTGGCCGTGCGGGAGAAGTGGCGCATTGAGCGGCGCATCTTTGTATCCGGCCACAAGCAAGTGACGCTGTTCCCGAACCTGACGGCGCAGATCGCGGTGTTTCTGATCACGGCGCAGACGTCCGCGCAGCAACTGGCCGCAAAACGAGACCGCTAATCGTGCATTCCTTGTTGGCCGGACCCAAAGACGTAGGCAAGCGGCTGGACCATTTTCTGCAGGAGAAGCTTCCGGAGTATAGCCGGTCGCGTCTGCAAAGCTGGATCAAAGACGGTCGCGTGACCGTGAGCGAGGCGGTCGCTACTTCGCCATCGACCGTTCTCCGCAGTGGTGAGGCGGTGGAGTTGCAACCGTCAGATCCGCCTCCGCTAAAGGCCGTGCCCGAAGATCTGCCGGTGGAAGTCCTGTATGAAGATGCATCTGTAATCGCGATCAATAAGCCGGCAGGTGTGGTGGTTCACGCAGGCGCGGGTAATCACGAAGGCACGTTGGTCAACCGTCTGGTGCATCATTTCGGGAAGCTATCGGAGGTCGCGGGCGAACTGCGACCAGGCATTGTGCATCGTCTGGACAAGGATACGAGCGGTGTACTGTTGGTCGCGCGCACGGACGCGGCGCATCGGGCATTGTCGGCCCAGTTCGCGGATCGTACGGTGGAGAAAATGTATCTGGCTCTAGTGCATGGTCATGTGCGGGAGGAATCGGGGCGGATTACCAAGCGGATTGGTCGCGATCCGAAGCACCGGACGCGTATGGTGGCAGGCATCAGCACGGGCCGCACCGCGTTGACCGAATATACAGTCCGCGAACGCTTCGGCGAGCCGACTGAGGACGACGTGGTTCGTAAGGCGTCGCAAAAGAAGACGACGTTCTTAGAGGTTCGCATCGGGACGGGACGGACGCATCAGATTCGGGTGCATCTTGCGAACATGGGGCATCCTGTTGCGGGCGATAGTACGTACGGAAAGCCGTACGCGGCTGCGCCTACCCGTCGCATGTTTTTGCATGCCTGGCGTATTTCGTTCGACAGCCCGGCGACGGGCGAGCGCGTCATGGTTGAAGCTCCACTGCCGGACGATCTATCGGATTGGCTCGGGGAGTTGTAATTTCTCCGGGCGTTATAATTGGGGACGGATATTCGTTACATGCTCAGGAGTGTTTCAATGCGATATATCGGCGCTGCGCTGGTGTTCGGTGTCATTTCGCTGACCTTGTTTGCCCAAAGCAAGTCGGCTCCGAAAGCAGCGGCCCAGCCTTCGATCACTCAGGGTAGCTCTGACGATCCGATTCGCCTGGACGTAACTCGCGTCAACTTGCTGTTCACGGTGACGGACAAGAAGGGCCGGTTCATCACCAACTTCAAAAAAGAGGATTTCGAGATCACCGAAAACAAGCAGAAACAGAACATTTTAGAGTTTACGGCGGAATCCGATCTGCCTTTGCGTCTGGCTTTCCTGATCGACACCAGTAACAGCATTCGGGACCGTTTCAAGTTTCTGCAGCAGGCTGCGGTGGAATTTATTGAAACGGCAATGCGTGCGGATCAGGACAAGGCCATGATCGTGAGTTTCGATTCGACGGCGCAGCTTGCAGTGGACCTGACTCCGGATAAGACACAGTTGGTGGCAGCTGTAAATCGCATGCGGGCTGGCGGCGGCACCGCTCTGTATGACGCGATCGTGTTGGCGGCGAAAGATAAGTTGATGCAGGATCAGCCGCGTGATAAATACCGCAGGGCGATCATTATTCTGAGCGATGGAGAAGACAATCTGAGCAACTATAGCCGGGAACAAGCGGTGGAATGGGCGCAGAAGGCCGATGCGGTCATCTATTGCATCTCGACTAACGGGCTAACGCACACGGAGATTTCAGGCGACAAGGTCCTGCTGCACTTTTCCACCGAAACCGGCGGCATGACGTATTTTCCATTCAAGGCTGAAGATATGCAGCAATCGTTCGTGAACATCACGAATGAGCTTCGGCATCAGTACAACGTGCTATATCGTCCGGAGCCGCTGCTGGCGGATGGCAAGTATCACCCGATCGAAATCAAAGTGAAGACGATGGGCAATATGCTGGTCCGCGCCCGGCAGGGCTATTACGCGCCGGATGCCCGCAAGTAAATCACTTTTTGGCTTTCTGAGAATCCGGGCCGGGGTCTGCAACGAAGCGGTAGCCAACCCCTCGGATGGTCAACACGTGTTTGGGATGCGTAGGATCGTCTTCGATGTAGCGCCGCAATCGCACAATGAAATTATCGATCGCGCGAGTGTCGGTGTCTTCGTGCAGACCCCAGACTTCTTCCAGCATCTTCTTGCGTGAAACAGATTCGCCTGCATGCTGGATCAAGTAGCGCAGGACGTTGGCTTCCATCAGAGTCAACGGGAAGACTTGCTCGCGGACGCGCAGTTCCAGGCGATTGAAGTCGACCGATTTGTCCCCGAAGGTCGCGATGTCGGACGAGGACTCGGCGGCTTCCGGTTCCTTGGATGCGGCCATCCAGTTACGTCGTCGCAGCAAGCCTCTGATGCGTGCGATCAGGATGGAAAGGTCGAAGGGTTTGGTCAGGTAATCGTCGGCGCCAGCCGCAAACCCCTTTAGGATGTCGTCCGAGTGGCCGCGAGCGGTTAGCATCAAGGTCGGCACGAATTGACCAGCCTGCCGGAGTTCTGAGATAACAGTGAACCCGTCTTTCCCAGGCAACATGACGTCCAAAACCACGACATCATACGGGTTGGGTTGGCTAAGGGCGGTGAGCGCAGCCTCGCCAGTTTCGAGCACATCCACTTGATAGCCTTCGGCCTCAAGGTTGAAGCGCAAGCCCGCAGCTAGATGCTCCTCATCTTCGACAATCAGGACTGTGCTCATGTTTTGCAAACACGGCCGTAGGATACAGAACTCGCGCGGCAGCGCAATTCATTCTAACCCGAAGCATCCCTGCGGAAGTTGGCGCAATCGGGCTTTGCTACAATCGCCGTAGGATTGGACGGTTCCCTTGTTCCCGTAAAGCGAGGCCGTCCAGAAAAGGGAGCCCGCCCGAGAATGCCCTCACCCGCCAGCATTTCCACACGCGTACTGCCGGACACCCTAGGCGCACTGCGCGGCGACAAGTCGCACGCATGGCTGTTGACGCCGCGCAGCGTGAAAGACGAACTGCGCGACAACCTGATTGAGAAACTGAAGCGGCGGGAGTCTCTGTTCCCGGGCATCGTCGGGTTTGACGATACCGTAGTGCCGCAGGTGATCAACGCCGTGCTTTCGCGGCACAATTTTATCTTGCTAGGGTTGCGCGGACAGGCGAAGACCCGCTTGATCCGAATGCTGATCTCGCTACTGACTGAGCAAGTACCTTATGTCGCAGGCTGCGAAATTCGCGATCATCCGACGACGCCGATCTGCAAGTCGTGTCGCGATAAGGTGGCTGCAATGGGTGATGAAACGCCGATCGCGTGGTTGGGCCGTGAGGCTCGCTATGTGGAAAAGCTCGCGACGCCGGATGTGACGATTGCGGACATGATCGGCGATATCGATCCGATCAAGGCTGCGCGCGCAGGGCAGAACATCTCGGACGAGTTAACCGTCCACTATGGGCTTCTGCCGCGTGCAAATCGAGGCATTTTCGGTATCAATGAATTGCCTGATTTAGCGGGAAAAATTCAGGTCGGCCTGTTCAACATCATGCAGGAAGGCGATGTGCAGATTAAGGGCTATCCGGTTCGATTGCCGTTGGATGTGATGCTCGCGTTCACGGCGAACCCGGAGGATTACACGGCGCGCGGCAAGATCATCACGCCGTTGAAGGATCGCATTGGCAGCGAGATTCGCACCCACTATCCGATCACCCTGGAAGACGGTATTGAGATCACGAAGCAGGAAGCTTGGGCGAGCCGAGGCGCGGCAGTCGAGTTGCGCGTGCCTGAGTACATCCGTCAGGTGGTGGAACAATTGGCATTCACGGCGCGCGATGACAAGCGCGTTGATAAGCGCAGCGGCGTCAGCCAGCGGTTGCCGATCTCGGCGTTAGAAAACGTGATCTCGAACGCGGAACGCCGAGCATTGGTCACCGGAGAATCTGTCGCGGTGCCGCGGATTCTGGATGTTTACGCCGCACTGCCGTCGATCACTGGCAAGCTGGAGCTTGAGTATGAGGGCGAATTGCGGGGCGGAGATACGGTGGCTCGCGAATTGATCAAGATGGCGGTTGGCAAGGTATTCACCAGTTATTTCGATGGCGAAGGCTTGGCGGGGGTCGTCAAATGGTTTGAGCGCGGCGGCAATTTGAAATTGGATGAGGCTGCCTCGTCCTCGGAAATGGTGCAGGAACTAGGCAGCATCGAAGGTCTTTTGGAAAAGACCAAGAAGCTCGGATTGGGTGCGAGTGAGCCTGATGCGGTGCGAGCGTCGGCTGCTGAGTTCATCCTGGAAGGCTTGTACGCGCATCGAAGGATCAGCCGCAATGAAGAGGCCGGATTCATGGCGGAAGCTCGGCGCAGAGAGCCGCCGGCGGAAGATCCCAAGGGGAAGAGTTCACGGCGGGATTATCAGTAGACATTGAGTTTGGCGGACGCGCCCGTGCTTACCTGTGAGGGCTTGGTGAGGATTTATGAAATCCGTACGCTATACGAAATTTACCGGCGACGACTTTGGCCTCAGCGCTGAGGATCTGATGCGTGCGCTTTCGGATTTCCTGCTGCAGAGCGGGTTCGATGGCCCATACATGCAATTCAGTGAGTGGGACGAACATTCCCTGGAAGCTCTGAAGATGGCGATCGAGGAAGCTCTGCTGCGCGGCGATTTTATGGATCAGGGGCGCGCCGATCAGATTCGCGAACAAATGCAGAATATGACGGAGGAGCAACTGGATCAGATGCTCAGCCGTATGGTGCAGAAGCTGGCCGACGAGGGCTATCTGAATACGGATGCGACATCTGGAAACACCGGACAAGGCCAGCAAACGCAGGTAAAAATCACGGACAAGAGCGTCGATTTCCTGGGCTTTAAGACGCTGAAGGATCTGCTGGGATCGTTGGGGCGCGCGAGTTTTGGGGCTCACGATACGCGCGATTTGTCGACTGGAGTTGAGACTAGCGGTGCGGCGAAACAATACGAGTTCGGCGACACACTCAATTTGGATGTTCCTCAAACGCTGTTTTCCGCCATGCAGAGGGAAGGCGTCAAGCTTCCGCTGAATCTGGAATACGAAGATCTGCATGTGCATCAGAGCGAGTATCAGAGTTCGTGTGCGACGGTCGTGATGCTGGACTGCAGCCACAGTATGATTCTGTACGGTGAGGATCGCTTCACTCCTGCGAAGAAGGTCGCGCTGGCGCTAGCGCATTTGATCCGGACGCAATATCCGGGCGATTCGCTGCGCTGTGTGCTGTTTCACGATTCAGCTGAGGAGTTGCGACTTGAGGAATTGGCACGGGTACAGGTCGGTCCGTACTACACGAATACTCGCGAGGGTCTGATCCTGGCGCAGAGGTTGCTGGCTCGTGAACGCAAGGACATGAAGCAGATCATCATGATCACGGACGGCAAGCCCAGCGCGCTTACGCTGGAGGACGGGCGCATCTACAAAAACGCATTTGGCCTGGATCCTTTGGTGATTTCAAAGACATTGGAAGAAGTCAGCCGGTGCAAGCGTCAAGGCATCTTGATCAACACCTTCATGCTGGCTAGCGATTATGGTCTGGTCCAGTTCGTGCAGAAGGTGACCGAGCTATGCCGTGGCAAAGCGTACTTCACTCGGCCTGAGAACCTGGGTCAGTATCTGCTGATGGACTATATGAATCGCAAGACAAGAACGATCCATTAACACCATGGAGGGTGGCCTTCAGTCCGCGCGGCCTTTTAGAGCCGCTTGAGGCAGCAGGTCTTAAGCCCTGCGCGGCGTGAACGCCACCCTCCGTAGTGCAACCTCAGAACGTCAGCTTCAGGCCCAACTGGATCTGTCGGGACGACGTCGCGGTCGAGGTAATCAGCCCTGCTGACGAACTCACGCCCGTACCGGCGAACACGATCGCGTTGGGACTCGCGAGGTTTGTATGGTTCAGTAGATTGAAGGCTTCCGCGCGGAACTGTGCGTGAATACGTTCGTTAATGGCGATGGTCTTGAACGCAGACAGGTCGGTGGTTGCGAGGCCTGGACCCGTGTAGACGCCGCGGCCGAGGTTGCCGAAAGTCCCGAAGCTCGGGATGCTAAAGGCTGCGGGGTTGAACCACTGCGACTGCTTCCCGAGGACAACTGGACCCGTGAAGTTCGGATTCACGTTCGGCCGGTCCGGATTGCGCGTATCGCCATCGCCGGACCGGTTGGAGCCCACCTGAGGAGTGAACGGGAAGCCGCTGAGCAGCGTTTCAATCAGGTTCAATTGCCAGCCGCCGATAACCTGTTGCGCCGCGCGATTGGCGCCATTCATCCAGCGTTTGCCCGCGCCGAACGGCAGCTCATAGCTCGCCGATGCGCTGAACTGATGCTTGACGTTTAAGGCCGACGGACCCCAGTCGCGTTTCAGGTCGGTGCGGTCCATGATCATCTGCGCCTGATTATTGGACTGCGCGCCGGTCAGGCCGGAGTTCATGTCGAGATTCTTGGAGAACGTGTAGTTGGTACGGAATTGGAAGCCTCGGACCATGCGTCGCGTGACTTCGAGTTGCAGCGCATTGTAGCGGGCGTTGCCTTCCGTGTACCAAAAGAAGCCGCCAGAGAGATATGGATTGGGTCGTGTGCCGACCGGAATGTATTGCTGCCCCAGGGCCACTGTGCTGCGGGCAGTAGCTGCACCGACGCCGCCACTGGCGCAGGTCGCGCTGGCGCAGATTCGCGGAGTAATGCTGTTAGGGTCGATGCTGAGGAATTGGTGCGTCGCAAACGATCCGACGTAGGAAATACGCAGAGCCATATTCGAGCTTAATTGCTGCTCGATGGACGCATTCCACTCCTGCACAGCGGGAGTCTGCGCATCCGGCTGAATGCCTTGCGGTGCCCAGGTGGTGCAGGGCTGTGCCTGCGTCGGGCTGCAGGACGGGGCGATCGTCGTGTTGGGAAGGATCTGCGTGAACGGGAACAGAGTGCCGTTTTTTGAGATGGAACCGTTGGCCGGCGGCAGAGAGTTCAGCAGGAACGCCAGCGCGTCGATCATCGTGTAATAGGTACCGTAGCCCGCTCGGAATGCTGTCTTGCCATTACCGAAAATGTCCCATGCCAAACCAGCACGGGGAGCCCACAAGTGTTTGGCGTTGTTCTTGGTGAAGACCGAACTGGCGACCCGCGTGTCGGTGACTAAGGCACCGGCTGCGTCCGTCACGTAGTTGGCTGCCCGGCCTGACGCTTCGTTCCAGCCGGTGGTCGATTCGTGGCGCAATCCAATCTGAAGTTGCAGGTTCGGTAAAAGCTTGATGTTGTCCTGAACATAAGCCGCAGAAAACAAGCTGCGCCATCCGAGCGCGGTGGTGTTCGGAACTACCTGGAACGTAGTAACGGTACCTTGCAGAAAAGTTGTAAGGCTGGCGAAACTGGCCTGACCCGAGCGGCGTGATGCGCTGTCCTCGTTATCCTGCAAGCGCTGAAACCACACTCCTGCACTAATCTGATGCATGCCTTTGTTGATGTGCACTTGGTCTGTGTAGGTGAAAAGATTCCTGCGGTTCGATACGCCTGCAGCATTATTCGGACCGGCAGCGGTCAACGCCGCCAAGCCTGTGGTCGTCGCACCGCCTCCGATTACAATGCCGCCGGGTCCAGCGCCCTGGACGAAGGAGAGGCTGGGCGAGAAAGTGGTTAACAACGCGGAATCGTAGTTAAACGCGGAACGCGAAAAGCCGATCCGCGCAATGTTTACGACGTTGGGAGAGAACACGTGAGTCTCTTCCATGCTCGCCACCTGGTTGCGCAGGATGTTGGTGGAGGCAAACAAAGGGTCCGCCAGAGGAATCGTTCCCACCCCGTCGTCAACCGTGTAATTTACTGAGAATGCGTCGCGAATCCCGATATTGTAGTCGCCCCGCAGGGTTCCGAAGGACTCGCGAATCTTCTGGCGGGGATTGTTGTAAGAAAGTGCGGTACCGCTGGCGATGCCATTCACCATCAGTTCCGGACCGTTCGCCACAGGCCAGAAAGCCATGTATTGCAGCATTGCCGGGTTCAGATTTGTGACTGTGGAGTAGATGCCCGTGGTCGCATTCGGCAGTTGACCGAGGCGCGCCTGCGCATCCGGCACAACGCTGACGTTGCTAACGGCCAACCGCTGCACGAAACCTTCGAAATTGCCGAAGAGGAAGATTTTATCCTTCTTGATCGGACCACCGAGTGATCCGCCGAATTGATTTCGCTTGAAGCCCGGCACGGTCGCCCGATCGAAATAGTTACGGGCGTCGAAGGCGCTATTGCGGGCAAATTCAAATACCGAGCCATGCAGAGCATTGGTGCCGGACATCGTGACGATGCTGACCTGGGCTCCGGCGCGCTTGCCGTATTCGGCGGAATAAGAATCGGTCAGCACGTTAAACTCGCGGACCGCGTCGATGCCCAATAGTTGCCCACTCACTCCGCCGGGCGTTACGGCCAATTGGCTGGAACCGCCGTATTCCACCCCGTTTAACAAGAACAGATTCTCAAGGGGACGGCGGCCGGCGACAGAAAACGTGCTGCCGTTGCTGGTGCTGGTCTGCGGACTCTTCAGCCCATAATTAATAGCGCCGGCGTTTAAAGTGATCAGGTTGTCGAAGCTGCGGCCGTTCAGCGGAAGATCCTTTACCTGCTGCTCGCCCACCAGACCTGACACTGACGACGTCGTAACGTTGACCACGGGCGTATCGGCCGTTACATTCACTTGGTCCAGCACTGGGCCAACTTCCAGCTTCAGATTTACGATCGCTTCCTGCGCCACCGCAAGGTTGATTCCGCTGCGCACGGCCGTCTTGAAACCAGTCTTCTCCGCGCGAACTTCCTGGGGGCCGACGCGCAGAGCAGAGACTTTGAAGGTGCCATCGGCATCGGTCATGATCTGGCGCGAAGTTCCAGTTTCAATGCTCTTGATGGTCACGGTCGCATTCTGGACTGCGGCACCTGATGGGTCTTCGACCTTGCCTGACATGGATGCGACTGCCTGCGCTCCCGCGATCTGGCATCCATAGACCGCCAATAGGGCAACTGCGGCGATGCGTGGGCTCAAGAACGTGCCTTGCAATACCTTCGTGAACCGATTCGTGGAAATACGCATCTGCATGAAAGCTCCTGAGCGGCAATCCTCACCCTGCTGACTTGGGCGAGATAGTTCGAGAACCAGTTTATCTTAACTGGAATCATCACCAAGACGAATGGCCAGTTCGCTTGGAGGCGGATATGCCTGCAGTCTCGTGCCACCCGACACCGGCCTGCAGCGATTCGTGTAACGGATTTGTTAAGGAGATTGTTACAGCAATGGGAGGCTCGCGGGGCACTCACTTGGGCCGTTCTCAAGTTAAGCCCCCCTGATCTTGCTGCTGTTGGCATTTTCCTGCTTGACAGAATTAAACATGTGTTTTAATCTACTGTTCAACACTGATTTTATTGTGTGGTCGGCTGAGTCGGCACTCTTTCGTCCTGCTTCTCCAAGCTGTCCATTTCCTATCCTAAAATATGCCCGATTCCAAGCTGCTGCCTGAAAAAAAGACGCCGGATAAGAAATGGGGACCACCCAAAGGTCCTGGTAAGCGTTCCGGACCACCTGGGCTTTTCCTCTTGTTGAAGCCTTACGCGGGGCTTGTGGTGGCGTTGCTGATCCTGACGATCGCGGCCAACGCGCTGAACCTGTTGGTGCCGAAGCTGATTTCGCGTGCCATCGATTCCTTCTCGCAGCAGAGTTTCGTTCTATCCAGTGTGATGGTGCAGTTTTCACTGGTGGGATTGTTCGTGTTCCTACTCAGCTATCTGCAAAGCATCGTGCAGACGTATGCTTCGGAGAAGGTGGCACGCGATCTGCGGACCAAACTGGCCGGTAAAATTGCGACGCAATCATACGCATTTGTGGAGTCGATCACGCCGTCGAAATTGCTGACGAATCTGACCTCCGACGTAGACGCGGTGAAGCTATTCGTATCGCAGGCCATCGCGTCGATCATCGCGTCGATCTTCCTGATCATCGGGGCGAGCATCCTGCTGGTCTCGATTAACTGGCGCCTGGGCCTGGGAATTTTAGTGATCATCCCGATCATTGGCGGCACGTTCTTCTTTGCCCTGGGCAAAGTTCGCAAGCTGTTTAAGAAGGCGCAGGAAGCTATCGACGTACTGAATCGCGTGATCAACGAAAGCATTCTGGGCTCCGCGCTGATCCGGTTGCTGTATTCTCAGCACATCGAATACAACAAATTCATCGCGGCGAATGGGGAAGCTCGCGACATTGGGCTGGGCATTCTGCGTGTGATGGCGGCCCTGATTCCTGTGATTACGCTGGCGACGAATCTGGCAACGGTGGTGATTTTAGGGCTGGGCGGGCATTTCGTGATTTTGGGCAGTATGAGTCTGGGCGACTTCACCGCATTCAATACCTATCTTTCGATTCTGGTGTTCCCGATCATCATGCTCGGGTTCATGAGCAACGTGATCGCGCAAGCCACAGCTTCCTTTCAGCGACTGGATGCCATCTTGAACGCAGAGCCGGAGCCGGAATCGGGCACAATAGACGCCCCCTTGCGCGGTGATCTTACGGTCGAAAACATCTGCCTTTCCTTTGAGGACAAACAGGTTCTGAAAGACGTCTCCTTCGAGGCCAAAGCTGGCCAAAGCATCGCGATCATTGGGCCGACGGCCGCCGGGAAGACACAACTACTGTATCTGCTGATTGGGCTGCTAAAGCCGTCAAGCGGTTCCGTAAAGTACGACGGTCACCCCATTGAAGCGTTTAAGAAAGAAAATCTACATCGCCAGGTCGGATTGGTGTTTCAGGACAGCATCCTCTTCAACCTGACCGTCCGGGAGAACATTGCGTTTAGTCCGGATACCAAGTCCGAAACGATTCAAAAAGCGATTGCAGCGGCGGAACTAGAGGAGTTCATCGCGAGCCTTCCTGACGGCTTGGATGCGGTCGTCTCCGAACGCGGCACTAGCCTTTCCGGTGGCCAAAAACAGCGCGTGATGCTGGCCCGCGCGCTGGCATTGAACCCTAAGGTCCTGCTGCTGGACGATTTTACAGCGCGGGTAGACACAAGCACAGAGCAAGCGATTCTCAAGAACGTGCACGAACAATTCCCCGGCATCACGCTGATTTCGGTTACGCAGAAGATCGCGTCGGTGGAGAACTATGACCAGATCGTTCTATTGATGGAGGGCGAAGTAATCGCCAAGGGCACCCACGCACTGTTGATGGAAACCTGTCCTGAATACGTTCAGATTTACGATTCGCAACGGAGCACCAATGTCTACGAACTACAAGCTTGAGACCTCCAAAAGATTTGGCGGCCCCAAGCCGGGTGCCCCTGCAGGCGACAAGGGAACCGCGAAACCGGCTGCGAACCGGACGGGACTTCGGGCGATGGTCGACCGATTTCGACCTTTGATGGTCGGCGAAACAACCAACGTGGTGTTGGCTCTGCTGGCGATGGCGGTCAGTTCCGGAACGGCTTTGCTGGCTCCGGTATTCATCGCACGTGCCATCGATACACACATCCGCGTAAGGAACGAGCCGGGATTGTTGGTCGCTGCAGCGGAGGTGCTGGGCATCTATCTGTTTGGCATCGTCGCTAGCTATACGCAAGTCCTGACGATGGGCTCGGTCGGACGCCGGGTGCTGTATGGCCTGCGCAATGCGTTGTTCACGAAGCTACAGGAACTCCCTGTTGCGTTCTTCAATCAGAACAAGGCGGGCGATCTGATCTCGCGGCTCAATAACGATACAGACAAGCTGAATCAGTTTGTCGGCCAGGCGATGATGCAATTTCTGGGCAGCGTGTTCATGATGTCCGGTACCGCTATCTTCCTGATCTCCATGGATATTCGTCTGGGCCTGGCGGCGCTGCTGCCTGCGGTGGTGGCGTTCGGGATCACGAAGCTAACCGCAGGGTGGTTGAAGCGAAAAAACTTGAAGAGCTTACAAAGCCTGGGCGGCATGAGTTCGGAGATTCAGGAGAGCCTGGGCAATTTCAAAGTCATCGTCGCGTTCAACCGGAAGGATTATTTTAGGCGGAAATTCGATGCCGCCAATCAAGCCAATTACTCGGCGTCGGTTTCGGCGGGTTTTGCAAATAACATCCTAATGCCGCTTTATGGGCTGGCTTCGCATGCGGCGCAGTTGGTCGTCGTAGCCTATGGCATCTGGCTGATCGATGCCGGGCAGGCGACGCTTGGTTTGTTGATTGCGTTCCTGTTGTATGTCACCACGTTCTACGGACCTCTACGCCAGCTGGCGATGGTGTGGTCGTCGTTCCAATTGGCGGTGGCAGCGATGGATCGGATTTCAGAGGTGATGGCACTCGAATCCGACATGCCCCTGCAAGCGACGGTTGCCTCTGATTCCGACGCAGTGCTGAGCTTCCGCAACGTTCGATTCCGTTATCCGGACAGTAAGGATATTCTGCACACGGTCAACCTGGAACTCGAAAGGGGCAAGGCGTACGCGCTGGTCGGACCAACGGGCGGCGGCAAGACGACGACCGCTTCGCTGATGGCGCGCCTGTATGATCCAACCGAAGGTTTCATTTTCCTGAACGGTCAGGACATTCGTTCCATCCCGCCGAAGGAACGTGCCCAAAAGGTTGGTTTTATTCTGCAGGAGCCATTCCTATTCAGCGGCACCGTGCGCGACAACATCGTTTACGGCAATGAAGAGTTGCAGGATTACACCAGCGCGCAATTAGAGAAGTTGCTGGAAGCATCGAATCTATCCAGCCTGATGGCGCGCTTTTCCGAAGGGCTCGACACGCCAGTGGCCAGCAGTGGCAACAGCATCAGTTTGGGACAAAAGCAGTTAATCGCTTTCATGCGTGCAACCTTGCGCAAACCCGACCTGCTGATCCTGGATGAAGCGACCGCCAATATCGATACGGTGACGGAGCAGTTGCTGCAGGAGATTCTGGATAAGCTGCCGAAGACCACGACGAAGGTGATCATCGCGCATCGTCTGAACACCATCGACAACGTAGATGAAATCTTCTTCGTCAATTCGGGCGAAGTCACACCTGCTGGATCGATGCAGCATGCGGTCGAGATGTTGACGCACGGGAAGCGGTCGAGTTGAAACAAATTAAGACAGCCGCGTTGCCGACCAAGCCAGGTCTCAAAACGTTTGCGATACACGCCGACGATACGCGTGCGCGGTTGTTGAAGGCTGCGGTGGACGTGTTCGCCGAACAGGGCTATGAAGCGGCCACCATTCGTCAGATCTGTAGCCGTGCCGATGTGAATCTGGCGTTGGTGAACTATCATTTCGGCGACAAACTTGAGTTATACACAGAGGTGCTGCGCTTCGCGATGTCCTGCGCCCCACAACCAGCGCCGGGTCCGGGGCTACCGACCGGCATCTCGGCTGAGGACGCGCTTCGAGCCATAATTCGCGCCATGGTGGAACGCGTTTTGGGCAACGATGATGAAAGCAACCTCCGCTATCGGCTGATGCTGCACGAATTCGTACGCCCGACCAGCGTGACTGCGTTGGTGGTGAACGAAGTGATGCGGCCTGTCTACGACAGGCTGCGTGAGATCGTGGGGTCGCTGCTCGGGCTGCCCTCCGATCATGCGACCTCGCGGCTTTGCACTCACGGTGTTTTGGGGCAAGTGGGGCATTACACGCGGAGGAACCCGATCCTGGCAACGCTGTGGCCGGAGATGACAATGACGGCCGAGCAAAGGGAGTTGGTCGCGCGGCACATCGCGGAATCCACGCTCGCCTATCTTGGCTTGATTCGGCCCCGCTCTACGGTTGCGCCGCTGATGCCGGAAGATCCAGTCTAAACTGGGGATGGACCAACCTTTCGTGGCTTTCCCGATCCCAGCGCAAATGACCGAACGCACGGTGCTGCGCGCGCTGATCGCGGGGTTTTCGCTGGTTGTCATTTTGCTGGGTTTGGCTGGATTTGTGGCCGTGCGAGGCAGCCGCAAGATCGAGGACGACACGGCCAAGGTGGTGGATGAACAGCGTTTGATGGAAAAGCTGTTGAACGACGTTCACGCGGAGCAGAATACGCTGGCTGCCGTGATGCATCAGTTGTCTCACGCTCCAGATTCGACCAATCGGGATGAGCTACTGCAAAATCTGGCAAACGCGGATCGCGAGTTGGAACGCATTGCGCAGTCGGCATCTACTACACCTGAAGCGAAGCAATGGCATGAACTGGAAGGGATGGTTCGTGACTTTTCGGATAGCGTCCGGGAAGCCATTAATGAAGGCGGGGAGAACGCATCGCTGACCAATTTGT
>JBDTUY010000006.1:0-25180 GCA_040007495.1 Acidobacteriota bacterium | reverse complement strand
AGTAGCTGTTGCTTTTCTCGCGCCTCTCAGCGGTCGGGGTGTTGCATCTCTTTCCACTTTTGATCCTGAAACACACTGCTGGGATCGAATGACGGAGAGTTGCTGAGAATGTAAGTACCGTCCCCACTGCTCCACGCCTGGTTGTAGCCGCTGCTCAATTCGACGCTGCCACCGGCATCCTTCCAGGTTTCGACTTCGCGAATTGTCTGGACGAAGGCCGTATGCTGACGGTCCTGCGATGCCTGCTGGCTCTCCCAATCGCGCATGCGCTGGTCGCTGGCGTTGCTTTGCGCTTGTGCATACGCGCGGGATTGTTCGCCCATCAATCGGATGGTTTCCATGCGTTGCGCGTGCTCGGCATTCCCCAGTTGCGTCAGAAAGTTCTCTTTGGCTTGCCTCCAAATGGGGCTCTGGCGATAGCTGGCTTGAATGGTGCCAAATAGTTGCGTGGCTTCCTTTTCGCGAGCCGCAGGGAAACGCAGCATCACGCGATAGAAAACGTTCGTAGTGGAGAACGTACTAGTGCCGCCGCCAAAGTAGTTGGCCTTGTGAGTAATGCTATTCGTAACGGCGACGTGAAGGATGCCTTGGTCGCCATCGGGCCATTTCAGTTTGCCGAAGACGATGGTCGTTGTCTGCTGCATTCCGGTACCGTATTGCCTTGAGATTGCGTTGGCCTGTTGGTCGAGTTTCTGCATGGGAGCAAGCTGACCTTCATCCACGCGGATATCCGACGCTTCCGCTTTCAATTCCTGGCGAGCAAAGTTCGTCACATAGGTGGCGGCGTCGAAGGGTTGACTCAAACCGCAACCGCCGTGCTGCGCACCGGCTTGCATGGACTGGAACATGATCTGGTCGTCAGCCCAACCAAACGACTGAGACGGCATTGCCTCATAGCGGATCGCGCCATCGGGCGAACTCGCTTTCACTTGATTGCTGACGATGTCGCCCCGGCACTCGCCGATACCGCGCCATTTCACTTCGCCTTCAATATTCCAGCCCTTGGGGAACAGCATGCTAAACGCTTCCACAGGACGATCGAAGCGCATCGAGTCCAGAAAGCGGTGCCGTTCGAGAACAACATAATCCTTACCTTCCACGAAGGAGGACGAGTTGTTGAGCCCGCCCATTCCACACCCCGTGCAGAGGATGCAAATAAGCAGACTGAGTAGCGGATAAGAGTGTGCGCGCATCTAAACTCCCCCCAGAGTTCGATCATGACTAGTTTGCCATAAAGATTTGGGAGTGCTGGTGGAGGTCAGGAGAGCAGAGATTTTTAGGCTCTCAGAGGACAGTTGAAGACTCCTTCGTTCGCCTGGTTCTCGGTGTACGATTGATTGGTCCCAATGTGCGGTGGTGGAAAGCGTCCCGGGTAAGATGAGCGGTGCGTGGGTATTGAAGGGCACGCGTATGCCTGTATCGGCCATCTTCGGAAAATCTGGAGGCAGGGGCGAATTTGAACGAAATCATGGAGTGGTTTGACGGGCTGAACCGCGACCAAGTGAAGGCCGTGATCGAATTCGCCGCGCGCAGTCTCGATAGTGCACCTGCGCTGGCCCATCGCTAGACACCTGGCGATGAAGATTCTCTTCGACCAAGGCACGCCTGCGCCAATCCGAAACTTGGTATCGTTAGGCATGAGCGCGGCCACATTGGACGACCTTTTGGACTCCCTTAGCATGTGCCTGGACGCGGAGTCCGCACGCAGGGTGGTGGACTTGCGCGTATCCGAGCTTGTCCAGAGCCGTGTCGCCGCGTTGGCGGAACTGGCCAACGAAGGCCAACTCAGCGGGGATGAGCGCAGCGAGTACGAGGCTTTGGTGAATGCCGAGGACTTAATTTCGGCTCTTCAATTCAAGGCACAACGCCATCTGACTGCCATCCGGTAAACCTCCGGCATACAACATGGAAATCGCTCTGCGGGAATTGGTGCGGAGCCGGGCTCGCGATCAATGCGAGTATTGCGGTCTGGAACAACGGCACAGCCGCCTTACGTTTCATATCGAGCACATCATAGCGAAGCAGCACGGAGGCGGCGAGACCGAGCACAATCTCGCGCTTGCCTGCCATCGCTGCAACTTGCACAAGGGCCCGAATCTTTCTGGGATCGACCCGGAAACCGGCACCCTCGTTCCGCTGTTTCATCCGCGCCGGGACTTGTGGAGCCAACACCTGGAACTGCGCAACTTCCAAATCCACGGGATCACGCCCATGGGACGAGCTACAGTTCAGGTTCTGGCTATGAATGACGCTCGCAGGGTGGAATTGCGGATGGCGCTCGAGTTGAGATAGCGTTTCGCTTATTGAGGATGCGTGCCAAGCAGGGCTTGTCGCGGGCTTCCTTTGTGCTCTATTATTTCAGCTAAGCAACGAGGAGTTTCCTATCATGCGGCCAGCAAAAATGGCTTTTGGTCTCACTGGCCTCTTCCTGTTCGCGCCAATGGTCGCCAAACCGCAGGCTCCGCCAAAGCCTCAATTTGAAGTCGCAGCTATTAAGCCGGGCGGAGATTCGTTTTCGACTACGCCGCAGCGATCCGCAGGACGACTTACCTGGACCACGCAGGTTGCCTATTTGATCGGTTATGCCTACCGTTTGGATTTCTCTCATGTTTCCGGGGAACACCTCGGAGCTGTTTACACCATCGAGGCCATATTCGAGCCAGCAGCGACGAATGACCAACTCCGAAGCATGCTCCAATCGCTGCTCGCAGATCGGTTCAAAATGCGTTCTCACGGAGTCGTCACTGAGGTCGACGGATACGCCCTCTCGGTTGGGAAGAACGGAATCAAGATGAAGGTAGCTGACCAAAGCGCTCCGGCGAAAGATTCGGGCGATGACGGTTCGTCGCCAATCAGCCCATCCTACGTCGCAGCGACCGCGCCCACGCTAGGGGTTACCGCGATTGCGGGACGAAGGGCATCGATGTCACAGCTTGTTCAAGCCCTGGGGCGAGCGTTAGGAACACCGCTGTGGGACCAAACTGGGCTTTTGCTTAACTACGATTTTGACTTTCGATACTCAGCCGATGCCCGCGTGGATTCCCCAACCGACGCTCCGTCGCTGACCACCGCACTGCAAGAGAGTCTCGGGCTAACGCTCAAAAAACAGAAGGGGCCGCTTGAAACGCTCGTCGTCGACAGCATCGAACCACCCTCAGAAAATTGACTGTCCGGGGGCGTAGCTCTATCCCGCGCGTATGTCTCGAGCCTGCTACACACCTGAAATCGTGCCGGTGCTGTCGCCGAACTTTTCTCGCTCTATGCCTACCTTCTGCAGGATCGTGAGGTGGAGGTTGGCGATGGGGGTTTTCCCTGCCAGCGGCAGGTGCTGACCGCCTAACTTCATCTTGCCGTTGCCTCCGCCTACCAGGATGTTTGGCTCGGGGTAGTTGTTGTGCTGATCGCTGTTGCTCATGTTTGAGCCGTATAGGAAGAGCGAGTGATCCAGCAGCGTGCCGTCGCCGTCTGGGGTTGCTGCTAGTTTCGCTATGAAATCCGCGAACTGCTGCAGGTGCCAGGTTTGGATTTTTACCAGCTTGTTGATGCGATCCAGATCGTTGGCGTGGTGCGATATGGGGTGGAAGGAATCCGGAATGCCTATGTGGTTGTAGGTGCGGTTGGTGCCTTCGGCGGCCATGATGTAGGATGCTACTCGCGTTAGGTTGGCTTGATAGGCTAGCGCGATCAGGTCGAACATCAGCTTCACCTGGTCAGGAAAGGCGTCGAGTTCGCCTATGGGTGCCTCGGGAATCTTGAGGCCGGTCAGGTCCTGGCCCTTGGCCTTTTCGGTGCGGCGCTCGATCTCGCGCACGCTTTCGAGGTACGCGTCCAGAGAGGCCTTGTCGCTGGGGCCGAGGGTGCGCTGCATGCTCTTGGTGTCGTCCAGGATCAGGTCAAGCAGGCTCGTCGTGTGACGGGAAATGGCGGCGCGCTCCTCTGGCGTGTCGCCTTCGCCGAACAGCTGCAGGAACACTTTGCGCGGGTTTGGCTCCATCGGAAGAGGCGATTCCACGTCGCGGAAGGATAGGGTGGAGTAGTTGCCGCCGCCTCCGGCCGCCGACTGCACGATGGTTTCCGAAGACACTTCGAGCGAGGGCAGACGCGTCTCCTGGCCGATGATCTTGGCGATCACTTGGTCGAGAGTCGTGGCCATGTGGGCGCGGGCGGCTCCGTTATCCGGGCGGGTGGCGCTGAGCCAGGTTGCAGGGGTGAAGGAATGCACGGAACCTGCGGTCGCCGCGTTTTCCAAATTGCCAAACGATGAGACGTACTTCTTGTACTTCTCCAGCGGCGAGAGAATCGGGCTGAGTTTGAAATCTGCTCCCGAGCCGGAGGGAGTCCATTTATCCATCGCGGGGCCGTGCGAGGTGTTGCCCATGATCGCGCCATGCGGCAGATAGAAGAAGCCGGTGCGCAGCTTGGGAACGGCGGCGGTCTGGGCCAGCGCTGTGCCTGCGGGCACCATCGCTTCCAGAAAGGGCAGGCCCAAGGTCACGCCAGCCGCCTTCAGCGCTGCTCTGCGGGAAATATGCTTCTTGGTGATGAACATGGTGTCCCTCTACTTAAGTGTACTGAGTCAGAAGTTCTCGGAATGAGTCCACAATGCTGACGAGCCGTGACGGGCAGGAAGCGGAGTGCTGAAAGTGGGCAATCAGACTCGGGAAGACTCCGCTCCCTGCCCGTCGCGGCTCGTCAGCATTGCATGCCCAACATTGCTGGTTCATTTCCCGACCATTTCTTTCAACGAATTACTAACTCAGGACAATCGCTATTTTACGGCGACAGTCTTGCTTGGGACTTTGGTTGTCGCCACAGTTTTGGCGACTTCCCCCGCTCCCTGTTTGCGGAACGCGTCGCTATTCACGATTCCTAAAATGATCGAAGACAGCTTGTAGTTTTCCTTCGCCGCATTCCGGACAATGGCGCGAACCTGCGGCATGTCGAAATATTCCAAGCGGCGATTGACCGCATACATCATCAGCTTTTCGGTTACGGTCTGGGCGAAGGTGGCTGGCTTCGAGACTAACTGATCGCGCAGTTCGACGACGCCGTTGATCGCGACTCCGGTGGGCAGCACGGTATTCGCGTCGATCGGGAGATTGGCCTGACGATCAGTGGTCCGCCATTGGCCGACCGCGTCGAAATTCTCCAGTGCCAGCCCGATGGGATCGATTACGCCGTGGCACATCTTGCAGGTGGCGTTGGCGCGGTGCTGTTCGAGACGGGCGCGTACGGTTTTGGGCTGCTCGCCTGCTTTTTGTGAAAGGTCGGTTGCCGTATTCGGTGGGGGAGGCGTCGGAGGCGTGCCGAGCAGCTTGTCGAGTACCCACGCCCCTCGCAAAACAGGAGAGGTCCGGTCGCCATAGGAGGTCCGCAATTCGACTGCGGCTTTGCCGAGCAGGCCCCGGCGCTCTTGCGGGATCTGCGACACCCTGCGGAATTGGCCGCCTGTGACGCCTGCGATGCCGTAGTGGTCGGCGAGTCGATCATTCAGAAACGTGTAGTCGGCGGTCAGGAGATCGACAACGCTGCGATCATCGGAAAAGAGACTGCCGACAAAGGTCTGCGCCTCCGTCACGAAGTCGCGGCGCAGTTGATCGTTGAATTTTGGGAACAGGGCCGGGTCGGGCACAACTTGTTCCAGGTCGGTCAGGTTCAGCCACTTCATCGCAAAGCTGGTGACCAGGCTGGAAGCCTTGGGGTCGGCGAGCATGCGCTTCACTTGCGCGTTTAACGCACCCTTAGCGGCTGTCGGTCCGATCAACGTATTCGATGCCGCGAGCTTGAATAACTTCTCATCCGGGCCGGTGTTCCATAGGAAGAAGGAAAGCCGGGAAGCTAGTTCCAGGTTGGTGAGAGCGAAGTCGCCATTCGGAGAAACGGTGCGCTGCGGCCCCTGAATCGCGCGATAGAGAAATTGCGGACTGGCTAGGACTGCCGCGACGGCCTGCTCAATTCCCTGATCGAAGGTTCCACCGTCCTTGCGTTCCGATTCATAGAACGGCATGAGCCGGTTCATTTCGGCTACAGTAATTGGTCTTCGGAAAGCCCGGCGTGCGAGGTTTTCCGTGATCTGTCGGGCGCAGGCGGTCTCTGCGGTCGACGCAGCATTTGGCTTTGGTTCGCACACGTAGATCAGCGCACGGCTGGGAGTCATGGAAACTCCTGTCGGGTTGAACGGTCCCGCGACGACGACACCGTCACGCAGTTCGGCGATGCGTCCAAGCGCGGCCTGACCGCCGGTCAAGCCTCCATAAGGTTCCAGCTTCTGAAAGTTTTCGTCGGTCTCTACGTGAGAGCGATCGATGAAAGCGACAACGACGTCGCGCACGCCAGCCTTCACCGTGACGGGAATCTTGCTGAACCGATCCATCACCTTCGCGCGTCCGGTTCCGGCTGTGCGGTCGGCCAGGGACAGATCCTCCAGCCCGCCGATGTTCTGCCGGAACACAATGGCCCCGTCGATCAGAATCACGATGGTGGCGCGATTCTCGAGCGCGTTGGGATAGGGGACCACGGCGAGGTTGTCGAGCGTGATGCGATATTCGCCGTCTGCCGGGAAGTTGTGCTTGAATTTGATGCCGCCGCGCGTGCCGGGGGGCGGAGGATCGTCGGGATTCTGGTTGGCTGCGACCGAATACTTGACGTTTGAAACGCGAGGATTCGGACTGCCCACCGCCAGCCTTGCGACGTGCCGCGCCGCGGCTACGTATTGATCGAGGAAGGCCGGCGAAACATTTAGGGCGTCCGCGATGTTGTCGAATCCTTCGACTTGTATATCCTGCGGCAGGACTTCCTTCGGATTCACGTCTACAGCCAGCAGAGCCTTCACAGCGGCGGCATACTCGGTGCGATTCAGACGCTGGATGGGGACATATCCAGCTTGCGGTCCCTTGGCATGCGTGTCGAGCCTGGTCTCCAGGGAGGCAACCAGCGAATCGATATCCTTCTGCATCGGTTGTGGACTACCCGGCGGCGGCATCTGATGCCCGCGTAGTTTCCGCAATACCTTTTCCCAGATCTGGGCGTTATTCTCTGCGGCTATGAGGTTGAGACCCTCCAAGACCAGACCGCCGGTTTTGAGCCTGGTGTTGTGGCATCCGACGCAGTAGGTGCTTATCAATGCTTGATGAGAGGCCCGCTGCGGGTTAGGCACTTTGGCGGCCGGAGTCTGCCCGAGCGCTCTGGTGACTAGGGCTGCAGGAATGGCAACCGTCAACATCGTAGCCGTCGCGTAAAGGAGATGCTTCATTGATGGCAATCGGCTCCGAGCACCATAGAATAGATCAGAACTGCAGGATATTCCGGTGGGGAACCCCTCCTTGGTTTATCACAAATGGCGAGGGGCTGGAAGGGGACGCCCTACTGTAAGTCTGAATCTGGTCACCATCAAGACGTTCTCTCCTTACATGGGATCGAGCATCACGATAGACTTCGGCGGTAACGTAACCTTCAGGGTGCCGGACGCAATCGTTGCACCGCTAAAAGGGGCCGGTTTTACCGCCAAGGGCTGCTCGAAGGTATTGTGCGAGTTGATCGCCGGAGCGGTGAGCACACGGCCTGGGGCGGAGGTAACGGCAACGCCCGAAAGCTTCGCGGTGACAGTAATGGCATGCGTAGGATCGACGTTCACTAAGCCGATGTGCAGCCGACCAGCCTTGTCGCGGACGGCCGAAGCGCTTACGGCTGGCACCGTCACGGCGTCCTTGTTATACCAGGGCGACGTCAAGTCGATAGGCAGACTCGTTGCGTCCTGGTAGGACTTGAACATCTCAAACACATGGTAGGTGGGGGTCAGAACCATCTTGTCGTCCTTGGTCAGAATCATGGCCTGCAGCACGTTGATCATCTGCGCAATGTTGGCCATTTTGACGCGGTCGGCGTGCTTGGCGAAGATATTGATATTAAGCGCAGCCACCATCGCATCGCGCAGAGTGTTCTGCTGATAGAGAAAGCCGGGGTTGGTGCCGGGTTCGTTTTCAAACCACGTGCCCCATTCGTCGATGGCTAACCAGACACGCTTGGCGGGATCGTACTTGTCCATGATCGCGGAATGCTTGGAGATGATGCCGTCGATTCGCAGGGTGGACTGTAGGGTCTTGGCGTACGTCGCTTCATCAAAATCGGTGGCGGAACCTTTCTTCGCCCAGGTGCCTGTGATGGTGTAGTAGTGCAGGCCGATGGAGTCGAAGTTCTTGCTCGCATTGCGCATCATGACTTCCATCCAATCGTAATCCTCGTCGGACGGACCGGAGGCTGACTTCAGGATTTTTACGCCGGCCGGAACCTTGATGAAAGTGGAATAGCGGCGGGTCACGTCGGCGGCATACTCGGCGCGCATGTTGCCGCCACAGCCCCAAAGTTCGTTCCCAAGGCCGATGTAAGGAAGCTTCCAGGGCGCCTTCCGGCCATTGGCTGCACGCTCGGATGCGAGTGAGCCAGCTGGGGACGTGACATATTCCACCCACTCGGCCAACTCGCGCGGAAAGCCGGAGCCGACGTTGCCGCTGATGTAGGCTTCGGCGCCGAGCAATTCCGCGAAGTCCAGAAACTCATGGGTGCCAAACGTATTCGGCTCCGTGACTCCGCCCCAATGTGTATTGATTTTGATGGGCCGTTTCGCGCGGGGACCGACGCCTTCACGCCAGTTATATTCGTCAGCGAAACAGCCCCCCGGCCAGCGGATGACGGGGACCTTCAAGTCGCGAAGTGCCGCCAGGACATCGTTTCGATAACCGCGGGTGTTAGGAATCTTCGAGTCTTCGCCAACCCAGATGCCTCCGTAGATTCCGGCTCCCAGGTGTTCGGCGAACTGGCCAAAAAGTTGTCGGTTGACCTGGGGACCCGGCCGGTCCGTGTGGATCGTCAGGTCGGCCGTGAGGGGTTGGGAAAAAGCGCTCACGGTCAAAAAGGCAAGCGGAAGAAGGATGCGTAAAGACATAGTTTGTACCTGTAGAGGCTACATTCTATCGAAACCGGGGAGCGTGGATTATAGAGGGTTCGCGATACGGCGGAAAAACGGAACGAAACGCCAAAGGCCTGGCAGCGATTTGGTCGGACAGGATTTAGGTGTGTGAAAAATACCGTTCCTCGCGCAGAAGGCCTTCCGACCTCCTGCGCGAAGCCGGTTAGGCTACCGATCACCCAGGAAGTAGAGCAATAATACAACCAGCAGAATTGTTCCCACGCCGAAACCGGCGCTGCCACGAGGGCCCCAACGGCCATGGCCGTAGTAGCCTCCGCCTCCACCTAGCAGCAATATCAAGAGAATCACTAATAGCATCGTTTGCCTCAGTCTTCTTCCAGAAAATTATTTGTCGAGAACTTTCTCGATCTGCCCGATTTTGGATTGCACTTTACCCACCAGCTTTTCGGCCTTGCCCTTGGCTTCGAGATTCTCGTCCTTGGTTGCCTTCCCCACCGCTTCCAGTGCCGCGCCCTTAAGTTCGTGGGCCTTACCTTTTACCTGATCTTTAGTGCTGTCTTTCATGGTGTTCCCCTTTTGGATCGATGACCTGCTGGCATGCAGGATTGGCCTGTATTGGTCATCCGACCGACTTGCTCTAGAGCACGTCGAGAGCCGAACGGCCAGCAGGCTCCTCACATTTTGCCGAAACCCATTTTCGACATCACTACGTCTCAATTTTAGAGAGGCGCAATACTCTTCGCTATATCTCCGCAACTGCCTGCTGCACCGAATTGTCGAGTGTCCTTGCAGCGCTCGCACGCTTAGACGTCTATGAAGAATACGAATGCCTTATGGCCCCACGAGGGACACGGCTCTTGATCCATCAGCCCTCAAAAAGACTCAACAGCCCCAAGAATGAGGACCAAAAGTTCCTGCTGGCAAATGGTGAAATCATCCCTGATTTGGATTTGCTGGTAAAGGCAAGGGCCAAACCGGTCGCAAATACCTTGTGGGCCTTTCCCGACGGATCTTTGCTAAATATCATCCAAAGCGGTGAGGCACGTGGCGCTTATATGATTTGGTTGGACGAATGACAGAGGGAGCGTTGGCCAGGTGCGCCTCCCTTGTCCGGTGGCCGCACGCGTAGCGTTTGCCACGGCCTTCAAGATTTGAATCGGCTCAAGGGTTTCTTACCTAGCGTTGTGTGACTTAGCGCAGGGGTTGAACTTGCGTCGTCGGTCGCTGAATGGTTCCGCTATCAATAGTCATCCCGGTTTTTGCAATGACTTGAAAGGTGAGAGTGTCTTTGTCGATCTCGCACGCCATGAAGACGTTATCGGTGTCGAAGCCCTTAGCCGTAAGGTCTGTCTTTGTGATGTTGCCTTTTCGCAACTTGGCGGAACTGCCTACGATGAAGTACGGGATTCCGTGCTGTGGGACGATCCTTTCATAGAAGTGTTCGTGGCCCGCCAGCACGAGGGAAACATTGTGCTTGAGAAAGATCGGCTCCAGAATATTGCGAAGCTCGGTTGCAGAGCCGTGGGCGTCCCCATCGGAGTAGAGAGGGTGGTGAAAGAAGACGATCTTCCAGTCGCTGTCAGGCCCGCCTAGCTCCTTATCCAGCCACACGATTTGCTCTTTGTCCATGTAGTTACTGTCCAGCGCGAAGAAGCGGACTCCGTCGTGCGGTTTAAAGGAGTAGTAGCGTTTACCGTCCATATTGAAATTCTTGTAGAAACGCTGATTCGAATTATCATGGTTGCCCAGGGATGCGTAGAACTTGACGTTGTCTTTCAGTAATGCGCCATAGGGCAATTCAAACTTCTGCTGAAAGTCCTTGGGGGATTCACCGCCATACATGTTGTCGCCCATCATCGCGACGACATCGTATCGCAAGA
Source organism: Acidobacteriota bacterium (assembly GCA_040007495.1). Taxonomy (GTDB): domain Bacteria; phylum Acidobacteriota; class Terriglobia; order Bryobacterales; family Bryobacteraceae; genus Palsa-187. The sequence continues at coordinate 14,374 of JBDTUY010000006.1, read as the reverse complement.
CCTTATGAAGCTTAACCATCTGCTCCGCAACTTTGTACTCATCCGGGCCGCCTGTGCCCGTATCGCCAATCACTGCGAAGCGAAAAGAGTCCTTGATGTTCGGTAGTTTCAGTTCCTGCGCCAGGATGGACGCCGTCCAAACACTTGCAGCGCACAAAGCGATCAGGCCGACAATTCGTTTCATTACGCTGGACCACCGCACCTTACACTCCAGGTGCGGCCCCTTTCATATAGTCGATGATCAGGTTCGAAATGTTGTCCCACAGAATTAGGGTCTGACCGATGAACCGATATTCGATGTCCATTGGCAACTTGGGCAATTCCAGCAGTAGCAGGGGCGGAACGCTGGATAACGGCGCGCTCTTGGGATAGACGGCGTTTACTTGGATAACCGGGATGGCTTCGTCCTTGTCCTTGTCGCGTTCCGGATTACCTTGGCGAACGGTATCACGGTTTTCCTTATTGTCCGAACCGCTGAAATTGTCTCTCAAGATTTTTAAAAACAATGGCTGAACGTCTGGGGTGAAGATATCCCCCGGTTGTGCGGTCGTGCGTGCAGCACGAATTTCGGTGACCAGTTTGCGTGCCTGAGAGTCAATCTGCTCCGGCGTTGCGGCTTTGGGCATCGAACCCACTTTCCGCCTTGCCGCGTCCCGTATCTTTCCGTATTGGTTTACCCGCTGGGAGAAAGCGACCACCCGCGGATCATCGGCCGCATGAACGAATCCGGCTACCAACACAAGCAGGATGAAACTTCGCATAGGGCAGCTCCTTTCAACTATGTTGCCACTGGTATGAGCGATGGCTTCGAGGCGACCTCAATGGTGGAAAGGTTTCATCAGATCGGGCAAAAATTCGGTGACGGCGTTCGCGATAATCCGATCCATGAACGAGAGTGGAATTCGCCGCAAGGCTTCCTCCGCCCTGGCTTGGCTGTCAGGCCGCCACGCGTTGGAGGCGAAACTGTTCGCGGGAACCGCGATGTAACGAGCGTACGCGGGCACAGTCTTACCCTGCGCATTTTTCGCCATGAAGGACATCTTTACTGCGTTCCAGAGTCGAGCCTTAACGCGTGAACCGCTGGCTACATGCCGGTACCTGGGATCCTCTCCCCAAACGGCACCTATGCTCGACTCCATCAACAATCCCGTAGCGCCCGTGGAGAGCCGCAAACCTATCCGTTTCCCATATCCATCCCAATGCGGTCCGTACTCCTTGGGCTTATTGCGATCTGTCGCTAGTGCCGAGGAAAACGCATATCCGGCCAACCGGTTGGTACTGATGGCAGACTTGCCGACCCATTTCATCCGATTCCTAAACGTGAACTCAGGCTGAGTGCTGGAGGCAGTAGACTGCCCATACGCGAACTCCCCGCCAGGAAACGTTGCCATCGCGTACAGGACCAGAGACGTTTTACGAAACCACATAGTAAGCAGATCCGGATGGGCAAAGGATGTTTCACGGAAAACCGTGAAACAAAAGGTTTAGCGAAGACTCTACCTAGAGCGCGGGGCCTGGACGAGTCGGCGAGCGGGTAAATAGGACGCTTAATGCTACTTTGACGCCACCGAAGGGAGTGTGATGCGGCACCAAAGATTGGTTGAAGTGGTCCGTCCTTATCGGATGTTGCTGTTAGGGGCATTATTTGCAGCGATGCTTGAGAGCGTCGTCTCACTTATGGCCCCTTGGCCGCTCAAGTGGATCGTCGACAACGTGCTGGCTGACCATGCTGTCCCGCATTGGCTGGAACGCTGGGCCGGAACGGAAAAAATTGAGATCTTACGGTTTGCCGCGTTGGCGGCGTTGGCGATCGCAACCATCGGTGCAGCCTGTTCCTACGCGGAAAAACATCTGACCACGACCGTCGGTCAATGGGTGACCCACGATCTTCGCAAGATGTTGTACTTCCACATGCAGAGGCTGGGATTGACGTATCACGACCACAACCAAACGGGGGATCTGGTCAGCCGCGTCACCAGCGATATCGATTCCGTTCAGAGCTTCATTACCTCCGGGATGCTGACGACCATCATCCAAACCATTTCACTGGTTGGCATGGTCGGAGTGATGTTCTACATGAACTGGCGTTTCACGTTGATCGCCCTATCGATTGCGCCGGTCCTGTTTTTCGTGGTGTTTCGCTACACCCGAATGATCAAGCAGTTCTCGCGCGATGTTCGGAAAAAAGAGGGCCAGGTTATATCTTTGGTTGAAGAAATGCTGACGTCGATTCGCGTGGTGAAGGCGTTCGCGCGAGAAGATTACGAGCAGAAGCGGCTGGAAGAGGAAAGTCTTGAGACCGTGGAAGCTGCACTAAAAGCACGCGGCGCGAAGGCGAGGCTAACACCGCTGGTCGAAATCATTGTGGCAATCGGTACCAGCATGGTGCTGTGGTTTGGAGGGCGGATGGCCCTGCAAGGCGCCCTCACGGCTGGCGCCTTGATCGTCTTCGTCTCCTATCTCTCGAAGCTCTATAAGCCGATGCAGGAGCTGTCTAAAATGACGGACACCTACACGAAAGCGGTGGTCGGCTACGAGCGGATCGTTGAGGTTCTGGATGCAAAAAATGACGTGCAGGATGCGCCGGGCGCGCGCAACGCGCCGGCCTTTCGCGGGGAAATCGAATTCCGCGACGTGACGTTCGGGTACGAAGACGACCGTCGGATTTTGGATCGTCTGTCGCTGAAGATTCAACCCGGTCAGACAGCGGCGCTGGTAGGCCCCACTGGGTCTGGAAAGTCCACAATAATTGGTCTGCTATCACGTTTTTACGACCCTGAGTCGGGGACAGTGCTGATCGACGGGCGGGATATTCGGTCCTACCGGCAAAAGTCTTTACGCGAGCAGATTAGCATCGTGCTGCAGGAAACGCTGCTGTTTCACGAACCGCTATGGAAGAACATCGCCTATGGCAAGCCGAATGCCACCCGCGCGGAAATTATGCGGGCATCGGAGCGAGCGAACGCCGATGAATTTGTGGAGAAGCTGCCGCAGGGCTATGACACGATGGTCGGCGAGCGCGGCGTGACGCTTTCGGGCGGCCAGCGGCAACGCATTGCCATTGCGCGCGCCATCATTCGCGACACGCCGATTCTGCTGCTGGATGAACCCAGCTCGGGTCTGGATGCGGTGTCCGAAAAGCTGGTGTTTGAGGCTCTGGACCGAATGATTGAAGGCAAAACATCGATCATTGTCGCGCATCGCTTGTCGACGATTCGCCGAGCCGATGTCATCTTTGTTATTCGGGACGGTCAAGTTGTCGAAACCGGAAACCATACGGACCTTGTGCAGGCCGGTGGATTCTATGCCGAGATGTGCCAGCTCCAATTCGGAGCGGAAGAAGTAACGCTGCAGGCGAATCAGGAAGGCTTGCAAAGCGCCCGATAGTCGCCGCCATGACGAAAGGACCTACGTGAAACTGTTAATCCAGCCAGAAGATGGAGTCGGACCACTCATCGAGGCTATGGAAGGCGCCAAGAAGAGCATTGAGATCGCCATTTTTCGTTGCGATCACCCTGAAATCGAACGAACTCTGGTGGAGGCGGTCAAGCGGGGCGTTACCGTGCAGGCCCTGATAGCGTATACGAATCGGGGCGGGGAACGGCGGCTGCGCGGACTTGAGATGCGCCTGCTGGCAGCCGGTGCTGTGGTAGCTCGAACCAATAATGACCTGGCCCGGTATCACGGAAAGTACATCATCATCGATCAAAAAAAGGTGTTTTTGCTCGGGTTTAACTTCACAGTCGCGGACCTGCGCCGTACCCGAAGTTTCGGCTTGATCTCCAGCCATCACAAACTGGTTGACGCCGTCAGCGAATTGTTTAAGGCAGATACCTTACGCCAGTCCTTCGCTACAAAGTCCCGCGAGCTGGTTGTGAGCCCGGTAAACGCGCGGGAGCGACTTACTCACTTTCTCAGCGCCGCCAAAAAACAATTGCTGATTTACGACTTGAAGATCAGCGACCCGGCGATGTTACAGGTACTGCAGCAGCTGGCAAAGGACGGGGTGGAGATTCGTGTGATTGGACGCGTTAAAGGTTCAGCAGGGCCATCCGATGTTCGAGGCTCCCACCCTCTGCGACTGCATGCCCGCGTGATCGTGCGCGACGGAGATGCGGTGTTTTTGGGTAGCCAAAGTCTCAGCCGACTGGAATTAGACATGCGCCGGGAAGTGGGGGTCCTGGTGGACGACAGCAAGATCGCGGGCCGGATCGCCAAGGTTTTCGAACAGGATTGGGAAACTGCCAAATCAGAAATCGTACCGGCAGAAAAAGTTGCCAAGAAGGTGGCGAAGGCCGTGGCGAAAAGTATAGACCCGATTGGACCTGTGCTGGAACAAATCAGCGCGAAGAATGGCGCACTGGCGCTGGGTAATCATGAGGACCTGGAAGAGGTGGTGCGTGAGCGGTAAAGGCAGCGGTGCAAGAAGTGGTTCAGGACGCGGTGAGAGACGCGGAACTCACACCGTAGTCAATGAGGAGTAGACGTGAACACAAAACGAATTTCCATCTGTATCGCCGCAATCTGCCTGATTCTCCCCAATGGGTATGCGAAAGATCGCAAAAAGGACGACGACGGCAAGGCCGCATCGTTGTGGGCAACTCCCGATATCGAGTCTCGTGATCTTTTCTACGGCTCTGGAGGCAACGCTGGAGCGCCGGGTTCGGGTCCATTCGAATTTGTGGAAGAAGATAAGGGTGGCAATAGTCCGAAGTTCGTTGTCCGAGATCCCAAAGGGGACAAATGGAAGGTGAAGGTGGGAGCCGAAGCCAAGCCCGAGACGGTTGTCACCAGATTCGTGTGGGCGGTGGGGTATGCGGTGGACGACGATTATCTTCTGCCGTCGCAACAGGTGTTACACATGCCCAAAAAACTGAGCCGCGGCGGAGAATTTGTTTCTTCCGATGGTACAGTCCGCGATGCCCGATGGGAACGGATGGGCAAGAAGAAGCGCGCTGAATGGCGATGGAGAAAGAACCCATTTTCCGGCACTCGAGAACTCAACGGGCTGCGCGTCTTGATGGCGATGTTCAATAACTATGACATGAAGGATTCCCAGAACTCGATCTACGACCGATCCAGCGGGGAAGTGTACGCCGTCAGCGATCTGGGCGCGACGCTTGGGTCCACCAGTTCCCGATGGCCGAGTCGCTCCCCGCGCGGGGATCTTAGCGTCTACTCGAAGAGCGATTTCATCAAGAAAGTGACGGCTGACTATGTTGATTTTGCTGCGCCGTCCTGGCCACTCATGTTCGGGTTCCTGCCCATGCCGCCACTTCCTTACTCGGTGATCACGTACCCTGTCAAATTGTTTGGAGCCGCCCCCAGCCCCAATGTACAGAGTGAACGTTGGATCGGGAAGCGAGTGCCCCGGAAGGACGTCGAATGGGTTGCAGGCTTGCTCGCGCGGCTTTCCCGGGATCAGATCCACAGCGCCTTCCGGGCAGCTGACTATTCTCCTGATCAGATCGATGGCTTCACCCAAGAGGTTCAACGAAGGATTGATGCGTTGAACGCCTTGTCGACACATGAAAGCCTCGCGAGCAAGTTGCGCCAGCGTAAAGATCTTTTGATATTGGAGACTCCAAATGTCGAGACAAATAGGAAGGGAAATCAGTAGAATCGGATCGTTTGTGGTGATTCTGTGCACGCTGGCGGGTCCGTCAGCTCAGGGTCAGACGCCAACGAACTCTGACCCAGTTGAACTGAAATCTCTTCCACATCAGTTCATCCGGGATGAGGCACGGCTCTGGAGGAGTCCATTTCAGAAGAAAAACTACGACTCCCATTCGTTTAAAAAGTACGTGATTCCGTTCGCAATTCTCTCAGCGGCGATGCTTGCGACGGATCGCAAGACTTCAGATGCGCAGCCGAATACGCTCGATCAGACCAAGTGGAGTGGGCGAGTATCGGACATCGGGGCTTGGTACAGCCTTCTGGGGTTCACCGGCGGCTCCTATCTGACGGGTAAGTTTACAGGCAATACTCACGCAAAAGAGGCGGGGTTGCTGGGAATGGAGGCGCTGGGTCACGCGCAGGTGGTGGTTTTCGCGATGAAAGAAGTAGCCAATCGTGAGCGGCCTTTGGATCATGATGGGCACGGCAGTTTCTGGGAAGGCGGATCTTCGTTCCCCTCCGGCCACTCGGCCAGCGCGTTCGCTGTGGCGACCGTCTACGCCTACGAGTACCGCGACCATATAGCGGTGCCCATCGCAGCGTACTCTCTCGCCAGCCTCGTCTCCGCGTCGCGTCTTAGCGCGCGTCGCCACTGGGTGTCGGACATTTTTGTCGGCGGGTCGATCGGGTTTCTGATCGGTAGATTCACATACAAACGCAATCACGATCCCAAGTTGCCGGGCAGCCCAGTCTCCCGACAATCGCGGCTGATCCCGGATGTCGGCGTCGGAGGCGCGAACGTCGTACTGACGTGGCGACAATAGCGTGGACTAGGCTCGCGCAATTTTCGACGAATACGCTCCCCCGTATAACCTAGCTGCTCGAACGCTCTTGAAACCCCGATCCAGCCTTGCAGACATTGCGGCGGTATTATGGGTCGGATGCTGACGCGACTTCTACTTGTGTTCCTGGCTACGTCCTGTGCCTTCGGCGCGGATTTCGTGGGCAACCAGGCGTGCTCGCCCTGTCATGCCGCCATCTTTCGTGCTTATACGCAAACTCCCATGGCGCAAAGCAGCGGCAAGGTGGGTACGCAAGCCTCAAAGGAGAGCTTCGACGCTGCTCAATTCCGCGACGCGAGCGGGGCGTTCTCCTACACGGTCCGGCCAGATTACCAGTTTGAGTTTACCCAGCTTGCGCCTGTCACACAGGGCATTCAGCAGCAGGGCGTTCAAGAACCCATTGCCGGTCGCCGCAATCTGGCTTACTTTGTCGGGAGCGGCGCAGCGGCCCGCACCTTTCTTATCGATTCCGGTGGTTTCCTTTTCGAGTCGCCTGTTACGTACTTCCGCCGCACCAATGCCTGGAACCCGTCACCCGGATTCGCGAGCATCGACTATCCCTACCTCACGCGGCCCATCGCACCCGGATGTTTGCAGTGCCATGCCAGCGGCATTCAGCCCAAGGCAGGAACGCTGAACGGCTATCAGGCGACGCCATTCCTGGAAAACGGTGTCGCGTGCGAGCGTTGCCATGGCGCGGGCAGCGATCACACCGCCTTTTATTCCGCACAACGGACTACGACTGTGCGGCCCGCGAGTTTATCGACCGCGAAGATGGTGAATCCGGCGAAGCTCGCCCCTGCGGCGCGCGATAGCATCTGTGCGCAGTGTCACTTGTCCGGGGAAGTGCGCGTGTTGAAGGCAGGCAAACAGGAAAGCCAAGCGTTGATCCCAGGTGGGCTGCTATCCGATATTCTCACTGTGTTTGTGCGCAAAACTTCGTCTGCGGAATTGCGAGTAACCAGCCATGTGGAGAACTTGGCCCAAAGTGCCTGCAAACGCGCCAGTGGCGACAAAATGTGGTGTGCTACCTGCCACGATCCGCATACAGTGCCCGAACCGGCAGCAAAGGCGGCCTATTTCCGAGGCAAATGCCTCACCTGCCACAACATTCAGGATTGCGGCGCAACTCAGGAGGCCAGACACGCCAAAGGCGATGACTGTACCGCATGCCATATGTCGCAGCGACCAACGAGCGATGTGGAACACGTCGTCTTTACCGATCATTCGATCCGCCGCACGCCATCCAACCCGGTTTCGCCAAAATCCGCCGCGACCCCCGTCTCGGAATTGGTGCCCTACTCTCCCTACAAGGCCACGACACGCGACCTCGGGTTGGCCTACGCCATGGTCGCTCTGCGGGACCGCATCGCTGCAGATCACGATCGCGCGATTCCGTTGCTGAAGCAGGCCGCCGAGCAAGGCACAGCCGATGCCGCCGCGCTCGCGTACCTCGCCGAGTTTTATCGCGACGCGAAAGACGACGCGCACGCACTTCCGATCTACCAGCAGGTTTGGCGGATGGACAAGACCCAATACGCGGCGGCCGCAGCGCTAGGAGCCTACCAAATGCAGAGCGGCAACGTCGCCGCAGCGATCGACTTCTGGAGACAAGCGCTGGCATTGAATCCCGCCATGACGTTGGTGCGAGTCAACCTGGCGACCGCCTTGCTCCGGACGGGGCAAGCGGTCGAGGCGAGGACAATGCTGGAAAAAGCTTTGGAATTCAACCCCGCGTCGCCGGAGGCGAGAGAACTGCTGGTTCGAATCTCGGGACCTGTGAAGTAGTAAGAGCGAGTCTGCGACTAGGAACCGGCGCGGATTGATCCACACTAGAGGTATCTCGTATGAAGAAAATCGGATTTCTCTCCTTTGGCCATTGGACGCCTTCTCCACAGTCAGAAACACGAACTGCGGCCGATGCTTTGTTGCAGTCGATTGAGCTTGCCGTCGAAGCCGAGCGCTTGGGTGTTGACGGAGCCTACTATCGCGTTCATCACTTCGCACGGCAACTGGCGTCGCCATTCCCACTGCTGGCGGCCGTCGGTGCGAAAACGCGGCGCATTGAAATCGGCACGGCTGTCATTGACATGCGGTATGAGAATCCTCATTACATGGCGGAAGATGCGGGTGCGGCGGATCTGATCGCCACCGGGCGTCTGCAGTTGGGAATCAGCCGCGGTTCGCCTGAACAAGTGATTGAGGGGTGGCGACATTTCGGCCATCATCCCCGTGAGGGTGAGGACGATGCGGCCATGGGCCGCCGGCACGCCGAAGAATTTCTCGAGCTGTTGCGCGGCAGCGGATTTGCTCAGCCGAACCCTCGCCCGATGTTTCCAAATCCGCCAGGCCTGCTGCGGCTTGAGCCGTACCCTGACGGACTGCGCAACCGCGTTTGGTGGGGAGCCGCCACCAATGCTACGGCTGTTTGGGCGGCCAAGCTCGGAATGAATCTGCAGTCTTCCACACTGAAGTTCGACGAGACGGGCGAGCCTTTTCACATCCAACAAGCCGCGCAGATTCGCGCGTTTCGCGAAGCATGGAAGGAAGCTGGCCACACCCGCACTCCGCGAGTCTCGGTCAGCCGCAGTATCTTTGCTTTGGTGGATGATCGCGATCGTGCATACTTCGGGCGAGGAGGCAAAGAAAGCGACCAGCTCGGCTTCATTGAAAAAGACAGACGGGCGATTTTCGGCCGTGGCTACGCGGCGGAGCCCGATGTTTTGATCGAGCAACTGAAGCAGGACGAGGCGATTGCGGCGGCGGATACACTGTTGTTGACCGTGCCGAACCAACTCGGTGTTGCTTACAATGCTCATGTTCTGGAAGCGATTCTGACCACGGTGGCCCCGGCGCTGGGCTGGCGTTAAACCTACAAGAAACCCCCGCACGAAACTATGGACCCGCAACGGATCGCCGATTTGGCTGCTAGTGACGAGTCGACGCGGCTCAAGGCTGCTCTGGCGATTGGCTCCGATCCTGAACCGGGCGCGGTGGACGCGCTTGTAGATCGGTGCGCCATCGAACCCGATTTCTATGTGCGCGATATGCTCACGTGGGCGTTGACTCGTCTTCCTTCAGAGATCACTGTGCCGCGACTGCTCGCCGAGCTAGGTTCGGAACGCGCGCAGGCTCGTAGTCAGGCGTTACACACGCTGTCCAAGATCAAAGACGCGCGCGCATGGCCCGCGATCTCGCGATCTCTGCTGGGCGACCCAGACGACGAGGTCGCTCGGAGCGCATGGCGTGCCGCCGTCATCCTCGTGCCGGTAGGGCAGGAGAAAGACTTGGTCGAGGAATTGGCCTCGCAACTAGGTCGCGGCGATCCGGCATTGCAGCTCAGTCTGAGCCGCGCGATCGTTGCTCTCGGAGAAGAGGTCGTTGGGCCGGCGCTACTTAAGGCGATGGCGAGCTTTGACCCAGGAGTGCGCGCACATGCTAGCGCCACAGAGAGACTGCTGCGCGACCCGGCCGCAGGTTCCAAGCCTGCCGTCGACGAGGCAAAACGGACATTCGCGCTCGGCAAGAAATAAGGAGAGTTCAGGAACGCGTCAAATATCGAGTCTTAGGAGTCGTGCATTCATCCTATGCTCGGCCATCCGGCGCTCGCGCGCCTTTTCTCGCGCTGCTGCCCCTTGCTTTCCCAACATAGGGAAAACGGTTACAAACAACGAACCGAGAATGGCTACAAATACGGCTGTTTCCATATGCAATCTCCTTACATTCAGTATACAAAATGCGGAGCGCGAACCAGATTCGCCACGTGCCAGGTTTCCAAACCTTAATGATGTGTACTCACGTGTATTCGCCCTAACGGAGACTGCATAATGTTGCCCGGAATCGCCCCGCGCGAGAGAGTTCAGTCGCGATACAAACCTAACTGGAGGATTGCCGGAGCCTCCAATTCCTCAAAACGCAATTCCGTTCCCTCGGATTGCGCCAATGTCATCGTTCGCCACCTCGCCCCGATAGCGCCAATACTAAGAGCAAACAGCACGAGGGTGTACAAGTACGAACTCAGCAGCGAATCCCTCTCCAGCACTGCCGCCCGATTCAGCAGAGGGACTGCCAGCGTCACGTACCCGAAGAAAAGATAGTAAACGTTCGCTTTGCCTGGTAGATATGAGCAGGTGAAGGGAAGTTTGTGAAATCCATGTAGGCAGAATTCGACGAGAATAGTGCCCAGAAGCCCTAAGACGATCAGGTGACGTGCAGCCTGCTGCCAGGGCCACAGCCACAGAAGCACTGTGGCCCATATCATCCATACGGGTACCACTGCGAGTGAGAACAGCGATCGTCGGACCGATTTCAAATAGTCGCTAAGGCTGTTGAGATTTGTGACTCGGAAAATCCAGTTCGCCCGAAGCTCGGTGGGCATCGCAAACACCACCCGCGTGCCGATCACTGCGAACCACATCATCACGATGCTGCAAACCAGCAGCGGAGCGTTAACCTGTCGCCAGGGGTTGGTGGAGGCCGCATTTAGGAGAGTTTTCTGCACGAGGGGCGTTTTAATGTAGAGGATGACCACGGTGAAAGCAAGTCCCCAAAAAAACGAAAGAATGAGGCGATGCTGACGGCTCCGAACCAGCGTCCGAATGTTGAATTGCACCAGTGCTGTGATCGGGGAGTTTCCGAATCGGGGCAACCATGGACCACCGCGAGCACCCGGTGTGATGTCGGGCTGCTCTATGATCTTGCGCAGTGTACGGAGATACGAAAGTACGAACGCTACACCGGCTCCGAAGACCGCGATCGCCAAGCCGACTATCGCGCGCCAGGCCAGCGGATTGAGGGCCGAATGTGGGCTTCCGTTCAGTATCTGGAACAGCCCCAGAAACCAATAGGATGGAAGCCACGCGAGCTGCCACTGATTTTGCGGTGCGGTCAGCGCCTCCGGCGTCAGCATGGATGGCTGCAGGAAATACACGCCTAGAAGTAGGCAGAACGCGGCCAGCTGGAGCATCGAGGATGCGCGCAGAAATTGCTGCCGGGGAAGTAACGCCGCAAGTCCTTGTACGCACAGGAGGCAACACAACACGAACGTGCCAGCCGAGAGCATCGTGATCCAATAGCCCGCAAATGATCGAATAACTCCCAACCATCCACTGTCTGGGGGATGCAGAACCAAAGGCCAGATGAGCCCCGCGAAACCATGAAACGCCGCTACAGTTAGGCTTAGCGTTGTCGCCACTGCTGCTACTTTTGCCAAAAACAGCGTCGCCGCATGGATTGGGAGAGGCGCAAGTACCAGGACATCGCGCCGGTCCGGGAACATCGATTCCCAACTCAACACTGCAAATAGACCGACCACCAGCATTGTTGTCGAAAGGAGGAAGTGCTCCATCCCCCAGGACATTGCCAGCCGCTGCGCCGTCGGCAGCTTCCCACCGCCCACGGCTATGCCCACCATTGCGATCATTAGACTAAGGAATGCGAGCAACGCGGCGAGCTGCCCCAAAAGTTTGACGCTATCGCCCTGAGCCGAAGCTGATAGCAGTTCCAGATCGACGGTGCGGAAGAGAAACTGTTGGTAGAGTACGCGGAATTGAAGTCTCGTCATGGGTACGCTCACGCCTGAATCAGATCGGCGATTTCCCTCGAAATCATCGCCGTATCCTGTTCGACGGCCAGCTGTGAAAAGATCTTTTCGAGCGTCGGCAGTTTCATCAGAGTACGTAGCCGCTCGATGGAATCGTCGGCGACCACCCTTCCATGATGCAGAATCACGATACGCGAACAGACTCGCTCCACTGTTTCCAATTCATGGGAGCTAAAGAGAACCACCTTGCCGCGTGCCGCTAGCTCCTGAATCAAGCTGCGCAAGACGAGCGCGGAGCTTACGTCGAGGCCGGAAAACGGTTCGTCCAGCAAGATCAGTTCCGGGTTGTGCAGCAGAGCCGCGATGAGCAGGACCTTTTGGCGCATGCCTTTCGAGTAGGCAGATATAGGCACATGTCGATCGCCGTGCAACGAAAGCAAACGGAGCAGCCCATCTATGCGTTCTGCCGTGGGCGTCGACGGCAAATTGCGCAGCTGCCCCACCATCACCAGATACTCCAAGCCGCTAAGATGCGCGTACAGATGAGGTTCTTCCGGTACGTAACCCATGCGTTGCTTATACGCGATCAAGTCGCGGTGGATGGGTTCGCCTTCGAACAAGATCGTCCCAGAGGTCATCTCGATGAGTCCGGTAATCATTTTCATGGTGGTGGACTTGCCTGAGCCGTTTGGTCCCAGGTAGCCAGTCACTTCGCCAGCACGCGCCAAAAAACTGACATTCTCGACGGCCACGATGCCTCGAAAGGATTTGCGGACGTTGCGGAGTTCTAGCATATGGCTTACCCTATGTAGCACACTACTTATATGCGTTGTCAAGTAGTTCACTACATAGGTACAATTTCTTCAATGGCAGACGAGCCGACACTCACCCATACGGCCACGATGATTCTCAAGGCGATTGACACTGGCTACGCCTATGGGTTCAGCGTGATGGAAGTTACGGGTCTGCCCAGCGGCACAGTGTACCCCGCCATGCGCCGACTGGAGCGGGACGATCTGATCTCTTCAAGCTGGGAAAAGCAGAAGATTGCGGACTCCGAGCAGCGCCCTGCACGAAAGTACTACACACTCACACGCTCGGGAAAAACGAAGCTTGCGGCGTCGCAGAAGCGATACCCTCTGCTGGCACGATTGATTCCCGTCCGGGAAGGCGAACCGTCATGATGCAGCTTGTAATTCTCCGCGCAGCGGCCTTTCTTATGCCTCGTCAGCAGCGAGCAGGATGGCTAGCCGAATGGAAATCGGAGCTTTGGTACGTGCGCGCGGAGCGTCCTCGGCAGGCGATGGCCTTTTGCCTCGGAGCGTTCCCTGACGCGTTCTTCCTGAGAAGCATTCTCGGAAGCAATAACGTTCGCGGGAGTGCGAGGATACTTGACATGCGTTCGCCCCTAGGGTGCTGTATCTGGTTGTTGGTCTTTGCGGGAGCCAGTTTATCTTGCGCGTTGCACGTGCCAATCCCAGAACAACGCATTCCGCCATACGCCCTGATGGTTGTTATCGCGCTACTGGTCCTGCCCGTGACAACATCGCTGCAATTTGGTGGATATTCTGCGAGCAGCAACCGGCTATCCAGGTTAGGCACGCGATGGATGTTCTTCGCGACCAAAGTAGTGCTTCTGCTATTGACCGTCTTTTCCGCGGCTCTCACTTTGACATCAATCGGCGCAGCACCGATCCTGGGTAACGTGTTGGCAGCAGGCCTCGTCCTCGCTCTCCGATGGGCGATCATCGATCAGCGTCGGCGATGTCCAGTTTGCCTGCATGTGCTGACCAGTTCAGTTCGGATTGGCCATTCCTCGCAGACTTTCCTGGGGTGGTACGGGACCGAATCAATATGCGCTAGGGGACACGGCGTTCTCCACGTTCCGGAGATCCTGACAAGCTGGAGCGGTGCTCGATGCTGGATCAACTTAGACCCCTCATGGCAAGGTCTTTTTCCTGAATATTTCGTAGCCGATAAAAATAGCCGTACTGCCAATCGCGTAGATAAGCATAGCCTCGTCTATGTACTGCTCTACAATATAGTTGTAGATATAATAATCGGTTTTGCCGACCGAATTACGGTTCTTCGGAACGGTCTTGTCACCGCGGAGGTGGCCGCAATCGAGGCTAGCGAGGCTCTCTTGATTCGCCTCATGGTCGGACGAGACGTAACCAACCACTACGTTGTTCGGGAGCAGTCGGACGCAGACAGACTCGTGTTGTCTGAACTCAGAACAGCCCGTTTTCCGGAGCATTCGATCAACCTCAACGTGCGCCGAGGGGAGATCCTTGGCGTCGCGGGGCTTGTGGGTGCGGGTCGAACTGAACTTGTTCGAGCGATCTTCGGAGTCGATAAGGCGGTCTCGGGAACG
>JBDTUY010000005.1:0-25961 GCA_040007495.1 Acidobacteriota bacterium | reverse complement strand
TGATCGCAAAGGTGTAGGGCGGTTTCAACGACGCCACCAAACGCAGAGTATCCTTCAGTTCCTCTGGCGTTTCCCAAGGATTGTCCACGATCAGGTCGTACTGTACGGGGGCGAGCTTGGCTCGATTCTTATAGGCAATCTCAGAACCCAGCGCGAGCTTGTGATCGTGCATCGGCCGCACAAACACTTCCTTCATGATGCGGGCATTGCCGGATTGCACACCGATGCGCGCTTTGATCAAACCTGCGTCGATCAGTGCTTGAAACTTACGTTCATCGACCGAGGCGGGGATCACGCCACTGACGAAGAACGGCATATCGAACTGCTGTTTGTATTGCTTGGCGAACTCCACGATGGTGTTCAACGGCAGGAACATATACGCGTCATCGTCGATCACCAGGTTTTGAATATGCGGGAACTTGCTGAGAATATATGTGAGTTGCGCCAGGAAAAACGCCACCGAATGCGTGCGGAATCGCCGATAGCCGCGATCCAGATCGATCAGGACGTCATTGGAACAGAAGGTGCACTTATAGGGGCAGCCCTGACTGAACATGGTCCATAACTTGCCGCCGTAATACTTCTTCATCAGGCGCATGTCCATGCGAACGATCTGGCCGTTATCATTCACCAGATGTTGCCCGAATTCAAAGTCGAGGAACGGGAACTCGTCCAGATCCTCCACCAGAGGCTCGCTAGGATTGCGGATCACTTCGCTGCCGTCGCGGAACCAGAAGCCTTTCGTCGTGCGATAGTCCTTGCCGCAGCTGATGGCTTCGACCAGCTTCAGAAAACTGACGTCCCCTTCGCCGATGCAGATTCCGTCGGCGACTTGGATGGTTTCATCCGGATAACTGGTGGGGTGGATGCCTCCCCAGACGATCACCGCGTCCAGCTCTTTTCGCAGACGCTCAGTTACGATGGTCACCTGTTCGGCCTGATGGGTCCAAACGCTGAAGCCGATGACGGCGCTATCGCGCAGCAGCGGAATCAGTTGTTGGTACACACTCTCAGGAATGTCGCCGTTGTAGTATTCCCCAAAGGCGCGGGCGCGCAGCTGGCCCCACAGGTCGGTAGGGCGCAGGAAGATCAAATTGACGTTGTAACCGCGACGCTTCAGTTGAGCGGAAATGCGTCGGGGTCCGATGCAGTAGATGTCATCGGTGAACGTGATGAGGCTGACCGTTGTCGCCGCGGAACCCATGGTCTGAGTATAGCCGCTGTGTGTAGTAGGATGCGTGTTTTCCTCCTTGAACTGACACGAAACGTCCTATATACTCGCTGATATCACCTGAACGGTCCCGTTCCCCTTGTTGTGCCGGAAGTTAAATACCTGACAATCTTTCACAGTCTGCCATTGGAGAGAATATGAGCCGGAGCCTGCTATTTAGTGCGTTGTTGACGTGTTTGTCATTCACCGTTTTGCATGCACAGTCGATACCTGCTGCTACCAAGATTACGGTGCGGACGATTGATGCCATCGAATCCAAATCGGCGGACGCCGGGCAGAGCTATCGGGCTTCCTTGGACGATGCGATATCGGTGAACGGAAATAAGGTAGCCGAAAAAGGTGCCGATTGCATCCTGCGCATTCTTGAGGTGAAGGAAGCGGGCAAGGTATCGGGCAAGAACGAACTGAAACTGGTGGTGTCGCAGATTCGTATTAATGGCACGCTGGTAAACGTCGATACGGACCCGGTGGCGCTTGAAGGAAAGAGCAAGACCAAGTCGACTGGAATCCGAGCCGGTATCGGGGCTGGGGTAGGCGCGGGAATCGGTGCGGCGGTGGGCGGAGGGCAGGGTGCTGCAATCGGAGCCGGCGTGGGAGCTGGGGCCGGAGTGGCTTCCTCCGCAATGACCAGCGGACCCGAGATCAAGGTCAAGCCGGAAACCGTGCTTTCATTTCAGGTGAAATAGGCACAAAAGGGAGCTGACGATTATGCGTGGAGCAGTCCTTCTATTCTTGGGAATTTGCGGTTCCGTACATGGTGCCGATTTGTGGAAGAGCGGTTCTTGGAAAGCGGTCGCGCCTGCCGGGAGTTGCGGTACGCTGCCGCTGATCGAAGTGAGCGGTCCCGGGTCGATTTTCGATAACTCGCATTCCACGGAACTCGCCAGTTTGAAATCCTCACTGCCGGTCGCGCTGGCCACTGCCTGTCCGGGAGTGCGTGAGGTGATTATTGTCAGCGGCAAGACTCGGCAGCTGACTCAGATTCCGGAGGTAGCGAAGACTGTCGTGGCAGCAGCGGTTCCGGCGGCACCCGCTACTCCGGCACCTGCTGCGGTGACTGCGCCTGCCAGGAATCCTGAGCCGGTGGTCGCGCCGGTGGTAGTTCCTGAAGCGACAGGCCGCAGGGCCATCGCGGCCGCACCAGTTGCTCCGGCTTCTAGAACAGAAGCAGCACCGGCGGTGCGTGTCATAACAACATCCAATCGCGTGGCTCCGAAGTTAGAAGCAAAAAGCACACTTCCCAGCTTGTCTTCCGCACACGGCGATGAGGATAAATGCGAGGTATTGCTGAAGTGGTTGGAGAGCGGGAAGACGGGAGCGTCGACCAGAGTGAACTCTTACTCCGCCTCCCCGGAGATGCAGGCCATCTTCCGCGATGAGCGGATGACGGCGGTGTTCGGAAAGCCCTACGATCAAACGGAAAATAAATGGAGACTGGAACTGCACGATAAGGAGATTTCCAAGTGCCTGGGGCTGGCGCAGCCGAATCGAGGACGCAATGTCCCGTTTGCGGGCGTTCGCGGTCCGAACCGTTCCTTGCAGCAGTATCGGCAGGAGTTCCAGCAGTATCAGGGAATGTTGGACGAGGCATTCGGGGGGCGTCCGGGGCAATTCGAGCCGACGGCAATCACGCGTTTTGTTTTGCAGGTACGGGAGCAGACAGCATGGGCCAATCAGGCGATGTCCGCTGCGGCGAACGCCGCTGAGACGCAGGCTGGCTTCGATCAGATTGCGACACAAAGGCAGAGCAGTGCGGCAAAGCTCAGCGTATTGAATGCAGCGGATCGGGCGCAGGTAAACGACTACCTGACGCTGCGGCAAAAGGAGTTGGCTCCGCCGATCGCCGAGGCGTGGCTGAATGAACGCGCGGGCACGGAGCAGACAGTGTTCGGGGCGAGGAGGGTCTACAGCGCCCATACCGCCATGAATCAGGTGCTGGGGTTGCTGAACGCATCGGAAAAGGCAAGCTGGGAGGAGCGTTACGATCGCCTGATGGATTCGCTGGTTGTGGGAGCGGTCCGCGCCGATGTTGGCAAGTTGAGCACAGTACCCGACACGCTGCCGGGCGTGATGCAGTTGGCCGGACTAAAGGCGGGCTTTGAATCCACGTTTAGTACGCTGCGAGGAGTTCCCAGTGTGGACGCGGCGCGGGAGCAATATCAAGCGACGCGGACACGATTGCTGACGGATTCGCTGCAGGCGTGGCGTCAGGACGTGGATCGGGTCCCACTGGAGGCGCCGCCGGTGGCGGCAAAGCATCAAGAGTTCGAGAGCTTGTTTCCGAATAAAGAAGACAAGAGCGGGACGCTGTATACGCAGTATGAAACTCCTATGCGGTCCAAAGAGGATCAACTGCGGACGCTGATCGCGGGCAATTTGCAGAGACAGCAGGAGCGTGGGAACGGCTCCGCCGCTCAACAAGCCGCGAATCCGAATGCGCCAGGGGGACAGCTGGCCGAGAGCAGTTTTAATGCGAAGGGGCTGAGCAATGAAAAGGTCCTAGCCAACCTGTTCCGGGGCAACTTCATTAATGTCGATTTCGACAGGAGCGACTTGAAGTTTATTAACCTGTTCGATCGCTACATCAGGTCCTATGGCACGTACTGCAAGATTGGTCTTCCCGAGAACAAAGTGGAGATATTGGATTCGGGATGTGCCGAATGGACGGTTACGGAGAACCTGCGTACAGGACAAGAAATAAGTCGGGTTTGTAGGACCCCAACTGTGATTCACACGGGTATTTTCGCGGACCCGGCGTTGCTGGATGCGCAAAGGGAAAACAATCAGCAAAGAGCTGCGGACGCTGGACGGGTGGCCAGCGTTACTCTGTCGCAGTTAACGGGGCCGAACGGTATCTCCGGCATGATGGCGATGTTGGGCACCACACAGTCCGTGACGGGTGACATGAGCGCTCTGGCGCAGAATTACGCCCAAATGAACGCATGCAAAGATCCCGGCCTGATGAGATTTCAGGAGAACCTTCGCCGGTTTGCGCTGAACAAGCAAGCCATTCCGCTGGACGGGAAAGTGGCCACATCTTCGGTGTTGGTCACCATTCCGGGGATTCCATTCAAAGATCAGAACTACACGAAGCTGATCTCGGATCTGGTGGTGGACGACGCGCAAAAATGGGGTGCTTTTGCAAAGTTGAGTGGGGGCGGGGTTCCGAGTTCGTCCGTGTCTTCAAGGGATGCCGAAGGGCGGCCGGCGAAGGTGGTCTCACCTTATAGCTACGAGAATATATTGGGACGACAGTCGGCAACGGTAACTTTGACCTTTGAGGAAGGTATGCCGCAGTGCCTGACCTATTCAGAGACGCCGGCCGTGTGTCATGCGCCGAACCGGAAGATCGTCGCAGCTTACTTGGACGGGCGATATCAGTAAGCGCGGTCAAGCGTCGGCGGCTGGGCACACGGGTCTCGCATTTGCCATGAATTAAGGGATACACTACCTCCTGAGGCGAAACGACGACTCGCGGAACCCGACTCAGGAGAGATACATGACGACAACCTTCATCACGCCCTATATAAATGGAAAAAGCATCGATCAGGAGCCTTCGGCCATGGCGCCGGTGGTGAATCCGGCCAACGGCAAAACTATTTCAAAGGTGTTCATGGCGCGGCCGGAACACATGACGCGTGCCATTGATGCTGCGTACGCTGTGAAGGATGTGTGGGGCAACACAACGCCTTCTGAGCGCGAATTGATTCTGATTCGGGCTGCGGATGTGCTGGACGCCATGCGTGCCGAGGTTGTCGATCTGCTCATCGAAGAAGGCGGAGCGACCTTCGGTAAATCGCAATTCGAAGTGTCCTATGTGGTGGGTGTGCTGCGGTCCGCCGCCGGGGAATGCCGCCGCATCATGGGCAACACGATCCCTTGCGATGTTCCCGGGCGTTTTTCCATGGCGATTCGCCGACCACTGGGAGTGGTGGCGGGCATTGCGCCATTTAATTTTCCATTAATTCTGGCGATGAAGAAGGTCGCGTTCGCGCTGGCTGCCGGCAACACGTTTGTGCTGAAGCCGTCTGAGGAGACGTCGCTGGTCGGACTGAAGATCGCTGAGATTTTTGATAAGGCTGGTCTGCCGCCAGGAGTGCTGAACGTCGTTACTGGTGACGGTCCCACTTTGGGCGAGGCGCTGTATGGCGATCCTCGAGTGAAAGCGGTTCTGTTCACGGGTTCTACTGCGGTCGGGCGTCAGATTGGTGTGGAGTGCGCCAAGCGCGGCAAGAAGTTCGATCTGGAAATGGGCGGCAAGAGTCCTCTCTTGGTGATGAAGGACGCGGACCTGGAATACGCGGTAAATACGGCCGCTTTCGGTCTGTTTATTCATCAGGGGCAGATCTGCATGGCCGGGTCGCGGGTGATTGTCGAAGAGCCGGTTTACGATAAGTTCCTGGAACTGTTCGTAGCGAAGGCGAAGTCGCTTAAAGTAGGCGACCCGCACGATCCGCACACCGTGATCGGACCTCTGATCAAGGCCTCGCAGTGCCCATTCATCGCCAGCCGCATCGAAGCGTCCAAAGCGCAAGGTGCTCGGGTGATGTGCGGAGGCACCTATGAAGGCAACTTCTTCCAACCCACCGTTATCGCGGATGTCACTTCGTCCATGTCCGTATTTCAGGAAGAGCTATTCGGACCTGTCGCCAGTGTGATTAAGGCCAAGGATGCCGATGATGCCATTCGCTTGGCGAATGACTCGCGCTACGGCCTAACGTCGGCTGTGATCACCAACGATCTGCAACTTGCGATGCGCTGCGCGATGGAGTTAGAAACCGGCTCCGTGCATATCAACGGTTCCACGATTCATGACGAGCCGCACGGACCGTTCAGCGGCGTGAAGGATTCGGGGCCTGGGCGCGAGGGCGGGCAATGGTCCATGGATGAATTGACGACCTTGAAGTGGGTCACGATTCAGCGGGGTCACGCGCACTATCCGTTCTAACGGGTGGCGATGGCCAACTCTAGTGGATTGGGTGGCTTGATCGGTAGCCGGTTTTGAACCGGCTGCGGGTTCGGAACTGTTAGGAACCAGCCTTCCAAAACAAGAAGCCCTGCTGGCAAAAACGAAAAAAGCCCGCTGCTCTGGACAGCGGGCTTTTAATTTGTAATGCGGCGAACGGTTCTTGTTAGCTTTTCTTCATGCGCTTGACGCCGAGGCCCAGTAGCAGGCTCGAAGTGAGCAGCAGGATCGAGCTCGGTTCAGGAGCTGAACTCACGGTGAAGTTCGGTCCGAAGTACCCCACTCCGATGTCTGGATTTGCCGGGAATGCGAGGCTGGCCCCTGAGTTATATCGAGACTCAACGAAGGTCATCCCAGCCATGAAGGAAACAGTGGTGGGATTGAACGCGTAGAGATCCGTTGCTCCGCTTGTACCCGCTATGATGTAATTCCCGGCTGCTAAATTCAGCGGACTGATGGACTGGAACGTGAAGTTGCCGACAAGCGTATCGGCAGCGGTCACTGTGGCTGATGCGAGTAAAGTTCCACCTGTGGTATAGATTCCAACATCATGGGACTCCAACAGAATGCTTGGGGAGAAATAGCCCAGCGAGTCCACTGTTACGGGGCCGCTAATGCTGAATTCAAAACCCAGGGTGTACAGCCCCCCGTTGTTGAAAGTGTTGCCAGAATCAGGGGTTACGGTCACCGCCGTCACCGAAGTTCCCCATGCGGCTGAAGTGGCTAAAGCCATCAGTCCTGCAAGTACTAGTTTTCGTACCATCAATGCTCTTCCTCCTTCTAGAACAGTAGCACTATTACCGAAAGAAGGAAGTAGTACTTTAAGCTCAATTTGGCCTAGGGACTTTGCCTAGACAAGCGTACGTAGTGAATATAAAGCGGATCTCTCCGCCTAAAAAGGGTCCCGCCAAGCCTCCCAAAAAACGCCGTATCAACATGATCTTGATCGGAACCATGTTGATATCATGAGGGTACGTGCGATTAGGGACCATACTCGGCCTTCTGGTTGGCTGCTATGCAGCAGTTTTTGCACAGCAGGGCGAGGTCGGCTCCATTGAGTCCCTTCCCAAATCCACTTCAGGCCCAGCGGCTTATGCCGGGAAGCTGATCTCCCGAATCGACTACATTCCTGCCTTGCAACCGCTCCCGGCCACCGAACTCGCGGCTGTGCTGCCGTTCAAAGTTGGGGATGCACTGGATCTGAACAAAGTACGAGAAGCGATTCGGCTGTTGCACGCGACGGGTTGGTATGGGGACGTTGCCATTGAGGCGTCGGCCGATGCAAACGCACCGGGGGGCGGCGTGGTGCTGCGCATCGTGACCGAGGTGAACTACTTCCTCAGCAGCATCCGCGTAGATGGCGAGCGGGAACCTCCCAACGAGAATCAACTGGTGACGGCGTCGCAGTTGGAACTCGGCACCGTGTACCATCCGGAGGCCATCGATGACGCCATAAAGCGGCTGACGCAGCGTTTGACGGCCAATGGTTTCTACCAAGCGAAGGTGGCGCCCAAGATTACGTTTGAGCGTGCGATGGGCGAGGCCGGCATTGTCTTCGACGTCAATACTGGCGAGCGGGCGCGATTCAAGGACCCGGAGTTTACCGGTGAGTTCCCGCAATCCACTGCCAGCTTGATTCGCGCCACGGGCTGGCATCGGGCGATCGGTCCGCTGCCGTGGCCGGGTCTACGGCCTCTGACAGAAAGCCGACTGCAATCGGGGATAGAAAATGTGCGGCGTAAATTGCAGGGCGACGACCGTTTGCAGGCCGAGGTAACGCTGGACCGGTTGGAATACGATGCCCTCACCGATCGTGTAACCCCGTATTTGACAATTACCAGCGGACCGATTATCGAAGTACGAGTGAATGGCGCGACCGCTGCTGGCTTTCTCCACACGAAAGAATTGATTAGCCGGGACAAGCTTCGGGAACTCGTGCCGATCTACCAGGAGCGTTCCGTTGACCGATCTCTGTTGCTGGAAGGTGAGAGAAACATCGCGGCCTATTTGCAGTCGGAAGGATATTTCGATTCTTCGGTCAGCTTCTCGCAATCGGAGCCCGGGAGTGGGCAGTTTCTGGTGGAATACGACGTCGTGCTCGGGGAGCGCCACAAGCTGGTGGCGGTGGAAATTACCGGCAATCAGTATTTCGATTTCGCAACGCTGAGGGATCGGATGACGATTCAGGCAGCCAGTTGGCTCCGTTGGCGCTACGGCCGCTATTCACCCGCGATGCGGGTGCGAGATGAAAACTCTATCCGGAACCTATATCTAGCCAACGGGTTTGAAAAAGTGAAGGTGGTCGCGGAGGCGATGGAAGGTACTCTCGATCATACGGAAATCACCGTGATGGTTCGGATCGAAGAGGGTCCGCAAATTCTTGTCAAAACCTTGACGTTGGAGGGGGTTGTTCCAGAAGACGAGACCTATATCCGGTCCATTCTGCAGTCTGCCGTAGGCCAGCCTTATGGTACGGCCAACGTCGCAGCGGACCGGGACGCGGTTCTGGCCTACTACTACAACAACGGTTACTCCGACGCGTCGTTCGATGATGAGGAACAGGTTGCGCCGGATGGAGTGAATCTCCGGTACACCGTCAAGACAGGGACGCGTCAATTCGTGCGGAATGTTTTAGTGCGCGGTTTGGTGGTTACGGATCCGATGCTGGTTTCCAGCCGCATTCGCCTGAAGCCTGGCGGTGTGATGTCGCAAAGCCTGATTGCCGAAAGCCAGCAGAAACTTTACGATCTGGGGATACTGACGCGGGTGCAAACCGCAGTGCAAAATCCCGATGGCATGGAAGCCAGCAAGAATGTGATCTTCTTTGCGCAGGAAGCCAAGAAATACTCTTTCAATTTTGCACCGGGCGCTGAAATTGCCCGGATCGGAGGAGGCAGCGCCAATTCCCTGGACGGCGCGGCTGGCGCCACTGGATTTTCCCCGCGGGTTTCGCTTGGCGTCACTCGCATCAACTTTATGGGATTGGGCCATACGATCAGCTTGCAGACCTTGGCTTCCACGCAGCAACGGCGAGCGTTGGCGACGTATCTAGCTCCACAGTTTAAGGGACGCGAGAATCTAGCGCTGACATTTTCCGCACTATTCAACGACTCGCGCGACGTTCGTACGTTCGATGCGCGACGGTGGGAAACCTCGGTGCAACTTGCAGAACGCTTCACGCGGTCCTATACAGGTCAGCTACGATTTACCTTCCGCCGCGTAACGCTAGACCCCAACTCACTGAAGATCTCGCCGGAACTGATTCCGCTGTTGGCCCGGCCGGTACGCGTCGGGTCGGTGGGCGCGTCGCTTTTCCGGGAGCGACGGGACGATCCAGTAGAATCGCACAGCGGCAATTACAACAGTATCGACATCGCGGGCGCCAGCAAAGCGTTCGGGTCGCAGACTTCCTTCACGCGCGTGTTGATGCGCAATTCCACATACTATAAGGTCCGAAAAGACGTGGTTCTGGCGCGCAGTTTGCAATTTGGCTACATTCAGCGATTGGGAGGGCAGCCGGAGATCCCGCTTGCAGAGCGGTTCTTCTCGGGTGGCGCGTCGTCGCATCGCGGCTTTCCGGATAACCAGGCGGGCCCGCGCGATCCGATTACAGGGTTCCCGTTGGGTGGTAGCGCATTGTTGTTTCATTCGACGGAGTTGCGCTTTCCGCTGATTGGGGACAACCTGGGTGGCGTACTCTTTCATGACATGGGGAACGTCTACTCCGATATCCGGAACATCAGCTTTCGTGTCAATCAGCGAAGCGTGGCAACCACCGGTACGGAAGATTTTAACTACATGGTGCATGCTGTGGGTTTCGGCATCCGTTACAAAACACCGATCGGACCGGTGCGGGTCGATTTGGCCTATGCGCCGAATACGCCAAAGTTTTTCGGCTTCAGCGGCACACGCGACCAATTGCTGGCAGTGCCACCCGGAGCGGGATTATGTTCGAACCCGGCGCTGTGCTCCGATCAAAGGATCAGCCGGTTTCAGTTTCATTTCTCACTGGGGCAAACGTTCTGATGAGACAGGCGAGCAAATCTGAGCGGAGGGTGGCTTTGAGGTCGGGCGGAGTTTCAGACCCATCGATGTATTGCTTGGCTCAAGCCAAGCGCGGCCTGAGGGCCGCCCTCCTTGGTGTCTTGCTACTCGTTTCGACGAGGGCGAATGCTTTTGCACAAACTATAACGCTGGACCGTACGGCGGTTACTGTGGGACGCGAAGTGATCGCGGAAAGCCAACTGATTCTGGAACTGAAGGTAACCGCGTTTCTGGATCGACTGCCGGTCGACCTCAGTCCGGCGGCAAAGCGAAAGGCGGCGGAACGTCTGGTGGATCAGACGCTGATCCTGCAAGAATCGGCAGAGAGCCGTTTGGAACTGCCTGCACCGGATCCGGTGGCGCTGGTCAATCAAGTAAAAATTCTGTATCCGTCGGAGGCACAATATCGCGCCGATCTGGAGCGGTATGGCATTACGGAACCTGAGCTTTCGGCCCATCTGGTGGCGGGTATGCAAACTTTGACGTTCGCGGACCTGCGTTTTCGGGCTGCGGCACAGGTGAGCGAAGAGGCGCTGCACGACTACTACGACAAGATCACCAAGGCTCGGCAAATCATGACGCCGCCGCATCTCCTGAATAACGGCGAAAATAAAGGCCAGAATGACAGCGGGCAGCCCCAAAGTGTTAAAGCCGCATCTGACCGCGTACCCACATTTGATGAAAGTCGCGCGGAAATTGAAACGCTTTTGGCTGGGCAGAAATCTTTAGATGCACTGGACGAGTGGCTGAAAACATCCCGCGCGGCCGCCCGGATCGAATTCCATGAGCGCGCTTTCGCGTCCGAGCCGGCTCCGCTGCCATGAGTGAACAACCACCACAGAACGCGCAACCCGATCCGGAGCCACAAGCTTTGGCGAAGCCGGTGCGTGTGACGAAGC
Organism: Acidobacteriota bacterium; assembly: GCA_040007495.1. Classification (GTDB taxonomy): domain Bacteria; phylum Acidobacteriota; class Terriglobia; order Bryobacterales; family Bryobacteraceae; genus Palsa-187. Next base: position 14,821 of record JBDTUY010000005.1, on the reverse strand, counting down.
GTCGCCGTTGGTGGTTGAGGCTATTGGTGGCGTTCGTAGTATTGGGCATCGTGGTGGCGGGGGTTGCGATTTCCATTCTGCGGAGCGCATGGTTTCACGAGTATCTACGAGCTCGGATTGTCCAACAGGCCGAGCGTGCCACGGGCGGACGCGTGGAAATCGCCGATTTCCACTTCGATTGGACCGGGTTGCAGGCCAGCGTGGATGGGTTTGTGCTGCACGGCAACGAGGCCGCTGACGTGCCGCCGCTGATACAGATTCCGTCCGCAACTTTGAGCTTCCACATTATTTCCATGATGGAGCGCAGCGTGGATCTGGCGGGGCTGCATATAGACCAACCGCGCATCAACGTCATCATCTATCCGGATGGGTCCAACAATCTTCCAGAACCCGCTACGCATGGCGATCATAAAGTATGGTCTGAGGATCTGCTGAATCTGAAGGTCCGCGAGTATGACGTCAGCAACGGGTGGCTGGATTACGACAACCGACACGTGGCGGTAAACATACACGGCGAGCATTTGCGGGTTCGCATGGCGTTCGATCCGAAAACGCCCGCCTATCGCGGCGAGCTGGCATCGGATCAGGTGCGCGTCGCTGCGCCACACTTTGGTCCGGCTAGTTCAGACGATCGCGCTCCGCTCCCCGAGCCGTTTACTGGAAGCATCACAACAGATTTCGCGTTGGAGCGCGATCAGCTCTCCTTTCAACACCTGCAACTAAAAACCACGGATGGCACGGAGGCGCTGCTTTCCGGAACGCTGCAGAATCTGCGTGTACCGCAAGGGACATTGAAACTGCATGCGTCCACTCCGATGCGGGAAGTGGTGCGGCGATTTAACTTGCCGCTGGAACCGGTCGGCTCCGCAACCCTCAACGGAACGCTGAAGCTGGTGCTGGGAGATCCGTTCGATTTTGCTGTGAATGGTCGATTGGCCGCATCGGGCATGAAGTATACGAACGGCAAGTTATCGATTACGGGAGCGCGGTTGGACGGGGATGCGGAAATAACCCGTGAAGGGTTTTCGTTGCGGCATCTGACCACTAGGATTCTGGACGCCGATATCACGGGTGACGCTCATCTGGACCATTGGAAGGATCTACATGTTACCGGCACCTTGGCAGGAATGACGCTGCAAAGGGCCGGGGAGATGCTTGCGGATACGCAGGCGGGTACAGGGCAACAACTTCCGTCCACGCTTCCCTGGTCGGGCGTGATGGCGGGAACTTTCAGCGTAGATTCGACCGTCGGGGTGTTGAACGCGATGACGCGCGCGAATTTAACTATCGTTCCGCTACCGGTCGGCAACGCGCCTGTACCGGGTGTGCCAACACGCCCGATACAAGGGCATCTGGATATCGTTTTCAATCAGGCCGAGGGCACGATCGCGTTGGGATCATCGTCGGTGGAAACGGCTGCGACCCGCGTGGAACTATCCGGAACTCTGGGCCGCGAACTGCGTATGCGCGCCCGCTCTACCGATCTGAATGACATTGTCCCCGTCATCGATTTGCTGAAAGCTGCCAACACCAAGACCGAACTTCCTTTGCAGCTGAACAACGGTGCTGTGACGGTGGACGGTACAGTTTCCGGCTCTCTGGACGATCCACACTTTGCCGGACAGTTCGCGGCGACCAATGGTGTGGTGGAGGGCTTCGCGTTTGATCGATTCTCGGCGGAGCTTAGCGCGACGCAGAAGGAAGTCTCGGCTCGCAACATCACCGCGATTCGCGGTTCGACTGAAGTGACCGGCACGGCGGGTCTGACCGCGCGTCCGGCTCCGGCGAATGCAGGCGCCTTGGGCGAATTTAGCGATGCGGAAATAACCGGCCAATTCAGTGCGCGCAATCTTCGCATTCCAGAACTGGCGCAGGAACTTGGAGTTTCCACACAAAATAGCAATCTTGCGGGGACGGCTTCCGCGCAGGTTCACATCTCCGGTAGCGTTCAGCATCCGCAGGTGTCTGCTTCACTCGACGTGGCGAATCCCGCCGGCTACGGAGAGACGCTGGACCGCTTGACGGCCAACGTCCGCTACTTGCCGGGGGAACTGGACGTGACGGATGGCATCGGCACGGACCGGGGATCGCGGCTCCTATTCAGCGGCGGATATCGGCATCCGGCCTCGGACTGGAAATCGGGTGAAATTAATATTGAGGCGAGCACGGACAATCTTCCTTCGGCTCGGATTGACCACTTAGCCAACGTGCCGCTGGCGTTCACCAGTACGTTTGCCGGTCGCGTGCAGGCTGCGGGGAAGTTGCAAGGCGGGGTTTTCAGCCTGACGTCGGCCACGGCGGATGTTACGGCGCGTACTCTGCGCGTCGATAACCTGGCGATCGGCGATTTCAAGATTCTGGCTCAAACACAGGGCACCACTTTGACGGCCAGTGCCGATGGCAATGTTCTGGAGTCGCAGGTGAAGGCCAATGGCACCTGGAAATTGCAGGGCGATGAGGCTGGCAGCGCGACGCTTCATTTTACGCGATTGACGGCTGCTTCAGCCAACACGCTCGCTATGATCGGCGTGCCGCTGGATCGGCGAACCAATAGTTTGCCGGTGCAGGGTTTCGTGGAGGGCGGCGCCACGGTTTCGCTTTCCCTGCAAAATCCGGCGGCGTTTCGCGCGACTGTTACTTTGGACAATATGCAGCTGAACGGCAAGCCCGATCAGGCATTGAGCCTGGGGGTTCAGCCGGGCGACTTGATCTTGAAGAACACGCAGCCGGTGGTGTTCGACGTGACGATGGATGAAGCTCGCTTGCGGTCAGCGCAATTCACGGGGCGCGACACCAATCTGACTGCTTCCGGAACGATTCCATTCCGAAATGGAGTGGGCGCGGATCTGAACGTACGCGGCAACGTGAACCTGATCATCCTGCAGTTGGTAGACGCAGATCTGCTGGCTCAGGGTAACGCGACTGTGGATGTGGCGATTCGCGGCAATCTGCAAGATCCGGTGATCAACGGCCGCTTAACTCTTGCGGATGCGTCGTTTTTCATGAAGGATTATCCCAACGGTGTGGAGAAAGCTCAGGGATCGATTCTGTTTGACCGCCGCCGCGCTACGGTTGAACGCTTGACGGCCAGGACGGGCGAAGGTACGGTGACCTTCACGGGATTTGTGGAGTTCGGCTCCAGCCCGGTCTTCCGTTTGCAGGCTGCCGTGGATCGAGTGCGGGTGCGCTATCCGCAGGACGTTAGTATGACCTTTAGTGGCAACCTTGCCTTCACGGGGACGGCGGATGCCAGCACGCTCATTGGTAGCATCACGATGAATCGCGCCTCCTTCTCACCCCGTGCGGATCTTGGCCAGATCATGGCAGAGATGTCGCAGAGCAGTAGCGGACCCGAAAGCACCAACTCATTTCTACGAGGACTGCAACTGGACATCAAGATCGATAGCGCCCCTGGTTTCCAGCTTGAAACATCGTTGACGCGCGATCTGGAATCGGTGATCAAACTGCATCTACGTGGGTCGCCGTTGCGTCCAGGACTGCAGGGAACGCTGTCGGTGGAGCGCGGGGAAGTACAGGTCTTCGGCAACAAGTACACGGTGGATCGCGGGGAGATCCGGTTCCTGAACCCAGCGAAGATTGAGCCTACCTTCGATATGAATCTGAGCACGCGAGCGCGTGGTGTAACGGTAAACGTCAGTTTCGTTGGCACGATGGCGCACCTGAATCCGAACTACAGCTCCGACCCGCCGCTGCAAACCTCAGAGATTTTCTCGCTGCTAGCCGTGGGACGCGATCCGACGACGACTAGCAACCAATTAGCTCCGGGACCTGCCACAGGTAGTGCCGGCAACAGTATGGTGGAGACGGGCGGGAGCATTCTGGGTCAAGCGTTGTCGAACCAGTTTTCCAGTAAGTATCAGCGCTTCTTTGGGTCGAGCCACGTCCGTATCGATCCGACGCTAACCGGTGTCGACAACCTGCCACAGGCGCGCCTGCAATTGGATCAACAGGTTTCCAAGGATATTACGCTGACCTACATCACCAACCTGAACCGCAGCACGGAACAGATCGTACGCGTGCAATGGGACATTAGCCGCGAATGGTCGGCGATTGCGGTGCGGGATCAGAACGGTCTGTTCGGGATCGACTTCCAGTTCCGGAAGCGTTTCGATTAGGACGAGGTGGTCGGTGAGTCACCCCTTGGCGAAACTCGAATGGGGAATCACATTCGAGGTGTTGCTAGACCCGTTGGGTCCGTGCGACGGCGCGGCGGACTAACCAAACGCCCAGGAAAATGACGCCCATCGCGACCATTTCCCTAGTGCCAAATGCCTCGCGGTACACCAGCCATCCGAGGAATACAGCGACCAACGGGTTTACATATGTATATGTCGAAACGATGGCCAGGGGCAGGCGCGTCAGGGCCATCATGTAACAGCCGTAACCCACGATCCCGCCGAAGATCGCGAGGTAGAGCGTGGCCACTAGCGATGGATTGGTCCATGTAGTGTGTTGCGGCTCAAGCAGGGCGGGCGCGATAAATGACAATCCGGTTGCCATCTGTTGCACCCCCGATACCACAAACGGATGCGTTTGCGATTTGAGATTGCGCTGCAGCAAGCTGCCCAGCGACCAACTGGCTCCGCTGAACTGGAGCAGCAGAAAGCCGAGCACGATACCACCGCCGGAAGAAAAGCTGCCTTGCTGAATCGCGGTCCAGGCCGCAGGCGCAACCAGCATCAGAACGCCGCTAAAGCCAACCAGCAGGCCTGCGACAATCGGACGATGCAAAGGCTCGCCGCCTGGAAGCAGAGCGTCCATGCCGACGTACCAGAAGGGCGAGGTGGTTATGAACAGGGATGCGAGTCCGGAAGGCGTCCACAATTCGGAGACAGCCAACGTGCCGTTCCCGACCCCTATGGTCAGAATGCCGTAGGCGGACATGAGCCACAGGTCGCGGCCGCGAGGCAAGGGCAGTTTGCGGGTGATCGCCCAGCCCAACAGTAAGCCGCCGGAGATCAAGTTGCGGATGCAGACGATCGAGGCGGGTCCCATCGAATCGAGGGCGATGCGGAACCCGAGATAAGTAGTGCCCCAGAAAATGCACACACAAAGCAACGCGACATACGCGCTGAAATGTGGATGATTGCGCACGGTGGATTCAGGGACGAGGAAATCGATCTGAAGGTCCGCAAAACCACTGCGTGACCGAAATCGACTGGTAGAGTTACCATGGTAGCTTGATTCTCACGCTGACAATTAATCCGGCCATCGATCGTACGATGTTGGTCGACAAACTGGTATTTGAAGATCGCGGCTACATCCTATCGCGCAGTGAAGCTGCGGGAGGCAGGGGCGTAAACGCTTCGCAGGTGATCCACTCGTTTGGCGGCAAAACGCTTGCGTTGCTGACGTCCGGTGGCGAAGTGGGTAAGCGAATGGAGAAGTCGCTTTCCGGGATGGGATTTCCTTACGAGGCCGTAAAGGTTCAGGCGGAAAGCCGCGTCAATCTTACGATTTCCGATAGTCAAGGCCTGACGATCAAGCTCAACGAAAAAGGGGCCGAGATACGAGCCGCGGAGGTGCAGGCGATCCGCGATCTGGTGAAGGCGCGGTTGGGGAAGGCGACATGGCTGATGTTGTGCGGCAGTATTCAGCCTGGCGTGCCAACGGACCTGTATCGGGAATTTGTAGTGTTGGCCAAGCAGCAGGGAGTGCGAACGCTACTGGATACCGATGGCGACGCGTTGCTGCAAGCGATCGAAGCGCGTCCGTCATTCTCCAGTCCGAATCAACAGGAAGCGGAGCGGTTGCTGGGGCGCGCGATTCTGACGCGCAGTCAATCGTTGGAAGCGGTGACGCGTTTGCACGCGATGGGTCCTGAGTCCGTGATTCTATCGTTGGGTTCACGGGGAGCGTTGGGAGCATTTCCCGAGGGTATTTTTGAAGCGATTCCGCCTCGGGTGGAAGCGATTAGCCCGATCGGCGCGGGCGACGCATTGGCTGCGGCGTTCGTATGGGCGCTGGAAAAAAAGAAGACGCTTCCCGATGCACTGCGCTGGGGCGTTGCTACCGGCACTGCATCCGCGATGTTGCCGGGGACCAATTTCCCGACGCTGGAACAAACCAAGGCGATTTATAAGAAGGTCGAAGTGAGGCAGGTTACGTAGCGCTATTTCCGACGGCGCTTCACGAACACGTCGCCTGACTTGAGACTTGGCCAGACTGCGATCAGGAACAGCACCAGCATCGCGAGCAACGTCGCGACTGTGCCGATTAACATGAAATCGAATGGCTCCAGAGGCGCGGGCAGGATCTTCATCATGACCCAAGCGGCACCAGCGAAGGTAAGCAGGACGGCCAGTGCCGTTAAGAGCTTGTTGCGCATCAGTCGTATTTCTCAGAGCGGATCTGTTTACGATTAAAGCCCATCTCTTTCAAAATAGCGCGAACGCCGTTCACCATCGGGCCAAGTCCGCACAAGTAGAAGTCGACAGCGTCAGCCGCGATGCCGTCCAGAGCTTCGGTCAGATGGGCCTGGACATAGCCGGTCCTACCGCGCCAATCGGCATCCGGACGGCTTAGTGTGGGCATAAAACGGAATTGCGGGTGTTGCTGCGCAAACGCTGCAAACTCGGCTCGATACAGCAAATGGGATTCGTAGCGAGCGCCCAGCAATAGCGTGAAGCGAGAGGAATCATCTCGCAGCGTCGCTCGCAACATCGCTCGCAACATCGCGCGAAACGGAGCCACGCCTGTTCCTGTCGCGATGAAGATGGAATGGCGAGGCGCGTCGGCATGCGCCTCGCGCAACACAAAGGTTCCCATCGGGGCCGACATCTCCATGGTCTCGCCTGGTTGCATCGCAAACAGAAACGGCGACATCCAGCCGCCTTCCACGCGATTGAGACACAGTGCGAATTGGTTGTGGCCTTCGGGTGCGCTGGCCAGCGAGTAGGCTCGCGTGATCTGCTTGGTTTCGCCGCCCTCGGCTTTTGCGAGGCTGGAGGTCAAAGACACGAACTGTCCGGGCACATAGTCCAAGCGCTCCACGCCGACTGCTTCAAACAGAAACTCACGCACGTCGGGAGCAATCGCAGTCCAGGAAATCAGGCGGGCTTGCACGCTTCGTCCTTGAGTGGCTGTGATGGATTCAAGGCCCGGTCCAGCAGCGCGTCAATCAAAGCCGGATGCTGATCGAGTGGCGGCGAAACCTCAATCTGCAAACCCGGATGCGCCATCTTCACTTGATCGATCAAACGGGGAAGATCGCGTTGCAGGTGCAAGCCGAGCGTCAGAAAATACGGCACCACGACCACGCGCGAAACCTTGTCGGCCATGGCTTCCAACGCGCCTGCGAGGTCCGGCTTGCCGCCTTCGAGGAAGGCAGCTTCCACCGTCTGCAAGAGGCCCTTGCTGGCGAAATCTGCTGCAACGATCCGTACGGCTTCGTTGGCTGATTCGATGCTGGAACCGTGCGCAAATACGATATAGCCTGTGTTGTTTGTTTCCATCAGTTGGCTTCCGCTCCATCCATAGCAGATTCGTCACCACCAATGGCCAATGCTTGTGCGACGTCGGGCGCTGGCTTTGCCGGGAAATGGGCCAGTAGAAAATCGTAGAAGGCTCGGCCACGGCGACGACCGTTGTTGTGCTGCAATTCCAGCCTCTGAATGAAGATGAGCGTGCCGAGTAGATCCACGTCACGCAGGGATGCCATTCCGGATTCGTCGACAATTGCCTTGCGCAGTTCCTCGGTCGCATTCGTAAGTGCGTCAAGAATGTCGGCAGCGTACGGATTCTCTGGGCGGGCTTCATAAACCAGGCCGCTTTGCGTGGCACGCAGTGTCTTGATTGATGAATCGAGCGCCTCTCGGGCGTCATAGTCCACAGCTTTGCGGCTCTCCATCGCGCGAGCCAGAGAGTGGCAGAACCACAAGACCAAGTGCTCTTGATCGCGGACGAATTCCTCGCTTACTTCGACGTCGCGATTGGGAATGTCCTGGGGGGCGATGGGCGCGGGGCGCTCATGTAGGCGAGCTTCCATCAGAAACGGGCAATCGAGAGGACAATCGATGGTCACCTCGCGTCCGGTGGCACAACAGGTAGCGCAGATCCCCGCGTCGACACCAGGACATGCTCGCTTGGCGCGGCGCGTGCCGCACAGTTTGCAAGCGTCGATCATGCTGCGTTCCTAACTTTGTCTTCTACCGATATCGGCATCACTTCCTCATCCTAGCATCGGCAGGCAATATGGATCGCGTGTTGTCGAGCGATGGGAATCGCTTATTATGTCGAGCGATGCGAATCGCTTATGATGTGGACATGCGGCGCGTTGATGTCTATCTGAAAGTGGAACTGGAATTGGACGATAAGGAACCACCGGAACGGATCGCGCTAGAAGTCTCGCGGGTCGCACGCAGGGTCTACGGCGTGCGCAAGACCGAGGTCTCCAGTATTATTGAACGCGACGCCGAACCGTCATAAAGGCGCATTTCAAGTAACGAAACGCTGCCGGAGCACATCCCACAGAAGCACGAACAATCTTCCACGATTTTGTTTGTCGCGAAGTGTTTATAAAATTGACGCGAAGTGTCTGTAATAGAAGGACTCCCCGATGTCGCCTCGTCTTGTTCGTATTGTGTTCGCCTTGATCGCCTGCGGAAGCCTCTCCTTTGCGGCTGAAGCCACTCATCGATTGAGCGCCGCCGTGAGATCGATTCAAGAAGTGATGAACGGCTCCGACCGCACGATCCCGCAGGAGTTGATGGCGCGGGCGCAGTGCGTGGTGGTGGTTCCTAATCTGAAAAAGGGCGCGTTCTTTTTGGGCGGCAAGTACGGTCGAGGATTTGTCTCGTGCCGCAAACCCGACGGAGTTGGCTGGAGTGCTCCGGGATCGGTTCGGATCGAAGGCGGCACCTTCGGGCTGCAGGTTGGTGCTGCGGAAAGCGACGTGTTCCTGCTGGTGATGAATCAGCGCGGGATGGACTCATTGCTTCGCTCCAAATTCACACTCGGCGGCGAAGCGTCGATCGCGCTGGGTCCGTTGGGCCGCAGTACGCAGGCGGAGACGGATGCTTTTATCTCAGCAGAGATTTTAACTTGGTCGCGGTCGCGCGGGTTGTTCCTTGGTGTGTCGTTAGACGGCGCGACGCTGCGCGAAGATGCCGATTGGAATTACGAATTGTACGGCAAGACGATCACGAATCGCGAGGTGTTGACGTCGGCGGAGATCGCGGTGCCTGCGGGTGCGGATGCTCTATTGACGGAGTTGAACCGCTATTCGAGCCGTCGGTAGACCGTTTGTTCTGGGTTGACTTGTGGCGTATGCACTCTTGCGTGCCGCGTCGGCACTATGCCGCCGCCTGTTAAAATAATAGTGTATTGTCGAGCAGCAGGCGTCGAGAGGAGTCTCGACACGGCACGCATGAGTGCGTACGCCACGTCAGATGTCGACCAACCGCGTACCTATTGCAAGCCTGCCATTTCGGTTGCGAAGAATAGCGCCATTCCGCCGCCGCGTTCGTCTTTGCCGGATATCGCGGTGCGATTCAGATAGTCTTCGTAGGTAGGCTGCTTGTTGGTCGATTCCGCTACGTCGATTAACGATCCATCGGAGCCTACGCGGATCAGAGTCGCTTTCCATGCGCGATCCACGTACGGCTGATACTCCTTCGCATCGATCCAACCTCGCCGAATGCCGCGCTGCATGCAGGTCGCAATCATCATGGTGGCGGAGAGTTCCTGATAGGAGCCTGGATTGTCGATAATCTCATGCCACATGCCGTCGGCGTCCTGGAATGGCTTCAGGCGTGCCATCAAAGCTCGATAGGAATCGAGTATGTACTTGCGGTCGGGATGATCTTCGGGAAATTCGGATAACGCCAAGGTGATGCCGAGCGCGGGAAACGCGTTGGCACGGCCCCACGCGGCGTTGTTCAAGGGCGAATGCCGATACAGGCCGTCATCGCGCAGCACCAGAGCGTCCATGAAGCGGAAGTGCCGCGCCACCATGTCGAAGTACTTGCGTTGGCCGGTTAGCCTGCCAGCCATTGCTGTGATCGGTCCAGCCATGAAGTAGGAATCGCTCATTTCGCCGTGGAAGGGCATGGACTCCTGCATGCGCCCATCCGGCGTGAAGCCAAGGTCGGCGGCCTTCTTGACTAGATCCGTGTAGCGTTTGTCGCCAGTGCGGCGGGCAAGTTCGGCGAAGACCAAGTGACCAGCCAACGTCAGGGAACTCGCACGGCTCAGTAAGTCACGACCTTGGGTGAGATAGGGTTTCGCCAGCGTTGCGACGTCGGCAGTCGCGCCTAAGCGAATTTGTCCGATCAGGGCCATGCCGGGAAGATAGGTGAGTTGGTTGAAGTCGTGCCCGTAGACTTGGGCCAGCTCGTCGGCGAGTTGACGGGGGGTGCGCGCGAGGCGGGCTTTGAATGCCTCGGCCGGGCCAAAAATATCCGCAGTTGCGGCCAGCGACGAAACGACCAACCCGTTGCTCCCGTGTAGTTGCTTGGGAAGCGACAATATCAGCGACCGGAACATCTCGGAACCGCTGCTGCGAGCGTCAATCGTGATTCGCACTCGCTCTGGCGCGTGCAACGTAAGCCAGTTCCACAGCACCCAGGACTCGGTGTTATCGTGGTACGCCAACCCTGACGGCGGGAACTTCAGGGTGCTCTTCAGTGGATTCGCGATCGGGATCACCACCATCACCGCAGGCGACTTTTCAAATTCCGCGATTACTCCCTGGCTGTTCCCGTCCTCTCCTTCTAATCCCTGAATCCAGACCTCGCCACCTAAGCCCGTGTAGCCATCTTTCACCAACGCTTCAATGCGAGTCTTGCCATCCGCTGCCAAGCCGATCACGCGACGTTCGGTGGCCTGCGCGGTCACAGGTAACAGCAAGCACAGCGCAGCAAAAACACTGGCCTCGAAGCATTGACGCCGGGTTGTCAGCACGTATACCCTCCTATGCATGCGCCATCCCTTAGAATTCGGCTCACGCTCTTGCAACATCTTATCAGCGGTCACACTGTTGTTGGCGGCTGCGCCAGCCGCGTTCGGTTTTCAAGTGGTTGCGGACCGCTGTGGGGGTTCGGGCGATCTGCGGTTGATCAACGGAAAGATTCACACGATGGCGGCGACCGATACGGTTGTTTCGGAGGTCACGGTGCAGGATGGCAAGATCACCGCGATTGGCTCGACTGGAGATCAGCGTCGTGGGCCTTGTACGCAGACTATTGATCTTGGAGGGCGTACGGTGGTCCCAGGCCTGATCGACAATCACAATCACATCGTGCTGCTCGGGTTGCGGCCGGGCTATGACACTCGGTTGGAGACTGCGGCGTCTATCGCCGATGTACAAACGCTCATCCGCGCTCGTGCGCTGGTGGTTCCTGCGAATGGCTTCATCACGGCGATGGGCGGATGGAATCAGGTTCAGTTTAAAGAGAAGCGGATGCCGACCTTGGCCGAGTTGGACGCGGCGGACCCGACGCATCCCGTGATCGTGTATCAGGCGTTCACGGGACCTGCGGCTACCAATACTTTGGGCAAGCGCTTCTTTGCGGATAAAGGCGTGGCGGTCAGCGAAGCTGGACTCATCGCGGCAAATGCGCCATCGGTGGCTGCTTTGAATGCTCTGCGGGCGGTTCAGACGTTTGAGGATAAGAAGCGAGGTACGCTCGACGCCATGCGTTATGTGGCGAGCGTCGGTCTGACAACCAACGTCGATATGGGTGCGTTCTTGCCGCCGGGAATGGAGAACGCGCAGGATTCATTCACGTTTGACGGGCTTGCGACGACGAATCCGTTCACGATGTACGACGCCTTCAATGCTCTGCACGCTGAAAACAAGATGCTGACGCGGTTGCGGATCTTCTTCCTGAGCATGGATACACGACCCGACGTTCCAATGCTGGCGAATCGACTGCGCAATACGTTCAATGGCTTGGGCGACGATACTCTACGTGTCTCAGGCATTGGCGAATTTGCGACCTCGTGGCCATTGTTTGGGCAGGTGACGGCTCCGGCGAACTACGAAACTGCTCTGCAACTGATCGCGAAGCAAGGCTGGGCCTTTCAGCAGCACAGCACTTCGTTGGCGGAAGATCAGCTGACAGCGGCGACGTTCGAGAAGGTGAACGCGGTGACGCCGATCAAGGACCTGCGCTGGTCAGTCGCGCATGTGCCGAAGATCAACCTCGAAACCATCAATCGCTTCAAGGCCATCGGCGCGGCGATTGCAGTGCATCCCTTTGAATATCTGGCTGGTGGACCGAACGCGGGTCCGCCATTGCGCACGATTCTGGACAGTGGGATTCGCGTGGGTGCGGGTTCGGATGCGGCTCAGATCTCGACTCTGAACCCGTGGTTGATCCTCTACTACATGGTGACGGGCAAGAATTCGTCGGGCGTGTTGATCAACGCGGGGCAGCAGGTGTCGCGCGAGGAGGCGATTAAGTTGTACACGCGGGACAACGGGTGGTTTCTGCGTGAGGAAGACAAGCTCGGGAGTCTGGAGCTCGGCAAGTTGGGTGATGTGGTGGTGTTGAGCGACGACTACTTCGATCCGGCGAAGGTATCGGATGAGGGTATCAAAACGATCAAGTCGGTTCTGACGGTGGTGGGCGGCAAGGTTGTGTACCGGACGCTGCCGTAACAGAGTGTGGCGCGCGATTTATCGAGCACAGAGGCTTCAAGCCTCGCAACGAACTATCAGTACGGAGCTGAAGCTCCTATGCTCGATGAATCGCGCGCCACATCTTGCTGCGGCTAGCCCTTGTGGGCAGGAGCCGGAGCCTTTACTCCACCCGCCACCTTCTTCGCGTGATGTTTCTTGTGAAACTTCTTGATCGGGTTCTTGCTATGCTTCGCACCTTGCGCGGCGGGGGCCTTAGGTGCGGTAGTTGTGGAAGCCTGCGGTGCAGCGAAGCTCACGGTTGCCAGCCCGGCGGCGATCAATCCAACGAGAATTTTGTTCATTTTGAATCTCCTTTTCCCGATGCTGGCTTTCGTCTTCCAGTCATCTTTCATAAGCTTGGATGTGTTCCGGGGCAATCAAGTTCATCCCGTCGAGAGGCTAAACGTGGTCTGGCGGATGCCCTATGGCAGGCAGGCCGAAAAGCCGGTTTGGAACGTTTGGAACCGGCTGCGGGATTGGATCCCGCCTCCCCCAAGCAACCGCTCCCTGTGGTCGCGGCTCAGATGTTTTCGGCTTACGCTGGGCTGCCGAGAAGCGACCTGTTGCGGACAAGCTCCGGGGGCGATTCGCGGATACGACCCAACTATCGCTGACGTCGTCCGACGTGTTGGTTGGAATCGACTAGGCTCCGAACTCGGAGGCCAGAGCCTGGGGTTGCGGCGGTGTATGTGACTTCCTGGCCCGCTGTTGTTGCCAAGTTGCGCAGTGCGCCATCGGATAGCATTGGCGATCCGTCATTCGGCACAAACACTCGTTTGTTGGGGTCGTACAAGAGACTCTCCAGCTTTCCGTTCCGAACCAAACTCGCCACCAGATCGCACTCCATAGCGGAGGTCGCAGCCAATGACTTGGAGGTAAACGGAGCCGATGCCCTTTGAATCAGGAGGTCGATTCGCTTTCCGGCAGAACTGGCGTTGCTGGAAGTCAACGTGACCTGTTGACCCACGATTGGCGCCAGGTCGCTATCGAAGGCTAGCATCAGTTGTTCCATATCGCGGCGGGCGCCGTCTGGATCTTGCTGCGGGAATCCGGAATTTGCCGTCGGTGCGAACACAGATGCGGTGAAGAATCGGAACAGAGTGTCATCGGACCCATCGCCGGTGAAGCCGAAGCCGCGCACCTGATCGCCCATTTTCCCGCTATCCGGCGCGTCGAAGAAGCCCAAGGCGGGCGTGCCGAACATGCCGATCTTTGCATATGCGTTGCGCAGGTGCGGCACTTTGACGATCTGCGGCAGATTCTCGAAGCTTTGGCTGCGTCCAGTCCCGAAAAAGCCTTGCGAAGCATCCAGCACATGACAGCCATTGCAGTTGAACGATGACTTCCCGAGAATGGCGTCGAGCGCGGCGCTATTGATGCCGTCGGAAGGTCGCGCTCCGGCATAGAATGCAAGCCCGCGGGTCTGCGAAGCGGTCATCGAGTTGTCCAGGTTGCGAACCGGATTCGGTGGCGGCAGCACTTGTAGTTGGAAGTCGGTAAACTGCTGCATCTCCGCCTTTGACGGCGTGTTCACACTGCCGACCAGGCCTTGAAACGCGACGATGAAGTTGTTGAAGGAAGTATTCGCATCAAATGGATCGTTGCCGGTAGCACCTACGGACCGATCTCCGCGCCAGTGCATTGCGCCGGCGTTCGCCAGGCCGCGTAGCGTCTGCGTGGTGAACGGACCCTTCATGGGATGGAAATCTTCCGGCGTACCGCTGCCGTTGAGCGGAGTGGCAACGCCACCTCCGGCCAAGTTTAAGAAGGGCAAGAGATTGCGGAAGACGATAGGGATCGCGCTTTTGCTGACCTTTTCGTCCGGATTGCCGAGATCCCAAGCCAAGTCGTCCATGTCGCCGAAGATATGGCAGCTGGCGCAAGTAGCTTCGCCATTACCGGAGAATTTGGTCGCATCGTACAACAAGACCCGGCCCTGAATCACAGAGGGAGGCTCGGGGTTGGGCATGAGATACGCCGAGATCTCCTGCTTGGTCTTGAGGTCGATCACTTTCACGGCGTCGTCAAAGCGGGTAGTAGCATATAGGCGGCCTCGAGCTTCATCCAAAACAGAGGGTCGGAACCAAAGGCGCGAGACAGCCGCAAGGCGGTGTCGGGGCTGAGGGCGGTCTGGCCGGCGACGAGGCGCTCGATGCGGGTGCGGGGCACGCCCAT
>JBDTUY010000004.1:0-28066 GCA_040007495.1 Acidobacteriota bacterium | reverse complement strand
GTGGAGCCTGGTCCAAAGCCATCGCTTCACACACGGTCAACGGCGGTGGAGATGACGTCGCACGCGGAGCATAGCGCGGTGCCGGTTGAAGCGGCTTACGAAGAAACTGCAACGAACAGCGCCCGGGTGGTAGCTCAGCCTCCGACGGTTCTGGCGCCTCTGCCTAGTTTCACGAGTAGGCCTCCAATCACGATTCGGATGTCTGCGCCGCCGCCCTCGGTCATTCTTGAGGTACCCAAGGCCCAACCCGAAGCGGCACCGGTTGAGGAAGTTCAAGCGGCACCAGATCCAATTGTGGAGGCTCCAGGATCGTTGGCAGAGGTTCCGGTGGGAGAGGCTCCGGTGGTTGCTGAAGTCATTGCTCTGGTTGACGCGCCAGCGCAACCGCATACACGTCAGCCAGAAGTCGCGCCGCCTGCCGGTCACGATCCTGTGGCGCAGCACGCGATTTCACAACACCCTCTGATGCAGGATTCCGAGGGGATTCGGGAAACGATTCTTGTGGTGGATGACGAAGCCGGGATTCGCGGCCTGATGCGCAAGATCCTGCGGCGTGAACGCTACGGTGTGTTGGAGGCCGCCAGCGCAGAAGAGGCGCAGGTAGTGGCCGCCGCTGCCGGACGCAAGATCAACCTGTTGTTGACCGACGTGATGCTGCCTGGTATGCAAGGCCCGGAGCTGGCCAAGCTGATGTACGAGGCGGACCCGCAGCTGAAGGTGCTTTATATTTCGGGCTACACCGAAGACGAAGCAACGCGCGCGGGAAACGATCCTCCGGGTTCGAAGTTTTTGGCGAAGCCGTTCACGCTGGGCGCGCTATTGAGCCACGTGCGGACGACGTTGGATGAGGCTTAGGCATAGGATGGAGGGTGGCGTTTACGCCGCACAGGACTTTAGGCCTGTTGGTCAGGAACGGCCCTAAAGGGCCACGCCGCGTAAACGCCGCCCTCCGTCTATACTTGCTTTCGTCGACGGAATCGCTGCACTGCGTAGATCGAACCCCAGCGCTTCAGCGGTCCAGGCACGCATGCCAGGAACGCGATCAACGCCTTATAGCGCCAACCTGGGATCACGAACAGCTTACGTCGCGCGAAGCCCGCGAGGCTCGCTTCGACCACAGAATCCGCTGTCATCCACATATAGGATGGCAGTGCGGAACGATCCATGCCAGTCACGTCGTGGAACTCCGTCAGCGTATAGCCAGGGCACAATGCTTGCGCGGCGAAGGGAGTCTTCCACGCGCCCAGCTCAATCGCGAGTCCTTCCGTAAATCGGTTCATCCACGTTTTGGTCGAGCAATAGCTGACGTTCTGTGGCGATGTGCCGTAAGCAGCCACTGACGATACGTTGATTAGGCCGCAAGGCAGCGGTGGCTGTGGTGCGAACTCGTCTGGGCCGGCACGGAACCTGTCCATCAGATTCTTCACAGCCGCATGCGACAGCCGCGTGGTCGCGACCACGTGGAGCTTGTGCATCTCCACCTGCTGCGACGGGTCCGTTTCAAAGAAGTAGTGATTGGTCCCGAAGCCCGCGTTGTTGATCAGTAGAGCGAAGTTCTTCGCATCCAGAATTCGACGGGCGACGGCTTCCAGTTGCGCGTCGTCGGTCAGATCGGCCTTCAGTCCTTCTGCCGAGACACCGTATTGATCGGCCAACTGGCGAGCCATGGCCTGCAGCCGATCATCCCGTCTGGCGACCAGCAGCAAATCGTAACCGCGCGCGGCCAGCTGGCGCGCAAACGCCGCCCCAAGGCCGGCCGATGCGCCTGTGATCACAGCCAAGGGCCGGCTCTTGTATGTCATCGGTGGTGCTCTGGTTGTCCGTCGCGCCGCCCGGGTCCGAGCTTATGCCCGCGCGCGGCCCACTCCGCGCCTGCTAACACCAGCATGGACGTCAGAAAGCTCAAGAAAATCAAGGTTGCAGAGTTGTGAAACACACCGTATTCGCGCTCGAGTTTGGTTTCAAACGTTGGCCACAGCCATACGTTCATCGATTTCAGCACCTCCAACAGCACACCAACCCCGATCGCAGCCGGGAACACGCGCTGCACTGGAGGCCGGCCATTGGGCAGATAGCGATAGATCAAAAACAGGATCAGGACGGTGACGGGTATTGCGGCTGACTTGTAGAACAACGCCGAAACCCAGCGTTCAACGGCGAAGTGGGTGACGGTGTTGGCTCGCATCGCAGTGATCGCCAAAGAGAGCAGCGCCAGACTGCCGCAAACGAAGACCAGTCCCAGACTCACGATCTGATTCCGTAGAAAACTGCGATTCTTTTCGATGCCCCACACCCGATTCAGTGCAACCTCCAGCGGTTCAAAAATGCCGTTTGCTGAAAACAGCAAAATGCACAGGCTCAGCACTTCGACCTTCTGCGGGGAAGGCAGGTTTCTGTTCATGAAAATCCCCAGCGCATCGGGAAATACATCGCTCATCGCGAGTTTCAGAGTGCCAGTCATGTCCTGATTGAACAGGCGACCCAGCGACATACAGACAATCAGAAACGGAAAGAACGAAAGCAGCACGTTGGCCGCGATAGAGAAAGCGTAGACGTGGACTTCGGTCTGCATGATGTAGCGGACAGAGGCGACGAGGCTCCAAAACAGCGACGCCAGGCGTGACACGCGTGGACGCGGATGAACTTCGGGTGCTTCCAGACCAGTTTCCATTACCGCCTTCAGGGTAACGCACCGGCTGAGTTTCAGCGCTCACCTCTCGCAGTTTAGCTGAACCGGCGATGAATCCTCGGACCTAAGGTGTACCCGCATACAGATCAGGTCTCCATCGCCCGATATCTAGGTAAGACCGCTGTAAGCGAACGGGCTAGGAGTACTGGGTCCAAGTAAGGGCGGGTTACAATCGGAGGACGCGCCGGGATACCGCGCCGGGGGTGCGTTTTGGTTGAAGGAGAGACGAGTTTGAGCGAGATCATGAAGAACGTGGCCATTTTGGGGACGGGTTACGTCGGCCTCACGACCGGTGTTTGCCTGGCTTTTTTGGGTCACAAGGTTACCTGTGTGGATCCGGACGAACGCAAGATCGGGGCTTTGGAACGCGGCGATGTGCCTTTTTATGAGCCATTTCTGGCGGAGTTGATCGAGGCGGCTCGGCACAATCTAACGTTTACGACCGACTATGCGACTGCGATCCCGGATGCGCACGTGGTGTTTATCGCGGTCGGTACCCCGCCGGGAGCGGGTGGAGCGCCGGATTTGAAGTACCTGAGGTCGGCGGCGCATGGCGTGGGCAAGTATTTGGGCGATCATTTCACCGTGATCGTCAACAAATCCACAGTTCCGATTGGAAGCGGCAAGTGGGTGGAATCCCTGGTGCGGGACGCCGTCGCGGAACGCGGCAACGGTAAGGGCAATTTCGCGGTGGCATCGAACCCCGAGTTCCTGCGCGAAGGTTCGGCTTTACACGATAGTCTGTATCCAGATCGCGTCGTCATCGGAGCGTCTGGGGCGGAAACGGCGGAGGTGTTGTACTCACTGTATCGTCCGCTGTTGGAGCAGACCTTTCAGGCTCCGTTGTTCCTGCCGCGTCCGGAGCGCATGGGCGCTGTGCCGCTGATTTCGACCGATCTGTCCTCTGCGGAATTAATCAAGTATGCGGCCAATGCGTTCCTGTCGCTGAAGATTAGCTACATCAATGAGATCGGATTGCTGGCCGAAAAGGTCGGCGCCAACGTCGCCCATGTTGCCAAGGGGATGGGCCTGGACGCGCGCATCGGTACGCGATTTCTGCAGGCTGGCATCGGCTGGGGCGGGTCCTGCTTCGGTAAAGATACGGCAGCGCTGGTTGCGACCGCAGCCGAGTATCGTCTGGACATGCAGATCGTCCGTGCCGCCCGCGATGTGAACGCCAGGCAGCGCGAGAGGGTGGTTGAAAAGCTGTTAAACGAATTGCACGTGTTGAAAGGCCGCACGATCGGCTTGCTCGGATTGGCATTCAAGCCGGATACCGATGATTTGCGAGAAGCGCCAGCCATCGACGTAGCGAAGCAATTGATCGCTCGCGGTGCGCGTGTGAAGGCTCATGATCCGGTCGCGATGGAAGTCTTCAAGCGCGACTACAAGGATCTGGACCTGACTCTGTGCGAGAACGCCGCCGACGTCGCGAAGGACGCCGACGCTCTGGTGCTGGTGACCGAGTGGTCCCAGTATCGCGAACTGGATTGGGAGGCCATCAAGCCCACCATGCAAAATCCGTTGATGCTGGATGGTCGCAACGTACTGGACCGCGCGCGTTTGGAACGCTCGGGCTTCCGGTATCTAAGCCTGTAAGCGACTCTCCCTACTCATGTGAGACAAGCAGCCCTGGACTCCGAGTCTGGGGCTGTTCTGTTTTACTTCCCCTTGTGATGGGCCGTACCAACGCAATTGGACTCATACATACGCGCATCGACCCTGCCTAAAGCCTGCAGCATCTCGGGCGTTAGGATCGGCGTGTGGGGCACATCCACCAGATAGCTGGGGATTTCCCACAATTCGCGCTCAGCCGTCATCCAGCCGAGCTTGTCAAAACGCGCCAGATTAATCGGTCGTGAATACATGCGCAAGGTTTTCTCCCGCGCATGATTGAAGTAGTGTTCAAAGTAACTGATCGCGAGCTCACGCACGGTTCGATAGATCGGTTCCCGCGATCGCAATCCCGCATAGTTCGATTTCGCAATCGATCCCCAGCCGCCGTTGCTCTTGTAGATGGCAAGCACATGGTCGGAATCGCGCACGGCTGCCAGATCCAACAGCAATGGCGGATATCCCGCGAACCGAAGGGCCGCCGCAGCCAGCAGAGCGCCCTCCATGCAATGTGCCACGCGCTTCTCCAGTACCAATCGCGGCGAATAGCAGGTCGCGCCGTCCGGTTCCAGATTGTATTGAATCTCGCGGTCCAGGAATTGCTGGATCTTAGTTGGCGTATTCAAGCGGCGCAAGGTCGCGAGTTCACGGCGGGTGTATCCCTCCGTGAGCGCCTCAAGGCGCTTGCCGCTGATGGACTTTGTCTGGGTGCTTGCGGAAGAACGCACTTTGGGACGCATTTTCGCTTCCCACTAATGTACCGAAAATGAGTCGATTGGGTTGGTGAACCCTGACGAAAACCCGTGGCCCCGGTCCGCCTGATATACTCGACCCTGTATCTTCTTAACAATCATGGGCGGCCATCGTTTAGGCGACGAAATCGACGATTATTGCATTAAGTGCAGACGAATGACGAACCACGCCATCGTTTCACTGATGGGCGATATGGCCGCGAAGGTGCGCTGCAAGTCCTGCTATAGCGATCATGACTACCGGCATGAGCAGATTCCGCCCTCGAAAAAGGATCTGAAGAAGGCGGCGTTGTTTGAACAGGTTCTGTCCGGTGCCGGAGTGCCTCCCGTGGCCGAAGCCTCGATCCAGGCCCCTGCTGATCCGGAGCCATCCGAGAAGTAGCCACGTCTCCTTCTGTTTTCGGGAGTCAGCTAAATGGCTGACTACCCGCTTTTCTGCGCAAGCTGGGCCGCTTGCTATCCTGAATAGAATACATGCACCGCGTTCGTTTCGCCCCTTCGCCTACCGGGTACCTTCACATCGGCAGTGCCAGGACCTTCATTTTCAACTGGCTCTACGCCCGCCACAATGGCGGGACCATGATTTTGCGCATTGACGATACCGACGTGGAGCGCAACACGCAGGCATCGCTCGATTCGATCTTCGAGGGTTTGAAGTGGCTGGAGCTGGATTGGGACGGCGAAGTCTATCGGCAGTCCGAGCGCGGTGAACTGCACGCGGCTTCTGCAAGGCAGATCTTCGAAGCGGGTCACGCTTATCGCGATTTCACGCCTGCGCGAGTTGAGTCTGAAGACGCAGCCGATAGCGGCCACGGCGGTTGGTTGTTCAATCCCGGTATGCGTGAGCTCTCCCGTGAGGAAAGTGATCGCCGAGCCTCCGCAGGCGAGCCCTTCGTGCTGCGTTTCCTCGTACCGCGTGAAACTCGCGAATCGGTCGCGTTCACGGATCTTGTGTACGGCCCGCAAACCAAGGCCACCGCCGATATCGAAGACTTCGCGTTGCTGCGAAGCTCCGGCATGCCGACGTATCACATGGCATCCTGCGCCGACGATGCGGACTTGAAGATCACGCAGATCATTCGCGGTCAGGATCACCTGACGAATACCTTCAAGCACCAGTTGATCTTCGAGGCGCTGGGAGTCGAGCCTCCGCAGTTCGCCCATTTGCCTTTGTTGATCGCACCCGACGGAGCCAAGCTCTCCAAGCGCAAACACGGACCCGTAGTCAGCGTGACAACCTATCGCGATGCTGGCTTTCTGCCGCACGCGTTTGTGAATTTCGTGTGCCTGCTCGGTTGGTCGCCGAAGGATGATCGCGAGCGCATGACTCGTCGGGAATTGCTCGATATTTTCTCGCTGGAAGGTGTGAATCGCTCTAACGCAACGATCAATTTCAGTGAGACGGAGCCGTTTGACCCCAAAGCGGTGTGGTTGAACGCCGAGACCATTCGTAATCTTCCGGTGGATGAGTTGTCCGCAGAACTGCTTCCGTTTGCCGATGCGAGTTTTGGCTGGATACCCGGGTCCGGTCCTGAACCGCAGCGCTTGGTTCCTGAAGACAAGATTCGCCGCCTGGTTCCTCTGGTCGCTCCGTTAATTCGCGAGCGTATCAAATTGCTGGGCGACATTCGCGACGCTGCAGACTTTTTCTTTCTGCCGACCGTACATCCAGATCCATTGGAGTTGATACCGCAAAAAGGCGACGCCGCAATGGCCGCTCTGGTTTTGCAGGAGGCAGAAGTAGCGCTGGCGGAAGCCACCTTCACGCATGACGGCTTGGACGCAGCCTTGCGAGCCTCGGCTGAAAAATTGAAGATCAAAGCGGGCCAAATGTTCCAGCCCATCCGAGTGGCAGTGTGTGGCCGCAAGAACGCGCCGCCGCTGTTCGAGACGCTGGAAGTTTTGGGCAAGGACATCTGCCTGGAACGAATCGCCGCTGCACGAAAACTTCTGTAAGGACCTAGAGCTTCATGAACACGCATTCCAGCAAGGACGATACTCACGCGGAAGACGCGCCGGTGTCTAACAACGAGGCCGGAGCCCCGTCGAATTTCATCCGCGAGATCATCCTCCGCGATCTCGAGAGCGGCAAGCATAATGGCCGCGTGCAGACGCGCTTTCCTCCCGAACCGAACGGGTATCTTCACATCGGGCACGCCAAGGCGATCAGCATCAACTTCGGATTTGCCCAGGAGTTTGGCGGCTTGTGCAACCTCCGGTTCGACGACACCAATCCGTCGAAAGAGGAAGTTGAATACGTAGACTCCATCATTGAAGACGTGCGATGGCTCGGCGGCGACTTCGGCGACCGCATGTTTTATGCGTCGGATTACTTTGAGCAGATCTACGAGTGGGCCGTGCAGTTGATCAAAGCCGGCCAGGCCTTCGTTTGCGATTTGAATGCGGATCAGGTGCGGCAGACGCGCGGTACGCTCAGCGAGCCAGGGACCGAGAGCCCGTATCGCAATCGCAGCGTCGAAGAAAACCTCGACCTGTTCGCTCGCATGCGTGCCGGCGAGTTTCCGGATGGTGCCCGCACTCTGCGCGCGAAGATCGATGTGACAGCACCCAACCTGAATCTGCGCGACCCAGTGATGTATCGCATCCTGCACGCGCATCATCATCGCACCGGCGACAAGTGGTCCATCTATCCGATGTACGATTTCGCGCACGGGCAATCCGATTCCATTGAACGCATCACGCATTCCATCTGCACGCTGGAGTTTGAAGACCACCGGCCCCTCTACGATTGGTACATCCAGCAGCTAGGTGTCTACGCGCCGCAGCAAATTGAATTCGACCGCCTCAACATCACCTACACGCTGCTCAGCAAACGCAAGCTGCTGACCTTGGTTCAGGAGAAGTACGTCTCCGGTTGGGATGATCCGCGCATGCCGACCATTTCCGGAATGCGCCGCCGCGGCTACACCCCAGAATCGATTCGCAGTTTTTGCAAACGCGTCGGCGTATCGAAGACCAACGGGGTAACGGAACTTCCCTTGCTCGAGTTCTACGTTCGTGAAGATCTGAATCGCGTTGCAACTCGTGTGATGGCCGTACTGAATCCTCTGCGTGTGGTGATCGACAACTATCCGGACGGTCAAGTGGAGCAGATGGAAGCCGTCAATAATCCGGAAGATCCATCCGCTGGAACTCGCACAGTTCCGTTCTCCAAGGTTCTGTACATTGAGCAAGACGATTTCCGAGAAGATCCTCCCAAGCAGTTCTTTCGCCTCGCACCTGGACGTGAAGTTCGCCTTCGCTATGGGTACTTCATCACGTGCAACAGTGTTGTGAAAGATGACGCGGGCACTGTGGTCGAACTGCATTGCACCTACGATCCAGCAACGCGCGGCGGCAACGCGCCGGATGGCCGCAAGGTGAAGTCGACGATTCACTGGGTGTCGGCGGAGCACGCTGTCGACGCGGAAGCTCGTCTGTACGAAACCCTGTTTAGCTGCGAAAATCCGAACGAAACCCCCGAAGGTCAGGAGTTCACGGTAAACCTGAATCCGAAGTCGCTTGATGTATTGAAGGGCTGCAAGTTGGAGCCAAGCCTGCGCGATGCAGTCCCCGGTCGTCCGTATCAATTCGAGCGCTTGGGTTATTTTACAGCGGACCGCGATAGTACGACATCAGTACCGGTGTTCAATCGCACCGTTGGCTTGCGCGACACGTGGGCAAAGGTCGAATCGAAAAGTGCGGGACCCAGTTCTAAATCCAGTAAAGACGCAAAGAAAAAATAGGAACTCATGGCAATCCTTGGACTCGGTGGACTGATGGGCGACGCGGCGTGTGCCGTGTTGCGGAATGGTGAGCTGAAGGCGGCCATCGAAGAGAACAAACTGACGCGCGGCTGGCGATCTGGCGGCATCCCGCATGCCTCTATCGCTGAATGCCTGCGCATCGCCGGAGCAACACGCGATCAAGTGGAATGCGTCGCCATCGCCCGCCCCTTTGCGCAAGGTCCCGAAGCGCATTTCCATGTGGCGCTGCGCGATATGTTTCCCAAGGCCGAGATCGTCGTAGTGGAACATCACCAGGCGCATGCCGCTTCCGCGTTCTATGCGTCGCCGTTTGAAGAAGCTGTCGTACTCACGCTGGATCATTCCGGCGATTTCCGCTGCGGCTCCCGTTGGTATGGACGCGATACGCAGTTGCAAGGCGAACGCGAATGGTACTATCCGGATTCGCTGGGTCGCCTATACGGCGCGGTTACTGAATTGTTGGGCATGCGCGCCGGTGCGGAAGAGCACAAAGTGCAATGGCTCTCGGCTTCCGGCGACGATCGGCATGCTCCGCTGTTCCGTGAAGTAATGTCGCAGACGGCCAGGCTTGATACGAGCTTCTTTGATGGGCAGGCAGGTCACAATGCTCGTTTCAGTGCGAAGTTCCTGGAAAAGTTAGCCGTCGAACTTCCGGTTTCCGAAGCAAGCGCCCCGTCTATCGCGCGCAGCTTGCAGCGTGTGGTCGAAGAGACGGTTGCCGCATTAGCCGGTGATGGCGAGAATCTGTGCGTAGCCGGCGGCCTGTTCATGAACGCGCTGCTGGTCGAATCGCTGGAACGGTCGGGTCGATGGAAGAATGTCTTCGTGCAGCCAGCCGCAGGTAACGCAGGCACGGCCCTGGGCGCTGTCTATCATGTGTGGCATCACGTACGGCGTCACAAACGCCGCTTGGCACCCGCATCTTTATTGCTCGGTCCTAGCTATAGCGCGGAAGAAACCAAGCAGGTGATCGAGAACTGCAAGCTGCCGCTGCGCATGCTGCGGTCGCAAGATGAGATGTTGGATCGCGCGGTCAAGATGCTGGGCGATAACAAGATCCTGGCCTGGATGCACGGCCGCATGGAATTCGGCCCTCGCGCATTGGGCAATCGGAGCATTCTTGCGTCGCCGCTCGATCCGTATTCGACCGAGAATCTGAACGTCTACATCAAGCATCGCGAATCGTTCCGTAAGTTTGCCGCGTCGGTTCCCGCAGAGGTCGCGTCGGAATACTTTGAAGCAGGTCCCAACGCACGCAATCTGGCCAGCGTAAGCCGCGTGCGGCCGCAACACAGGAAGACCTTCTCAGCCGCGTTATTGGGCGAAGACATCATCCGAGCGCACGTGGTCCATAAGGAAGATAATCCTCTGTACCATCGCCTGCTGCTCGAAGCAGGCAAGGCGACGGGATTGCCGGTGTTGTACAACACCAGCTTCAACCTGTTTGGCGATCCTCTAGTATCCACCCCGCGTGATGCGATTCGGAGTTTCTATTCGTCGGGCATCGACGCGCTGTTCGTGGGGAATTTTCTGCTGGAGAAGTAGAACGAGGATTATGGCGAAGACGATTCCAGTGAGCATCGACTTGAGTGACCGAGAGCATGGATTGGCGATACGAGAAGCGCAAGCCCTTGGGATTTCCATTGAGGAAGTCATGCTCAGGTCCGTCCGTCAGAATCTCGCGGTAATGAAGAAGAAGCCGTGGATGCGTTTTGTTGGAATGGTGGCGTCGGTCAAACCGAATTGCATCGACTTGATTGACGAAACCGTGTACGGGAGCGAGCTACAAAAGGGAAGCTAATTCGTCCACGGTCAAACCACAATCCCGAAGAATCTTAGCGAGCAGCCCTGGACCGACTATTTCGCCTGTGTGTACTGGCACCACGGTCTGTCGGCCATCTGAATGTCGCATGAAGTGATGACTTCCCTTGACCCGTATTAGTAAGAACCCCGACTTGGTCAGTGCGGCGACAAGCTGCTTTCCGGTCAGGCGAGGCGCCTTGCTCATGCCGCGATCGTGATTCGCTGGACGCCCACAAACTCCAGCGGCTTAGGTGCCGGTACGCCTTCAACTTCCAAACACAGCTCAATCGCCTCGCGAACTCGTTCCATTAAAACGTCAAGGGATTCAGCCTGTGTGTGGCAACCCTGCAACGCCGGGACGGAAGCGACATAGATCCCGGCTTCGTCACGCTCAATGACGACATCGAATTGACGTGTGGGTTGATCCTGCATGCTTCGATTCTACCCCTTGCCGCGCGGAGCCGATGCTGGCGCAGAAGCAGGGGCTGCCGTCACCGGAATATTTGCTGCGATCACCGCCGCCTCCGGGACCTCTACGCGAATCAAGCCCAGAGTCTTGCGCAGCTCAATGTCGATTTTCTTGAAGACGTCCGGATTGTCCTTTAGGAACTGCTTAGAGGTTTCGCGACCCTGACCGATGCGGTCGCCTTTGTAGCTGTACCAGGAGCCGCTCTTCTCGACGATATTGTGCTGCACACCTAGGTCGATCAGATCGCCGGTTTTGGAGATGCCTTCGCCGAAGATGATGTCGAACTCTGCTTCGCGGAATGGCGGCGCAGTCTTATTTTTCGCGATCTTGATCTTGGTGCGATTCCCGATCACGACATCGCCGTCCTTGATCGCGGCGATGCGGCGAATGTCGGCGCGAACGCTCGAATAGAACTTCAGCGCTCGACCGCCGGTGGTGGTTTCCGGACTCCCGAACATCACGCCGATCTTTTCGCGAATTTGATTGATGAAGATCAGGCAGGTATGCGACTTGTGCACGATGCCGGTTAGCTTGCGCATGGCTTGCGACATCAAGCGCGCGTGCACGCCCATGAAGCTATCGCCCATTTCGCCATCAAGCTCGGCCTTGGGTACCAGTGCCGCGACGGAGTCGACCACCAGAACGTCGATCGAACCCGACGCGATCAACGCGTTGGTGATTTCCAGTGCTTGCTCGCCATAGTCGGGCTGCGAGACCAGCAGGTTGTCGATATCGACGCCTAGCTTGCGAGCATACTCTGGATCCAGCGCATGCTCCACGTCGATGTAAGCCGCCATGCCGCCCAACTTCTGCGCTTCAGCGACCACTTGCAGCGCGACGGTCGTTTTGCCCGAGGATTCCGGGCCGTAAATCTCAGAGATGCGGCCCCGTGGAAAGCCACCGATGCCCAAGGCGTAATCAATCGAAATCGAGCCGGAAGAGATGGACGGAATAGCCTGGGCGATCTGCGCACCCAAACGAATGACTGACCCCTTACCGAACTGTTTTTCGATCTGGCCCAGCGTCGCGCCCAGTGCGCGTTGGCGTTCTTTTTCGTCCATTGTGGAATCCTTTACGTTTCGAGTGGTGCAGCGCTTCCGTTTTGGGGGAATCTCGATTATAGCTCATCCGGCCAAACAGTTTCGCCTTTTCTTCAGGTGGGTTTGAGAAGCCCCCCAAACTGCTAATGTGAAGGGGAATGAAGGCGATTCTCTTCGATCTGGACGGGGTGATTTACAACGGGGAGACTTTGATTCCCGGGGCCCCCGAAGCACTCGTGTGGGTTCGGCAGCATAAGATTCCTCATCTCTTTGTTACCAACACCACGTCCCGTGGCCGCGCGGGCCTGGCGGAAAAACTTACGGCGTTTGGAATCCCGGTCACCAAGGACGACATTCTGACTCCGCCTATTGCAGCACTGGATGTTCTTCGGTCCGGGGGAACGACCGCTTTGTTTGTACCGGTTAAGACGCGCTCGGAATTCGCAGGATTGCAGTTGTTGGCAAATGATGCAGAAACCAACGCAGATTGGGTTGTGGTGGGCGACCTCGGATCTGGCTGGGACTTCGCAACTCTGAACCGCGCGTTCCGATTGCTGAAGTCGAATCCTGAGGCGAAATTGGTCGCGCTCGGTATGACCCGCTTCTGGCAGGCTGCAGATGGATTGCGGTTGGATGCGGGAGCCTATGTTGCAGCCCTCGAATACGCAACCGGCCGTCCAGCGTTGGTAATGGGTAAGCCCGCCGCAGCGTTCTTCCACGCCGCGATCCATATCTTGAACTCGCGATTGCGCGCGCCCAATGCGTTGGATGTTAGCGACGTGTTGATGGTCGGGGACGATCTCATCGTCGATGTCGGTGGAGCGCAGCAAGCTGGTTTGGCAGGCGCTCTAGTTCGTACGGGAAAATTTCGGAAAGGAGATTTGGCGCATGCCAGCGTCAAGCCCGATTACATTTTGGAGTCGGTTGCGGATCTGCCATCGATATGGAACGCTGAATCTAAGAGCTAATTTCCAGGTACGATGTGGCGCGTGATTCATCGAGCACGGGGGCTTCAGCCTCCCGGGAAATATTTTTATCTGAGCTGAAGCTCCTATGCACGACAATTCGTGCGCCGCAGCTTACTCCAACGGCTTCGACTGATCGTTCAGCACCTGTAGGATTAATTGCACGAACGCTCCGATAATCGCCGCGAACAAGCAGAAGATCCGTAGCCAGGTTGTGCCGAAATAGTAGTCCAGCCCATAACCCACCGCGTAACCCCCAAAGATCGCGAACGGAAGCTGCGTCGCCATAGCGATATAGCGGCCACCTCGCAGTACCGTCGTCGCCTGCACGCGAGCATTCATCTTCTTGGCCGCAGACCGATCCGGTTTCCCGAGCCGCTTGCCTCCGTCGCCTACTGGTACATTCATTTTCCGATACCTGCGCCATAATGTTAGCAGCCGTTGACGGTCGCAGGGAGTGAATCACAGGAAGGTGCGTTTGCAGTGACCGAACCCAGCAAGCAATATCGAAAACCCAACCCAGGCCCAACCGCAGCCGAATTGCGGGAGATGTCCGCGCGCCTGAAACCGTCGCCGTGGAAGTCTCCAGGGATGATAGCGACTTTGATTGTGGGCGGGTTGATTGCCATTGGCGTCCCATACTTCGCGCTGCGAACCATCCCAGGAAGCGGCAATCTTATCTCCTTGCGCGAAAGCGCCCAAGGCGATCCGAACGCCACGCTGAACCTGACGGAATTCGATCCTCTACCGCCCGATCTTAAGGAAGGCGCGCGCGCGATTTATGGCGCTGACGCTGCAGCCGAGCCGGAAGTGTTATCTGAGCTGGACATGCCCAGCAGTTCGGAATTGATTTACCCAGTGACAGAAGCCGTTGACGCTCAGCGTCCTGCGCTGCGGTGGAACGCCTTTGCGCGTGCGCCGTACTCGGTGGTAGTGAAGAACAAGGCCAACGACGTAGTGGCCGAGATGGGCGGAATCCAAGGCACCAGTTGGTTAACCAGCGTGCTGCTGGATCGAGGCGCGACGTATCAATGGGAGGTTACGTCTGCCGATAAACAGACCGAATCGGCGTCCTTCGTTGTGCTCAGCAATGCGGCATTCGCGCAATGGCAAATGCAGCGCGCCCCCCTATCGAATGCGCACCTGGCATTGGGCACAGTGGCCGAGCAGTTAGGCCTGCTAACGGTTGCAGAAAACGAATATCGCGAAGCCATCAAAGCGTACCCGCAAGCCGAAGCCCCCGTGCGAATGTTGAACAACGTGCTCGCCCTGCGAGACCCGTCAGTGAAGGAAGACCAATCGACTCCTTTGTTGCCATGAAGGGTAAGTTTGATGAAGCAACGCAAGGCTTCGTGGACTCCGCTCCCTGCCCGTCGCCCCTAGAGAGCATTTTGGGCAATAGTAGAAGCCGGGTGCCAGTGACGTGGAGGGCGGCCTTCAGGCGTCGCGGTGCTTGAGCGCCGCTTCAGATTGCGCCCCTAAAGGGCCGCGCCGCGTAAACGCCGCCCTCCCTCTCCGGTGGCGAGCGGAGCGGTGTGTTCCCAGCAAATCGTCACTCACGAGAATTTCTGAGGCTTGAACCCACTCACTTAGGTGATCTACTTCCTGGCTTTTTCCACCTACGGAACCCAACTCCACGCCGACCCGCAAGGCTCTGACAATCTCGGGCGGCTTCCCCCTGGCTTACAAATCTTGACCGAGAACCGAACCTGGGCGGAAGATGCTGGGCATCGCATACTCATTGGACGACCGCGCCCGTGACATAGTGCTGCAATCGATTTTCGAACGAAACCAGACCCGAGGCTGGCAGTTACAAGCCGCCCACGTCCGCACCAATCACGTACAAATCGTAGTAGACGCCGACGGTTCCGGCGAGAGCACCATGACCGCGTTCAAAGCCCACGCCAGCCGAGCCTTGAATAGCGTGGAAACCAGAGGTCAACATCCGCACCACTGGACCCGCACGGCATCGTGCGAGAGCTGCAGAGCCAGTATCAGCTTGCAGCTGTAGTCAACTACGTAGCAAATCGGCAAGGCGAGGCGGCTCGTCGGGATCGATGAATATGCCACCGTAGTTTCGGTTCCGACGATTCGATTCGACCGCCAAGACTCCACCCTGGAGCGTCCGCAAAGCCAAGCCCCATGCGTAAGCTTGGGGCTTCTGCTGAACAAGGGAATGGCCGCATGCGTGAGAGTTTGTAGGGCGAGTGCGCAATCCCCGACTGAAAAGCCCCAAGCTTACGCATGGGGCTGAGTCGATGGCAATATGGTGGATCGGCTCGCAACGCTCTAGCGAGCTAACGGTCCTCTTCACGCCATAGCGATCCTACGCCTCGCCTGCGATCAGCTGATAGATGCGATCCAACTCCGCCTGCGAAAAGTAGTCGACCTCGATCCGCCCCCGCTGCTCGTTGGACTCTACGATCCTTACGCGGGTGCCTAGCACGCGCTCCAACGATTCCACCGCAGCCTTCACATTCGGATCTTGCTGTTTTTCCTGTTTCTTCGCCTTGCCGTCCCCTTCACGCTCGGCGGTGAGCTGCTGCACGATGGCTTCCACTTGGCGAACAGAAAGTCCTTTGGATGCAACACGTTCCGCCAGATCTATCTGTTCTTGCGGATCCGGGATACCCAGGATCGCCCTTGCGTGGCCCATGGAAATTCGCTGCTCGGCGACCAATAGCTGGACGTCCTTGGGTAGTCGAAGCAGACGGATTAGATTGGCAATCGACGCGCGATCTTTGCCCGTGCGGCGGCCGATTTCTTCCTGGGACAGTCCATGCTCGCGCGACAGTCGCTCGAAGGCTTGGGCGGTTTCGATCGGGTTCAGATCCTCGCGTTGGATGTTTTCGATCAGGGCGATCTCTAGCAGAGTATCATCCGTCAAATCCTGAACGACCACCGGCACTTCGCGCAGTTCCGCGAGCTTCGCCGCCCGCCAACGCCGCTCCCCTGCGATGATTTGGAACTCGTGACCCTGCCGCCGAACGATCAATGGCTGAATGATTCCGTTGGCTCGGATCGAAGCAGCCAGCTCCTCCAACTGATCGGCGCGGAATACCGTCCTGGGCTGCAGAGGATTGGGATGGATCACCTCAATCGGCAGCTTGGTTGGGCTGCGCTCAGGTTCCGGTGCAGCCTGCGCAATCACCGGTGCTGTTGCAGTTCCGGTCGCGGCCGTCGCAGGAGGCCCCTCCGGAAACGGAGGTCGAAGGGCGGAGGAAGTTGGCGAACTTGGCGTTCGGCCATGTAGTAGGGCCGAAAGCCCTTTACCCAGCACTTTGCGTTTGTCGTCGCTGCTCATTGGCGATGATCTCCTTGCCGAGTTTGATATAGCTTTCCGCGCCGCGCGACCGCGGATCGTACATCAGAATGGGTTTGCCGTAGCTGGGGGCCTCGGCCAGCCGCACGCTGCGGGGAATAATCGTCTGCAGAACCTCGTCTTGGAAAAAGTCGCGCAGATCCTCGGCGACCTGGCGTGTCAGGTTGGTCCGCTCATCGTACATTGTTAGCAGGATTCCTTCAATCTCAAGGGGATGCTGAAAGGCCTCACGAACCTTGTCGACTGTGTCGATCAACTGCGAAATCCCCTCCAGCGCGAAAAACTCGCACTGGATCGGAATCAACACGGAATCGGCAGCCATCAACGCATTCAGCGTCAAGAGATCGAGCGCAGGTGGGCAATCGATCAATATATATTGATACTGATCCCGGATCGGGGCCAGCGCCGCGCGGAGCCGATACTCGCGGTCGTCCATATCGACAAGATCCAGGTTGCCTGCCACCAGATTCTTATCTGCGGGGACAATATACAGGCCGTCGCAATTTGTCTTCTGAATGGTGGTCGCGATATCAGCCGACCCGCGCAGAACATCATAGATGGTTGGCATGTCGGGGATTTTTTCAATCCCCAGCCCGCTAGTTGCGTTGCCTTGCGGATCGGAGTCGACAATCAGGACCTTCAGATCGTTGGCGGCCAGCGAAGCGGCCAGGTTGATCGTGGTCGTGGTCTTGCCCACGCCGCCTTTTTGGTTGGAAACTGCGATAACTTTGCCCACGGATTCCATGATGGTAACACGTAGGCTTGCGATTGAAGTAGTGTTCCACGTGGAACGGCTGGATCGGAGGCTGGTAATGTTCCACGTGGAACATTCACGGGCAAAGTAGAGACAGAGAAGGGTGTTCCACGTGGAACACTAGCTGAGAAGTAGCCAAAACATATTAGCCGCAGATGAACGCCGATAAACGCAGATAACTACGCCAAAAATGGACTCGGGGATTTACTGGGTGGCGACAGAAGTCGAATCCACACTGAACGGTGCCGGAGGGAGGACTCGATTTGAGCCCTATCTGCGTTCATCTGCGGCAAATTTATTCGGGCTAATTCAAGCCAGACTGGCTAATGCGTAGATAGACGTCCAAGACGGCTACTGCGGCTGGTGTGACCCCAGGAATTCGGCCGGCCTGGCCCAAAGTTTCCGGGCGCACACGATTCAGCTTTTCCCGGACCTCATTCGATAGCCCCGGGATGCCCGCGTACACGAATTCCATAGGAATCCGCCGATCCTGCGAGTCTTTCAGGCGTTGAACCTGCTTTTGTTGCTGGGCGAGGTAGCCTGCATACTTCAGCTCGGTTTCGACCGTTTCGCTGACGCCTCGGGATAGAGTTTCGAAGGGAAGTGGAAGGTCGGCTAACCGAACCTCGGGCCGACGGAGCCAGTCGGCTAATAGCGGGTGGTCGGCACCTTCGTAGCGAGTGGTTTCCAGGTAAGCTCGCAGAATTCGCTTCTCTTCCTGCTTAGCCTGATAAATCGCCCAGCGCTCGTCGTCGACCAGACCGATTCGACGACCTATGGGGGTCAGGCGCTCATCCGCGTTGTCGATCCTTAGATGCAGACGGAATTCCGCGCGCGAGGTGAACATACGATACGGCTCATCCGCACCCTTGGTGATCAGGTCGCCGATCAAGATGCCGACGTAGCCCTCATTGCGCTCGATGATTACCGGATCGGAGCCGCCAATCTTGCACGCAGCGTTCAGCCCGGCAATCAGACCCTGGCAGGCGGCTTCCTCATAACCCGAGGTCCCATTAATCTGACCGGCGAGAAACAACCCCTGGATGCTCTTGACCTCTAGCGTGTGGCTCAGTTCCCGGGGATCGATAGCATCGTACTCGATTGCATAGCCGGGCCGAATCATCTCGGCGTCTTCCAACCCAGGGACCGACGCCAACATCCGAGTCTGGACATCGATCGGCATGCTGGTTGACATGCCGTTCACATAGATCTCGTAGGTATCCAGGCCTTCGGGTTCCAAGAATAGCTGATGGCGAGTCTTGTCCGGAAACTTGACTACCTTGTCTTCGATTGACGGGCAATAGCGCGGTCCGATGCCTTCGATCTGGCCACTATATAGAGGTGAGCGTGAAACGCTATCTCTTAGAATCGAATGGGTTTCTTCCGTTGTAAACGCAATGTGACAGGGCACCTGCGGTTGTACGATAGTCTTCGTAATAAACGAAAACGGAGTCGGAATCGCGTCCCCTGGCTGCTCTTCAAATCGCGACCAATCGATGGAGCGACCGTCCAAGCGAGGCGGAGTGCCGGTCTTCAGTCGCTTCCAGTCTAAACCGAAGGAACGCAGCTGATCGCCGAGCAAATCCGAGGGAGCTTCCCCGCTGCGCCCGCAATGAATCGTCTGTTCTCCGATATGCGCGAGTCCGTTGAGGAATGTTCCGGTAGTAATAATGACAGCTTCGGCTGACAGGCTGCGCCCGTCTCGCAGATTTACACCAGTAGTCCGGCGCGGTTCGCCGTCCGCCAAAATCAAGCTCGCGACCTCAGCCTGCACGATACGCAGATTCGGCTCGGCTTCCAAAATATCGCGCATTTTCAGGCGATATTGCTTCTTATCGCACTGTGCACGTGGCGACCAAACGGCCGGGCCTCGGCTGGTGTTGAGTAAACGAAACTGAATCCCGACCGTATCGGTCACTTGACCCATGATGCCGCCCAGCGCATCGATTTCACGCACCAGGTGGCCCTTCGCGATCCCGCCGATAGCGGGATTGCACGACATTTGCGCAATCAGGTCGATATTCATCGTGACCATCGCGGTCCGCAGACCGAGCCGCGCGCACGCACGAGCAGCCTCGCACCCGGCATGCCCGGCACCGACCACGATCACTTGATAGGGCTTGGCCACAATACTTCTATTGTAGAGACTTGCCACGTCAGAAAAGTTACCGATTCAAGGCCAACTGGGGACTCTTGGTCGCATCCACATCGCGCGGCATGCCCTTTTTCAGCCAACCGATCACGGTTTGCTGACCATAATTCCGCATCAGATCGGTGACCTGCTGCAGCGCGTCCTTCTGCTCGAATCGAATCCGCTCCACTGTCGTGCGCTGCAGCAGCGTCGTCTCGAAGTCGAAAGCAGCTTCGATCTGCCGATGCGCGAAGGGTCCGGCCAGATAAGAAACTAAGCCATCCCGAAACCAAACCGGCAACATGGGCACGGCCCTTTGTTCGACGGCAGCCAACAATAGCTCGCGCTGCAGCGTCGCTTCCAACAAGCCCTGGCTGCGCAGAATGCTGACGGGCTGCATATGAATCTGCTGTCCGGAAGTTCGCGCAGGAGTTGATGCCACTTCACCCGTCGCTTCGCGGAACGCTTCCACGGTCGGGTAGATTCGCAGGGAAATATGCGGCGGCCTGTTCAATCCGACACGCGCTGCCGCGATCTGCAACTGACGCTCCGCCGAGGCCAGCAGCGCACCGTCCACCCAAGGCTGGGTGGTCGAAAGAGTAATGTACTCGCCGCTGAGTTCGGACCAAACCGCTGTCTGCGGGATCTTGCCCAACGTCGTGCCCGGATAGTAGAACGCCAGTATCTCGCGATACGTGTGGTCTTCCAGACCCATCTCTTCCGCGCCCTTCTGGCACATCCCCACTCCGTGACCGAAGCCGGAACCCTCAAAAATCAGCCGATCGCCTTCGATGCCCACGTTATATCGATCGCTGGGCAGGCCAGCGCGACCCAGGTTGCTGATCACAGCAAGCCGTAGAGAGGCTCCTTTGATCCGCATGGTCTTGCCATCGCCGAACATGGAAAGCCACAGCGCGCGGCCCGAAGGGGCCCTCTGCGCGATGAAAAACTTTTCCGTGTTCCGTGGGGCATGCAGACCCGCACCTTGCATGACAGACGACAAGTCCTCTGCGCTGGCCTCCCAATGCCAATGCAGATCGCTTTTGCGCTTGCAGTACGGGTCGGTGTGGGTTTTCAGATACGGAACATCGGACGCGGGCCAGATATTATTGGCGTCTTCGCTTTGACCGCCGCAGTCCTGCGTATAGTAGGTCATCGCGGGTTGACCCCGATACCACAGCAGTTCACCCGCGGTTTGCCGGACCATTTCCGCGATTCTGGGCGTCACATGCTGCACGTCAACCCGTTGGCAGTGCGTTCCCTCGCACATGTCGAAGCCCTGACCCCGGTGTCTGCCCAGGAAATGGACCGCATAGGTTCGGGCCGCCACGGCCATGGCCTTTAATGCCTCATCCGACTGGAAACTGCGGCTTTCGCCTGCCACCGTTGCCGCGACATACTGCTCCAGGGGCATGTTTACCTTTTTTCCGTGCAATTGAACTCGCACGGTTGCGGGGGCGGCAACCAAACTCGCCGTGAACACGACCCCCGCCAGCATACGCCTCAAGCCTGGAACCTCATGCTAAATGCATTTGGTTTGTTTACGTTAGGATGGCGTAGCCAATAGGTCGATGTCATAGTACTCAATTTCTCTTTCTAACAGTGGCGTCAAGCAAATTTGGACGCGGCCAAGCCGGATTGTAAACAACAATCTGCTACAAACTGGCGAGCATGAACGGCCATCTTGGGCCACTGCTACAGTTATAGGCCAACGCTCCGATTACATCAGCAATTCGGGAGCCGTCAGCTTTGACGGTATGTGCAAGAAACGTACTTACCCGATTACGCGATAGCGTTCGGGAAATCGTTTTGGCATGCCGCCCCTTGGTTAGGCCGACACACACATTTAGAGGCCTCGAGTTATGCGAACTCCACGCCATAGCCGGGGTATCTCCCCAACCAGGGTCGAGCCGCGTACCTATTAATGGTACCAAGAATGGGGTCAGAAAGTTCCTGGGGACCTCTAGGCCGACGCTCCCAGGTCGCGGTCGATTTTAGAAAGTCGGGTGACAGAGCACCCAGATCGAAGCACAATTCCGACGAGCCGCGACGGCTAGGGAGCGGAGTCCTGAACGAGCCTCAATCGATCTGTGTAGCAAAAAGAGCGCTCCCCATGGGGAGCGCTCTGAACTACTTGTATTTTTAAGGGTAAGAATCAAAAAACCCGCGAGCCAAAGCTCCGGGTCGGAAGCGAGGCTTAAGCGCTAAATGAACTTCCGCAGCCGCAGGTGGACTTCACGTTCGGATTGTTGAACTTGAAACCGGAACCTTCCAGCGTCTCCACAAAGTCGACCTCCGCGCCTTCCAGGTACAGCAGGCTGGCTTGGTCCACGAACACGTTCAAATCACCAAAACTAAAGGTCTTATCCAGCATCCCCGGCGCGTTTTCGAAAGCCATGGAGTAGCTGAATCCTGAGCATCCACCGCCCACAACCGAGATTCGCAGCCCACTGGGCTTGGGGTCCTGCGTGGAAAGAATTTCGTTGACCTTGCCGATGGCCGTATCTGTCAGTTGTAGCATCGCTATTTCAACTCCTTATCCATGAGTATACTATATTAGACCAAACCGGACGGTCGGGTCGTCTGACTAATTTTGATGCAAGCAGCAAGGTAGCGGATTCAGCGCGTCGGTCGACGCGGGGTGGGCAAGGGTTGCTTGCAAGTCGTCCGTTATGCCAACTTCTACGAGTCGCGACCAACAAACCGACTCGGGGAGAGATTGTTCTCACGCTCGACCTAAGAAATTGGCCCGTAAAGATTCGGTAACATAACCCCAGTAGGCTATAGACATTCAGTTGCAACTAGTCTACACTTAACAAGTTTTGTATACATGAGTTCCTGTATGCACATTTCGGAACACCTGGGTCGGTGGTCCGAAAATTCAGCTTAATGGGGGTTTACAAATGAAACGACTTTTAGTCGTGGCAGCGCTGCTGCTATCGACCTTAGCAATGCATGGTCAAACGTCTTTGGCAACTGTGACTGGATCCATTTCGGACGCAACAGGGGCCGCCTTGGCTAATACGCCGGTTGAAATCCGCAATCTTGAAAACGGGACTGTTTTCAAAGGTGCCACTTCCAGCACGGGAAACTACACACTATCCCAGTTGCCAATCGGCGACTACGAGCTAACGGTTAAGCAACCCGGCTTCAAGACCTACTCGCACACCAAGTTTCACTTGGCGGCGGCCCAGGTGATGCTGGAAGACGTAAAGCTCGAAGTGGGCAATACCAGCGACTCCATTACGGTGACGGCGGACGCATCGTTGCTCAAAACCGAATCGAGCGAACTGTCACACAACGTAACACTTTCCCAGTTGAACAACCTGCCGATTCTTTCGGTGGGTGCCACGGTCTCCGGGGTCCGCGATCCGTTCTCGGCCGCAAAAATCGTCCCCGGTATCAACTACGTCAATAGTGGCGCAGCGGGCAGCGCGGTCACTCAATTGGTGGTCAACGGGACACCCGTGAACACCACTCAGGTCAAACTGGACGGTATGACGATGAATCCGACCGGGCCGCGCTTACTCGGTGCCACAATGGAGACGCAACCGTCTACGGACGCGATTGAGGAAGTCTCCATGCAGACCAGCAACTTCGCGGCCGAATACGGCACCGCCGGGGGCGCACTGGTCAACATGGTCACCAAGAGCGGAACCAATCAATACCACGGCAGTGTCTATGACTACGTTGTGAACGAAGACTTGAACGCCCACCAGCCGTACACCGGACTCCGCAACAAAATCCGGCAGAACGACTATGGCTTTACTGCTGGCGGTCCCCTGTGGATCCCCAAGGTTTACGACGGAAGAAACAAGACCTTCTTCTTCATTAGCTTCGAAGAATTCCGCCAGAAGAATATCGTTACCACCGCTCCGGGAACCGTGCCCATCGATCCCTTCCGAGCCGGCGACTTCAGCAGCCTGATAACGACCGAAAACAAACTGATCACAACCGCCAGCGGAAATGCCACGGACGCGCTGGGCCGTACGATCGCCAGCGGCACGATTTTCGATCCCAGTTCCACGGCGATCGCAGCCAATGGCGTCGCGTACCGCGAGGCCTTCCTGGGAAATAAGATCCCCCTAGGGAGCTATGACACCATCACGAAGAAAATCCTACCGTTGATTCCTGAACCTCAGGGTGTAAACTTCGCCGCTGGACTGCGCGTCAATAATTACCAGGCTCCCTATGACGGTGGACGTGTTTCCGGAATCCCCTCTATCAAAGCCGATCAGAATGTGGGATCGAAGGGCCGCCTGTCCATCTACTATCAGTGGACCCATACCAGCACGCCGCGCACCGCGATCGGCGCGGACGCATTTCCTGACTTGATCACCTTTTCCGCCCTGTCCGCGAATTCCGGCCAAACGGGCCGCGTAAACTATGACTACACGGCAACTCCGCGACTGTTGCTGCATTTCGGACTCGGCATCAACACCAGTGATTTCGCCCTCACAGCAAGGGTCACTGGCTACGATGCCTCCAAGGAGTTGGGTTTGGTGGGCGCAACGGTGGCCGACAACTTCCCGCAGATCGCCACCGGTATTGCAACCAACACCGCGATTGGCGGTATGTCGGGATTGGGAACCAGTTTCCCAAGCAAATCCTTTGAACGACGCCCCTCCGGCAACCTTTCTGCCATCTATGTAGCGGGATCTCACACCTACAAAGTAGGCATGGAATACCGGTTGGAGAAGTTCCCGAACTACGTTCTGGGCAACACCAACGGTGTCTACACGTTCGGCACCAACTGGACGCAAACCCCATCGTTGCAGGGCGCGACGATCAACAACGCCGGCATGAATGGCTTCCAATTTGCATCGTTCCTGCTGGGCGGTATGAGTTCCAACCTATTGGCAGCTCCGATCGCCCTCAGCAACAACAAGAGTCAAACCGCCATCTACATCCAGGACACCTGGAAAGTGACGCGCAAGATCACCTTCGATTACGGTCTGCGCTGGGACTACGGCACCTACACTAAAGAGCAGTTCGGCCGCGTCGGCTCCTTCGGAGCCGCGATTCCCAATGACTCAGCGAGCGGGCGCCTGGGAGCCCAGCAGTTCGAAGCCACGTGCAACTGCAACTTCGCCAAGAATTACCCCTATGCAGTGGGTCCCCGCCTTGGCTTGGCCTACCAGATCGATAAAAAGACCGTTCTACGAGCCGGGTTCGGCGTAGTGTATAACGCAACCAACACCCCGACGCTGAATGCTTCGGCAACGGCCCAGTCCACCAACCCGCCGGCTGGCTCAGGCCAGATCACCGGCCTGTTCAAAAACGGCATGCCGGCCAGTGTCCACGCGGTGTGGCCTTCGTTTGCTCCGAATGTCAACCAAGCCATTGGCGGAGTCATCGCTTTCCCGACTTTTGTGGATCCGAACATGGGCCGTCCGGCGCGACTGTGGCAATGGAATGTCGGCCTGCAACGCGAAATCAACCGCAACCTGGTCGTCGAAGTCTCCTACGTTGGTAACCGCGGCGTATGGTGGACGGCAAACGCCTTGACCACGGTCAACGCCCTGAATCAGAACACGTTGACAGCTGCTGGCTTCAACGATTTCACCAGCCTGGCCGAATCCAGTTTACTCACCTCTACCATTTCGGGTCTAAGTGCAGCGCAAAAGAGCACCCTGGCGGCGCGCGGCATCACTGGCCTTCCCTATGCCAACTTCCCCACCGCAACACAGACAGTTCGCCAGTCGCTACTGCAGTATCCTCAGTACACCGTGACTGCTGGCGTCCCCCCTACCACCGGCGCACCTTTGGGTAAGACCTGGTATGACGGAGTCCAGTTGAGCGTCACTCAACGCTTTACCCACGGGATTAGCTTCAACATGAACTATTCCGATTCCAAGAACCTGAGTCTGTTGTCATCACCCGACGTCTTCAACCGAAGCCTCGGCAAGAACCTCGCCTCCACCGACATTCCGCAAGTACTGCGGCTGACGGCGCAATATCAGGTACCAAACTTGGCGAAGTCCGGGATTGCCGGTCTTTCCAACAAATTCGTAGCCTACGCGCTCTCTGGTTGGGGACTAGGCGTATCTATGCAATATCAGAGTGCGTCGCTGGTTGTCCTGCCCACCAGCACTGGCTCTGTTCCGATCAGCAATTTCCTGGGTCGTGGACCCGGCCCGGCGCAGATCGTAACCGACGCAAGCGGCAAGCAGATGAACCCGTGGTCAGTTGATTGGACCGACTACAGCGGAACCCATCACACGGACCCGCTGGACATCAACTGCCATTGCTTCGATCCCACCAAGACTATCGTTCTGAATCCGGCGGCGTTTACCAACGTCCCGAATGGTCAGTTCGGTGCTTATCAAAGCTCCATCCGGTCCTTCCGCGGACCGCGGGCACCGGGAGAGAATGCCAACTTAAGCCGCAATTTCCGCATCCGGGAAGGCATCAACCTCAACATCCGCGCAGAATTCAACAACGTATTTAACCGGACACAGCTGCTGACAACGCTCGGCGCGCCTCTCATCACCTCGGGTAGCCCTGGGACCAAGGCGACGTTCTTCCCAAGCGGTGCGAATAAGGGTCTGGTCAGCGGTGGCTATGGCTCCATGCTCCCGCTGGGCGGCCTGGTGGGTCAGCGAGCTGGCTCAGTGGTCGGTCGCATAACGTTCTAGGTAAATCCTCATAACCCCTAGGGGCGCGGAGTGGCTCAGCCTACTCCGCGCCCCTTTTTTGTTAGCGCCGTCGTCTTTCTGGCGGAATATCCCGCGACCAGGGGGAACTGAGGGACGCGCGGTAGCAGAGGAAGCGGACCAATGGGGGCACCATCAGCCTCTAGAGAGTGTCTACCGACGTTCGCGACCGGTTGCGCAGCGACCTTCTCAGCTAAAGAGCCGCCTACCCCACCGAATGCAACGCCGCGCTGACCGGCTTCGACCCCACCGGGATCACCGTCAGCAAACCAGCCGCCTTATAGCGATTGGGCGCGATATCGGCGATGCGGATCACCGCCACATCGCCTGATTTGCGGTTCAACACCAGCGCATACCTGTCATTCGGTGTAATCGTGATGAAGCCGGGGTCGCTACCTACCTGCGTGATGGCAAT
The DNA here is from genome assembly GCA_040007495.1 of Acidobacteriota bacterium. Lineage (GTDB taxonomy): Bacteria > Acidobacteriota > Terriglobia > Bryobacterales > Bryobacteraceae > Palsa-187. Next base: position 1,689 of record JBDTUY010000004.1, on the reverse strand, counting down.
CACTTTGCGGGTCGGAATATTCAGGATGCTGATATCACCCGATTCCGGGCTCGCCACAAACAATAGCGAATCGGAAACGCCCATCGCTCCCGGCGCGTGTCCCGCTAATACCGTCTCAGCCACTCGCGGAGTATCGAAGGGATAGATCACAACCACTGCATCCATCCCTTCGCCGGTGACGAATAGCTGCCCACCGTCATGATTGAAACAGAGGTTGTCCGGACGAACCGCTATCGGCAGATGCGTGATCAGTTGCGCCGAGGTTTGCGCGGTATCTGTTTTGGAGTGAGGCGCGGTGCGATAGAGCGACACCTGCTGATCCACCAGATTCGCCGCGATCAAGGTTTCGGCTCCTGACAGAAAGCGCACTTGCCCCCAGGTTCCCGTAGCCGCAGGCGCTGCCAAAGGATTTCCCAGTTGTTGATGTTGCAGGTCCACAAGACGAACGCAGGTCCCGAAGCTGATCGCAGCCAGTTGTAAATCTGCGCCTCCGTTGGGCTCATTCCGATCCACGCCGATCGCAAGATTCACCGGCATTTCCGGGAACCCCAGTTTCCAGGCGACCTGCATCGAATCCACCGCGACCGCCACCAGCGAAGGCGGGTCGAGCGCGGTGATGTAGAGCATTTTTTCGTCGCCGGCCAGCGCCATCGAATGCGCCCGCGTGGCCACCTTCACCTGCCGCGCCACATGCAGATCGCCCGTCGAGATCTCATGCAGCGTGCCCGTGTCCGGCGTCAAAGCGTATACAACCGGTCGCGTCTCCGCAGTTAGAACTTCTGTCGGCGAACCTTTCAAGGGGATGTGCTTTGCGACCGCCATCACTTCCAGATCCAGCGCCGCGATCGCCTCACCTTCCTGGTTCGCGATGTAGGCATACCAAGGATAGGCAGGAGCAGTACGACGGCAAGCGGAAAAAGCCAGGCTGGCGGCAGGAAGCGAGGTAAGCAGGCTACGGCGGGAAATCACTGTAACCATTCTATAACCCGCGCCGGGAACAGTTCCCGGCTGGTGAGGTCAATACGCAAACCCTTTGGAGGGTGGCCTTAAGGCCGCGTGGGGTTCAAGCCAAGCGAGGATTGAAGGCCACCCTCCTACCTTGCGGAACAAGAATGCTACTTACTTCTTGGCCTTCTCTTTCGACTCGCGATAGCCGCCCTTCACCGCGTCCGCTTCGCTCATATACTTTCCTTGCTTAGTCTTGCCATAGTAGCGATCGCCTTGGCGATGGAACACCTTGGTATCGGTGTTGACCCAGACCATCCCAGAGCCGCCGCCCGGCGCTGCCGTTGTGAGTGGTGCCGCAGTGGTTGCCTTCGGTGCGGGCCCAGCTTTCGCAGCAGGTGCCGGGGCCGCCGGTATGGCCTTCGCGGATACCTTCAACATCGGACCCAGGTCGGTCAACTGCTTGGCCGACAGTCCAGCCTTCGACAAATCGGAAACCGCATTGTAAGGCCGACCAGCAATGATCTTTTTCGCAGTCGCCGGACCAATCCCCTTAACCGATTCCAAATCACCCTGACTGGCCGTGTTGATATCCACCGGTCCCGTCGCTACGACCTTCTTTTCCTTTGGAGCCTTTGCCTTGGCGGATGCCTGCGCATGCGCGGGCACCGCAGTCAACATCAGGCAAGCCATCCCCAGACCAGCCAGTAGTACCTTAATCGTCTTCATCTGTGCTCTCCTTTT
>JBDTUY010000003.1:0-30579 GCA_040007495.1 Acidobacteriota bacterium | reverse complement strand
CACGTTCCATTCGCCGAAGAAGTCGCTGGCCGCGTCCATCCGCGTCACGCGGTCCAGCGGCCGCATCCCGAGCCGCATCAAGGCTTCTTTCGTAACAGGCTGATCCATCAATTTGCGAAACGCAACAACTCCGGGTCGATCCGCACGCGACCTCGGCACGATGAAATCGTATTGCTCGGCTTGAAACGGAAGAAAGCCGAGTCCTTCACGGGTTGCGATAGTCTCCAAGGTCATCCCCCAGTCCGCACGTCCTTGAGACACGGCCGCCGCGACGGCGTTGTGACTGCGCGGTTGTACTGCATAACCAGTAGGCCGAACTCCGCCCAAGAGTCGATCGATCAACACGCGTGTTCCACTCCCTTGGTTCCGATTCACCATTACGCAGTGAGAATCGTTAATGGCGTTGGCTATCGCAGCCTGCGCGGAGAGGCCTTCAAAGCGAGCATCCCCCTTCCGAAACACAATCCCCTGCAATCGACCATAGCCCGGAATCAATTCCAGCGCGGGCGTGAGGAAGGGGCGATTATACTCACCCGTTTTTGGATCAAGGAGGTGAACGCCCGCGACATCGCATTCGCCGCGTTTGGCCGCATCCAATCCTCCGGTACTGCCAACTGCCATGAACTTCGAACGCACGCCCAGTTTCTGCAGTTCGCCAAGCAGATAATCAAAGGCCACACAGTGGCTGCCGATCACGATGAGATCCGCCAATTGGAGTTCCTTACCCAACAGTTGAACATCGATAGTTGTTCCGGCATCGACGATCTCCACGTGGCGACCGATGGTCGCGAAACCGTCGGCACGGCTGAAGGTCGTAACGCTTCCCGACCCTTGTCCCATTGGGTACGCAGCGAGCGAAGCACTATCCGAACCACCAACCAATCCGACAAGCAGATACTCGGTTCGACCGATCTCGCTGTTCACCTTTACGGCGAGCTTGGCCTGCACAACCGTCTTCGCCTCTTCGCTTCGTCCTGCGAGCATGCGAATCACTGGCGCGACAAATTCGTGAAAGGTGAAGATCGCGGAGGTCGGAAATCCAGGAAGCACCACTACCGCGCGCCCGCCAGTTGCTGCAAGGCAGATCGGTTTTCCAGGCTTCAGTGCAACGCCATGCGCGACGATTCCAGGATCGTTGAGTTCAGCAACCACACGATAGGATACGTCACCCGCACCTTTGCTGGTGCCGCCCGACAGCAGAACCATGTCGGCAGCGGCCAACGCATCTTTCAATCTGACGCGTAAAGTAGAGATGTCGTCATGCGAAATGCCCAAGCGCAAAGGCTCGCCACCGAGTTCGCGCACTGCATCCGCAAGCACCTGGCCATTGGAGTCGTAGACCTTGGCGGGAGCCATCGTTTCTCCAGGCGCGATAATTTCGTCACCCGTGGAAAGGATCGCGACAATCGGCTTTCGCCACACATTGACCTTCGCGACTCCGATGGCTGCCAGCACGCCGGTGTCACGACTGGTCAACAGTTGACCGGCGCGAAGCACCGTTTCTCCTGCCGTGATATCGGTTCCGGCAAACGATACTCCACTGCCCGCAGTGACGGCCCGAACGATCTCCAATCTATTCCCGCAAGCCTCGGCGTACTCGATCATCACCACAGCGTCGGCACCGCGCGGTATCATTCCGCCGGTTGCGATCGATATGGCTCTGCCGGAATAAATGGTCGTGGTTGGAATGACCCCGGTCGGAATCTCCTCTTCGCTCAGGGTTACGGACTGCGGCGCACGTTCAGACGCGCCGAAGGTATCCTCCGCGACCACCGCAAAGCCGTCAACATTGGAGCGGTCAAAGGATGGAACATCCACGGGAGACACAACGTCGACAGACAGCACGCGACCGAGCGCCGCATCCAGCGCAACAATTTCACTACCGCGCGGCGAGCAATCGATCACGGCTCGGAATCGCTTTTCCGCTTCATCGCGATCCAGGACCTGGAGGAATTGCTCTTGATCACGCATAGAGCCAGACCTCCACCTCGGCGCCGGTCGCGAAACCTTCGCTATCATCGCCTACAAGCACGAAGCCGTCGGCACGTGTGGTCGAAGAGAGCAGCGATGCTCCGCCGATCGACAGAGGCTCCACCTTGCCGCTCTCAATCTTGACGCGAGCGTAATCAAGCCGACCGATGGGAGAACTGATCTTGCGATTCAGCGTGCCCATGATCGACCGGTATGGCCATTGTTTCAGACGTCCACCGAGCGCCCGAATCGCGCGGCCCGCGAAGAAATCGTAAGCGCACAGGCTCGACACCGGATTGCCTGGCAGCAGAAAAATGAGGCGATTGCCGATGCGACCAAAACCAGTCGGGCTACTGGGGCGCATCGCGATTCCGTGTACGGCGAGTTCGCCATGCTGCGCTACCAGCATCGGAGCAAGATCCTCAATACCAACGCTGGAGCCGCCGGAAACGATCACGACATCAGAGTCGGCGAGCAACGCTTCGGTAATTGCGCCTTTGTCGTCGCGGACCAAGCCGGGGAAGTCAACCACTCCACCATCGCGCTCAATCAACGCGGATAGCATCGGCCCGTTCGCGTCGACAATATGAAATCCTTCGGGACGGGAGCCGGATGGCAGCAGTTCGTTACCCGTTACAACCAGGCGCACGCGAGGTCTGCGGATAACCGAGATTTCGCCATGTCCAACGGAACTGAGTACGCCCAAGTCCTGCGGTCGCAAGATGCGGCCTTGTTCCAGAAGAACCGTCCCCCGAACGATATCTTCGCCGCGTCGTCCGATGTTCTTTTGCGGAGAAACTGCAGCAAGAGCACTGATCGAATATTGCCCGGCAGTATGCGCCTCCGCTTCGACCCACTCTGCTGGCAGCACGGCGTCGGCACCGCGAGGTATCGGAGCGCCGGTCATCACGCGTACTGCCTGGCCCGCTGATATGCAGCCATCGAATGGCGAACCGGGCATCGAATCGCCGATGACAGTCAGAGGTATTCGGCTATACGCTGCCGCGCCTTCCGTACTATTCGCGACCACCGCATAGCCGTCCATCGTCGCGCGATCGAAGCCAGGAACATCGACATCGCTAACGCTGGATGCCGCAAGCACGCGTCCCGCAGCGATCCGCAAGGGGACGGTTTCTGGGGCTAACGGCTTGAGTTGCGCATCCAACCAGGCGAGCGCGGCGTCGACCGTATGGCGTTGTGAAAAACCGCGCATACGCACGTCGTCTGTCGCTCCTGCTTTGGGGTTGTGCATGCGGACCGAACCTTCTTCATGGTACTTCAGGGCTTTGTTGGCGATCCGATTCTATTTGCCGTTGGTCTTCACGAGACTTCGCAGAGAGGAAGGAAGCTTACCCAAATCCGCTGCGTTGACTAAAGCTGGCGAGATTGGTGCGGGACCGTACTGATTCATTAACGCGGTGCCAGCCGGGCTAAGCAAGAGTTGCAGGAACTTCACAGCAGTGTCCTTATTGGGCGCGTTGTTCATCAGCGTGATGCCCCAGGCGACGTGTGCGCCCGGTATAGCGACCGTTTTTGCGCTTTTCGGAGTGCCGAGACCTGGTATCACCACAACCGCATTCTGCCGATAGTAAACATCTTTCGCGGGGTCCGACATGTCGATCTCCTCAGGAAGTCGCACGTATCGGTAATCGGGATTCGTCGCGGCCGTCGCTTGTGCGGTGTGTTCGTACGTAAATTGAAAATCGAATTCTTTCCCGAGGGTGGCACCGGAGTTGGCTCCAGGAATAATCATGCGCTTCAGTAAATTGTTGTAGAGATTCGGGGCCTTGTAGAACTCCTCGGCCAGCTGGAACATCATCGGACCTCGATACGCGCCGGGGTCGAGAAATGGATGGCCGCCCGATATCGCCACGTTCGGCATCGTCAAGGTTTCGTACCATTTCGCAGCCGCTTTCGGGATGTTATTCGGCGGGTTGAAGGGGCCGGGTTCCGCGACACTTGGTAGTTTCTTGGCTGCGAGACCGTTCGCTGAATACGCGAGCACCATTCTTCCACGGGCAAACACGATATTGAAACTCGCATAGCCGGCGGGCTTCATCAACAGATCTATGTCGAGATAATCTGCGGGTGCGTAAAGATCGGCTGCCTGACCTCCGGCCGTGATCTGGCGACCGGCATCCACGCTACCCATTGGGAAATCCTTCACCTCCACGCCGGTTTGACAGGTGAACATCGCTTCTAGCGGCGTAAAAGCTCGGGTCAGGCTGCCAGCGCGATAGATGACCAACTGCTTGCCGGTCTTCGATACGCAATTGGTAGTTTGAGCCTGCACGAGCGTTGACATAGAGAGAGCCAGCGCCATCACTAAGAATCTGGACAGCCTGATATGGTTCCGCATAGATGGCCTAGAAGCTGAAACGCATGGAAGCCGTGATCAACCTCGGCTCACCCAAGTGTCCCAAATAGCTGCCTGAGCTTTGGCCGGTGATGCTGCCCGGTCCCAAGGTTGACCAGTAGTGAACATTGGTCAGGTTGTTGGCTGTGATGCGCCAGGTTGTGGATTTTCCCCAGAGGCGCGCCGTGTAGCGAATACCAAAATCGAAGACGTTGTACTGGGGCGTGTACCTGCTGTTGATGTCGTCAATGGCGCGGCGGCCTACATGCTGCCAATCGAAATTGAAGTATGCACCAACTAATACTGGCAGGCGATACTCCGCGAGCATATTCGACTTGTAGTGAGGGATTCCCACAAAGTTCCTATTGTTGGTCGCCGCAACTCCGGTGTCGTTTAGCTTCGGATTCAGCACGGAGAGACCACCGGTAATCATCAGGCTGCTGAAGATCCGTCCGGACATCATCGCCTCCGCCCCGTAGTTAACCTGGTTGCCAGTGATCCTGAAGGCCTGACAATTCGTGGTTCCAGATTGAATCCCGCAGACGGGATCAACCACATTCACTGCGTAGTTTGCGAAAGGCCGCTCGACGCGGAAGATCGCGGTGGAGAAGTTAATTCTACGTACCCTCACTTTGTATCCGATTTCGGCCTGCTTGCTGCGATAGGGTGGCAAGGCCTGGCGGGCATTGATGATCACGATGCTTCCACTGTTTGCCGTCGCGACGTCTGGAGCCTGGATGCTATTGGCGACTGTCGCGTACAGAGTCATATCAGCGCGAGGCTTGAACGACACGCTTCCCGAAGGGCTGATTCCCTGGTTGACGTAACCGCCCGGAACGTTGGTCCTTCGATATCCATTGGCAGCGGTGTCAGAATATACATCCGTCCAGGTCCAATCCTGGCTTGCCGCTAGTCGGATGATCCATTTCGGGCTCAGCGTGATCGTGTCGCCGAAGTTGAATCCCTGTTGGCGGATGATGCTGGACCCATAGATGCCGGTCGAGGGAGTGGTCTTGGCATAAGAGAAAATCCCCGCAACTGGAGGCACATACACGAGAGGATCGGAGATGTTGGCTTGACAAATTCCTTGCGCTGTATTTGCGGTGCAGAGGGCCGTCTTCGCTGGATTCGTGATGGGAGAGTAGGAAGTGAAGCGATAGCCGGTGCTGCCGACCACAAGGTCGTGATGGAGGCCGTGGGTGTTGAAACTGCCAGTCAAATAGGCAAGGTCGCTGACAACATGAAACCGTGGCGCAAGAGAAGAGAAGCTGTTCGCCAGATACGACTTGTAGTTGCCGTTATTGTCGATGAATTGATTGACCGCTGTGTTGATGTTGCGGTCCGAGATTTGGTTCAACGCGCTGACCGACAAATTCCAGTTTTCGCTAAAACTATGCTTCACACGGATTTCGCCGACGTTCGAGGTCAGGTCCACGCCGGAGAAGGATTGACCAAACCCCTGACGGGTGGGATCGGGAGCGTTCATCGGTAGCAAGATGCTCTTCGATCCTGCGGTCGAGAGCGGTGTAGTGGTGGGTGCATATGAAAACCAACCCGGATAGCCGTGCTGGAACAGATTGTAGTAGCTGTAATTTCCTTCGATGCTAGTGGAGCGAGTGATGCGATAATCGGCTGCTCCCGACGCCAACTGGCGGCGTAGCTGGCTGCCTTCGACATAGCCGTGACCGTCGGCAAGCAATAAATTCGAGCGGTACCCGAACTTCTGGTTCCTGCCGATCCGTCCGCCGATGTCAGTATGAATTGTCGCAACCGTGCTGCTTTCGTAGCCCAATTCGATTTCACCCAAGCGGCGGTCCGTGGGACGTTTGGTCACGAAGTTGAAAATCCCCGAGGGATTCGCCGGACCATACAAAGGTCCACCAAGACCATTGAGCACTTCGACTTGTTCGTATTCTTCCAGAGCCGACGGCGTCGTCACTGCGATTCCCATGCCGTCCTTGCGATCGTTCTGCATGTTGCTGCCTTGCATGCCTCGGGTCTGCGGCCGTAAAACCTCGGGTCCTTGCATTTCCTGGAAGGAAACGAGTGGCAGATACTTCGCGGCCTCTTTGAAGTTTCTGGACTGCGTGTCATCAATCAACTGGCGCGAGATTACGTTCACCGAATAGGGGAGGTTCAGGATTGGAGTTATTCCCAAGGTGCCCCCCGTTACAACATTGTCAACGCGATAGGCATGGTCCACGTCGGCTGAAACAGTGACGGCGTATGACGCGTCCGCCAGCGTCAATGCGAAATCCACTCTGACTACTTGGCCTGCGGCAACAATTTGGGCTGCGCTAACGCTGTGCTGAAATCCGTTGCTCTCTGCCTCCACCACGTATGTACCAGGTTGCACGGACGGGAATACGTAGATGCCTTGTTCGTCTGCCGTGCCCGTTGACACGACTTTCGTTTGTTGGTTGCTGAGCGTCATGTGAGCGCGCGGCACCAAGGCTTGATCCGGGTCTTTCACGACCCCTGTGATCTGCCCGGTATTCGCGGACTGTGCGGAGCCGATGAACGTCAACAGGAACATCGCGAAGAGGATGCTTACAGTTCGGGACAAACCGCAGGGGTAGCTCGTCCATTTGTTGTAATATGCACTACAGTACATATATCTTGGAGCGGTATCGTATGGCTTTTGCATCTCGTCGAATCATACAACGGCGGATACAGGTTAGAACATATGATATTGTTTGCCTATCTGGAACTCTGTGCATCGAAACGTTTTTCCCGAATCGCTGACGGAGTATTGGGAGGCAACTGATGATCCGAATTGAGATTGAGCCGGTATGGCGCTTTAGTCGCGACGGCAATCCCACGTTCCATCCCATCATGATTGAGCTGTTGAACGAGATTCGACTGACTGGAAAGATAAGCAGCGCCGCGGATCGCTGTGACATGTCCTATCGGCACGCCTGGAACCTGATTGAGAAGTGGTCCAGCGTATTCGGAGTACTGCTGGTGGAGCGGAAACAAGGAAGCGGAACCAAACTGACGCCTTTCGGAGAGAAGCTGGTTTGGGCCGGACAGCGACTGCAGGCTCGTCTTGGACCACAGTTGCAGAACCTGGCGCAAGAACTGGAAACAGAGTTGAACCAGCTATTGCCGCGCGTCCCTTCGGTGCTCCGGCTGCATGCCAGTCATGGCTTCGCTGTGTCAAAACTCAGAGAGCTGTTGAATCGCGAGGAGGGTCTGGGTGTCGATCTTCGCTATGTCAACAATCAAAATTCTCTAGTCTCTTTAGCCCATGACGACTGCGACCTTGCTGGCATGCACCTACCACAAGGCGAATTGCGTAAGAAGAGTATCGACGCCAGCAAGGAGTGGCTGATACCGAACGTGCATCGCGTGGTCAGTTTCGTAACTCGTGAGATGGGACTGATGGTCAAGCCGGGAAATCCTCTGGGCATTACGGCCTTGGCTCAGTTGTCGAACCCGCACGTCCGATTCGTGAATCGCGACCCGGACTCGGGTACTCGTCTGCTGTTTGATCAGTTATTGGAGCAACAAGCACTGGATAGCACCGCCGTGAATGGCTATGAACAAGTGGAATTCACCCACGCCGCAGTCGCAGCTTATGTAGCCAGCGGAATGGCAGATGTGGGCTTCGGAGTGGAAGCGGCCGCCCGACAGTTCCAGCTCGACTTCATCAAGTTGGTTACGGAAGATTACTTCTTCGTCTGCCGCAAGCAGTTCCTGGAGACGGACGTAATGAAGCGTGTGCTGGAGATCATACGAGGCAAAGAGTTCCAGACGGCAATCTCAAACCTGCCTGGATACAAATCGAGTGACATGGGCACCGTGAAGACTCTGTCGACGGTGTTTCAGAGTTCGGCGTAACTGCGGACAGAGGAAGCAGCCCATCTACCTCTAGAATTACGCGAACCTACCTTAAAATTGGGATGGGCTGCGTCGGGTAACTAACTTACTTTAGAGGACGTGCATAGACCTTCCGTGATGTTCGCCGGGGTTATTCCGGTCCTCTGCGTTCTCTTCACGTTCCTCGACGCTTGCGGCAACTCGCGCGCGCAAACAGGTTCGGCCGAAACATCTGTCGAAGCGCCGCGCACGGTAGCTGCCGCCAAGGCCACAGTGCAGGACCTTTCCAAAGATGTGGTGCTGACGGCGGAGTTCATTCCTTTTGAGGAAGTTGATCTCATGGCCAAGGTTTCCGGTTATGTCAAAGAGATCAGTGTAGATGTCGGCGACCACGTGAAGCAGGGACAAGTCCTGGCGACGATTGAAATCCCCGAGATGCAGGACGACGTGATGCGCGCCCAAGCTACGATCGAACAAGCCGAAGCCGAGGTGACGGGCGCAAGCGACGACATCCGCAGAGCGGAGTCGGCGCATGATATTGCCCATGTGTCGTATCAGCGTCTATCGAACGTTGTGAAGGAGCGGCCCGGCCTGATTGCGCAACAGGAGATTGACGACGCCCGTGGCCGCGACCTTGGTAGTGAGGCTCAGTTGTCATCTGCCAACGCCAAGCTTGCCAGTGCCCGGCAGCGAGTCAGCGTCACGCGGGCAGAACTGGCTCGCGTGAAAACGATGCTCGCGTATACGCAAGTAACCGCACCTTTCTCCGGTGTCATAACGAAGCGTTACGCCAATACAGGTTCGATGATCCAAGCCGGCACGGCCTCGCAAACGCAGGCGATGCCTTTGGTGCGGCTTTCTGAAAACAGCCGCTTACGCTTGATCCTGCCTGTGCCCGAATCCGATGTGTCCCTGGTGAAGGTCGGCCAGCCGTTGACCGTTAAAGTGCCGACGCTGAACCGCAACATTCAAGGCAAGGTGGCACGATTTTCAGATCGAGTACAACTTGCCACGCGCACGATGGATACCGAAGTGGATGTGCCGAACCCCAGCTTCACGCTTGTTCCAGGCATGTATGCCGAAGTTGACTTCACGACGGAAAGTCACAAGCACGTTGTGACGGTCCCGATCGGGGCAGTGGACCTGAGCGCTGGAAACGAGACTGCCGGTAAGGTCATGGTGGTGTCGTCGGCAGGAACGGAAGAAGGCCAGTTGCTGGTGCGCGACGTCTCGCTAGGGATGCAAACGGCCGATAGTTTCGAGGTCCGCTCAGGTTTGATGGATGGTGAAGTTGTCGTCACCGGAAACCGGGCGAGTCTAAGGGCCGGTCAATCAGTAAGGCCCAAGCTGGCCGAAACGACCACCGCGAAGGCTCGCAATTAGATCATGTCCCGCTTCGCGATTCGAACCCCTTACTTCATCATTGTGGTGGCGCTGATCGTGGCCATCGTTGGCGGCGCGGCGCTGTTTCGAATGCCGGTCGATATGTTTCCGACCATCAATATCCCGATGGTCGTGGTCGCGACCTTCTATAACGGCATGCCGCCGGAACAGATCGAAACCGACATCACCAGCCGCTTCGAACGTCAGTTCACATTGGCCAGCGGCGTCGAACATATCGAATCACGATCGCTACCCGGAGCTAGCGTGATTCGTGTGTACTTTCAACCGGGGTCCAACGCGGATTCCGCAGTGGCGACAATTTCCAATCTCGCGATGGCTCAATTACGACGTCTGCCGCCCGGGACTTTGCCGCCAGTAGTCTTGAAGTTTGACGCCTCCAGCCTTCCCGTGTGCCTGGTGACCGTCGGAGGCGAGGGATTCACGGAGACGCAGATGCGCGACCTGGCGCAGTTCACAGTTCGTAATCAGATGGCGAGCGTCGCCGGTGCCAGTGTTCCCCAACCGTTTGGCGGCGGATATCGCCAGATCATGGTTTATGCCGATCCACATAAATTGGAGGCACACCAACTCAGCCTGATGGATCTGGTCCGTAGCGTCAATCGCTCAAACTTAATTCTTCCCGCAGGCGACGTGCCGATTGGATCGTTGGACTATAGTATCTATACCAACAGTCAACTGCCCGACCTGCAGCAGATCGATCAACTGCCTATCAAGGTGGTGGCCGGGTCGGTCGTAAGAGTGGAAGATGTCGCATCCGCAAAGGATTCGCATCAAATCCAAACCAGCATCGTGCGCGTCGACGGGAAGCGTTCCGTCTACACGCCGGTGCTGAAGCAGGGCGGCGACACCAACACAATCGCGGTTGTGGACGGAGTACGCGATGCGGTCAAGCATCTGGTCGATGTGCCGAAGAATCTGGAGACCAACGTAGTTTTCGATCAATCGCGCTTTGTCAAAACCGCTATTCGCACATTGCTGGACGAAGGTGCGCTCGGCCTGTTCCTGACGACAATAATGATCCTGATGTTCCTGGGCAGCTTCCGGGCGACTACGGCAGTCTTGTTCTCAATTCCTTTGTCGGCATTGGCAACATTCCTGGCGCTTTCGCTCGGCGGGGGAACTGTCAATAGCATGGTGCTGGGCGGACTGGCACTGGCGATGTCGCGGCTGATCGACAACTCCGTCGTTGTCCTGGAAAATATCTATCGCCACCTGGAACTGGGCGAGCCACCTGAAATTGCTGCGGAAAAAGGCGGAAGTGAAGTCGCACTGCCTGTACTCTCAGCGACGCTGACGACTGCGGTGGTTTTCTTTCCGGTTACGTTCTTGTATGGAGTCAGCCGTTATTTGTTTTCCGCGCTGGCGCTGGTTGTCGTCATCGCTCTGTTTGCCTCCTACGCGGTAGCGATGACGGTTGTTCCGCTGTTTTGCGCTCGATTCTTGAAGTCCGCAGCGCATCACGGCACGCCTTCCTCTGAGATTCCGGTACAGACGGAAACCAAGGGCACGCATAATCGCAGAAGCTGGGGGGAGCGCTATAACATCTGGTTCAATGACATCTTTGAGAACCTGCTGCGTTTCTATGACCGATTGGCCGACGCGGCGCTTCGCCGCGCCTGGATTACGATTACCGTTTGTCTACTGCTCTTCGTCGCGAGTCTCGCGTTGTTCCCCCGGTTGGGCCTGTCCTTTTTCCCGCGTACCGACGCTGGCATGTTCGCCATCAACGTAAAAGCGCCTTCCGGTTCGCGCATCACAGTTACGGAATCTGAAGTTGCGAAGGTGGAGGCACTGATCCGCAAGGTGATTCCTCCTGAGGAACTCGGCTTGATTCTCTCCAATATCGGGGTGACTCCTGGCTTTTCTTCCATCTACACCAGCAATTCCGCCGCGCACACGGCCTTCATTCAGGTCAGTCTGAAAGACACTCACAAAGTGGGTAGCTACGAATACATGGCCCAGGTGAAGCGAATCGTTTCTGAGGAATTACCGGAATTGAATACCTACTTTCAATCTGGCGGCATGGTGGATGCCGTTGTAAATCTGGGCCTTCCCGCACCGATCGATATTCAGGTTTCAGGTTCGAATCTGGAGCGCTCGCATCAGACCGCACAGCAGATCGCAACGGAGATTCAACAAATTCCCGGCGTTGCCGACGTCTACATTCCGCAGGACATCGACTATCCCGCGTTGAAGTTGGACATCGACCGGACGCGGGCAATTGAATTGGGGCTGGATCAGCAGGAGGTGGTTGGTAACGTCATTACGGCGCTGACCAGCAACCAGATGATTGCGCCCAGCTACTGGGTAGATCCGAAGTCGGGCCAAGACTACATGCTTACCGTCCAGTATCCGGAAGGTCAAGTGAAATCGTTGAATGATTTGAAAGCAATCCCGCTTCACTCGGCCGGTAGTTTGTTTCCCACGCGCCTTGACTCGATCAGTTCCGTGAAGCGCGTTCAGGCACCGACCGAGGTCGATCACTATCAGATTCGCCGCGTAACGGATATCTATGTGCGCCCGCTAACAGAAGAGCTGGGCGGCATCGCGGATCGGATCGACGGCATCATCGCCAACACAAAAGTTCCTGAAGGACTGACTGTGACTCTGCGAGGCATGGTGCAAGGAATGCGCACTTCATTTCGAAGCTTCGCACTGGGCCTGGTGCTGGCCGTGGTGTTGCTGTATTTGATTCTGGTCGCGCAGTTCAGCAGCTTCATAGACCCGTTCATTATTTTGCTTGCCGTGCCTCCCGGTTTAAGCGGTGTTCTCCTGACCTTGTATTTTACCGGGACTACGCTGAACGTCATGTCGCTGATGGGCATCGTAATGTTGGTTGGTATCGCGGTCTCTAATAGTATTCTGATCGTCGAGTTCACTCGGCAGCTGCGCAAGGACGGAATGGGAGTGCGCGAAGCGGTTGCGATGTCTTGCAGGGTGCGTCTGCGTCCCATTCTGATGACATCGCTGGCAACGATTATCGGTCTGCTTCCAATGGCTCTCAAGTTGGGCGAAGGCAGTGAGAGCTACGCGCCTCTGGCTCGCGCAATTCTTGGCGGCCTCACTTTCTCGGTGCTATTCACAATGTTTCTTGTGCCTGCCGCGTACTTACTGGTCTACGGGCAGCAGAAGATTGAGAGCGTAAAATGAAGGCAGTACTCAGCGCCGCAATCGTGCTGGTTTTGTCCCGTTCTACTTTTGCGCAAACCCCATTGCGCTTGACGCTTGAGGAAGCCGAACGCTTGGCGGTCGCCAACAATCCGCAGTTGAGTGCCGCACAGTTCAATGCCGAGGCATCCTCGCAGATTCCGCTAGAGGTGCATGCGGGGCTTGAACCGAATCTTTCCGGAGCGATCACAGCGGTGGGTGCTGATGCGGGGAGCCGTCTTGCCGCAGGTGGCTTAAACAATCCAGTGGTCTACAATCGCATCGGGACCGGTCTGATACTAAATCAACTGGTCACCGATTTCGGCCGCAGCAGCAGTCTGGTCGATTCCGCAAAGCTGCGCGCGCAGGCCCAGGGACAGGTTACGCAAACGACCCGCGCCCAAATTCTACTTACGGTTGCTCGTTCGTACTTCGGTGTGTTGAGAGCGGAGGCGATCCTTAGAGTAGCCCAGGAAACGGTGAACGCGAGGCAGTTGGTCTTCGACCAGATCTCAACGCTCTCCCGCAGCAATCTCAAGTCGACGCTGGATGTCAGTTTTGCAAATGTCAATCTGTCGGACGCCAAGCTCCTGTTGTCGAATGCACAGAGCGACGTCAAGTCTGCATACGCCGAGCTAGCGACTGCAATTGGACTTCCAGGACAGTATGAGCAGGGTGGGTTCACGTTAGCCGCAGAGCCGCCGCCAAGTTCCCTTCCCGACACGATAGATTCCCTGATGGCGCAAGCCGTGCAGGACCGGCCAGAGCTCGCGGGTCTGAAGTTAGAGCAGAGCGCCGCGTTGAAGTTCTCGCAGGCAGAGAAGGATCTCTCTCTACCGACGATTAGCGTCGCGGCGTCTGCTGGCTTCGCCCCCGCTTCACAGGTTCAGGTGCCGGGTCGATACGGAGCGGTCGGCGTCAATGTCAGCATTCCGATCCTGAACGGCCATCTTTTTCGCGCGCGCCAAACCGAAGCCGAACTGCGGGCCAAAGCTGCGGCGCAAAATGTAAGTGACGCGACCAATCGCATCACCCGCGACGTTCGCGTAGCCTACCTCAACGCGACTGCGGCATTCGATCGCATCGGTTTAACGATAGAGCTGCTGAATCAAGCGAGACTGGCGCTGGATCTCGCTCAAAGGCGTTACGACCTGGGACTCGGAACAATTGTGGAATTGAGCCAGGCCCAATTGAATGTGACCTCCGCTGAAATCGCCGGGTCAAGCGCGGAGTATGCGTACCAGACCCGCCGCGCCGAATTGTCGTATCAGATTGGAGCCCTGCGCTAGAGGATACCCAATGGCAGAATCTTTGTGGAGGCGCGTTCTTTTCCATGGCCAGACGTCAGACCGGCGCATGGCTCCGCGAATCCTGGTCATTACAGGGGTCCAGATCGATGAAACGTTTTATTTGAGCCTTCCGATGCCGGAGGGCTGGCACGCGCTGATTTCGCGTTCCGTGACCGAAGCATTGCAGCTTCTGATGACAACGCCGTTCCCCATCGTTATCTACGATCGAGATCTTCCTAGCTCGAGTTGGCGGGACGTGCTGGATCAAGTCGTCGCCATCTCGCCGGATAGCTGTTTTCTGCTGGTCTCGCGCGTCAGCGATGAATATTTGTGGCGCGAAGTCGTGGCGCATGGCGGCTACGATGTTATCTCGAAGCCTCTGCAGGAAAGCGCAGTGATGCAATCGCTGCGGCGCGCCTGGAACTTTTGGCGAGCCGAACATGCAAAGGCTTAAGTTCGGGCTTATTTAGGAAACGATGCCTTTGCGCACGGCGTATAGGATCATTTCCGCGGTACTGTGCAGATTCAACTTCTCAAGGATGTTGCCGCGATGCGTCTCCACCGTATACAGACTTAGACTGAGCTTGGTCGCCACGTCCTTGTTGGATTTTCCTTCGCCTAGCATTTGCAGGATCTCGCGCTCGCGAGGCGTCAGTAATTCGTAGCTATCTTCCACGCCACGCTGTTTCATCTGCCGCATGTAATCCTCAGCCAGCAGCTTGCTGATCTCAGGACTGAAGAAGGCTTTCCCTCGATGGACGGCGCGGATCGCATTGATAAGGTCGCCTTCCGGGGAATCCTTCAGCAAATACCCGCGTGCTCCGGATTTTAGGGCGCGCAGAACGTAGCTCTCATCCGCGTGCATGCTAAGGATGACTACCGCAGTCTCCGGCCTTTTCTCCGTGATCCTTCGCGCAGCCTCGATGCCGTTCAGGTTGGGCATTCCAACGTCCATCACGACAACGTCCGGCGAAGTAGCAGCAGCGGTGTCGACGGCCTCACGACCATCCGCCGCTTCAGCAACCACGGCAAAACCATCCTGACGCTCCAGTAGCGCGCGCAATCCTCTGCGCATAACGGTGTGGTCGTCGGCCAATAGGATTCGAATGTCGCTCATGCCTGCTTGTTTCCCGTAGTGTGATTTGCCGTCAGTGGAAGGACAACCGAAATGAGCGTGCCTTTGCCGGGCTCCGACGTAAAGTGCAGCGTCCCGCCAAGATGGGCGACCCGCTCCTCCATTCCTAAGAGTCCCAGGCCGCGAGATCGTTCCACTGCAAAACCTCGTCCGTCATCCTGAATGGAAAGCAACAAACTTCCTGCCTCCTGCTGTGTAACGATCCGAACGGAATTGGCCGCCGCATGCCGCGTCACGTTGTGCAACGCCTCTTGCACCACACGATAGATACAGGTTTTGAACTCCTCGGGCAGATCGTCGGAAGTGCGGCCCGCCGCGACGTCGACCCGCAAACCAGTTTGGCGCGACACTTCCCGGGCCTGCCACTCAAGCGCCGGGACCAGCCCAAGATCATCCAGCATAGATGGTCGCAGCAGCAACGTAATGTTACGGATCATTTTGACCGTACTTTCAACGATGCCGCGCAGTCCGCTTACTTCATTCTCCATCTGCGCACGGGCGTTCGCGCGGATGGCCGCGGAAAGATTGCTGAGCCCCACCAAAATCGCCGATAGCGACTGACCTACCTCATCGTGCAACTCGCGCGACAGCACTCGGCGCTCCTCTTCCTGGGTTTCGACCAAGCGGGCAGAGAGACTCTTCAGTTGTTCCTGGGCGTCTACAACCTCAGCGTAGCGAGTTGCCGCTTGCCTCTCCAGGTCGAGAATGCGCCAGATCGTGAATGCGGCCAGCACCGTTCCCAAAGCCAGCGTTATGGCGAGCGTCGCGATCAACCTCGTACGGAAGTCCGTGAACGGCGCATCTACTCGAAGATTCCCTTCATACATTTGTCGTTCATTCACCGCTTGAATCTGGTCTGCCAATCCGAGCATTGCGACGCGTCTCGGAAACACCTCGTCGCGCAGGAACGGAAATCCGGAAAGACGGCGTTGCTCCGGGCTCCATTGAAATACGGGATCCAGGACGTGCCAATAATCCTCAATATCGCGGCGAAGATTTTCAACCTGGGTACGGCCGTCGGCTTTGACTAAATCTGCATATCCTGCCAACACGCTACCCATATCGCGGCGCAGACGGCTGAGTTCGGCGCGGTTCTTTTCCGACGCGCGCGGTTCCGCGTCCAGCAAGTAATCGCGTGCGTAGGTGCCGGAAAGATAAACATCCGAACGGATCTGGTTTAGGACTCGATTTCTCTCGAGAAAATCATGCTGAATGCTGGCGCTTCGGTCTTCCATGCCACGAAGCATCTGCAAGCCGTTGATACCGGCCAGGACCATCACCAGCAAGAGTCCGCCAAAGCCGGTGAGGAGAACGGCGCGAGTTTGCCTGGGCAGTCTGCCGCGAAATGAATTAGCTGGGGATACGCTCAAGGAACGCCTTATCGACGATTGTACTTGACTCGCATCACAGGATCTCCGCCCACGTGGGTGAAGCTGCGAAGGCGGCATGAATCAATCCGACGTGCGAATACGCTTGTGGGAAGTTGCCCCAAAGGCGGCCGGTTTTGGGGTCATAGTCTTCTGAGAGAAGCCCAAGAGGAGACACCGCACCGCGAATACGATCGAAGACCTTCCGCGCTTCCGTTCGGCGTCCGGCCGCAGCCAGCGCTTCCACCAACCAGAACGAGCAGATAATGAAAGCCACTGTGGGGGTACCAAAGCCATCATTGAGTTGATAGCGCAGCAGCCATTCATCACGGGTCAGATCTCGGCTAATGGCGTCAATGGTGTTTTGCAGCCGGGAATCGTCTGGGGAAAGAAAGCGGAGACGAGCCATCTGAAGTAGGGACGCATCCAGATCCTCACCGCCATAGTGGCCTACGAAGCTTCCTTTTTGGGGACTCCATGCTTGCTCGCTGATTTGGGCATGAATGAGATCCGCCGCCGATCGAAACTCTGATGACAGACCTGGCGCATGAAGATTCGCGATTCCGGCCATGCGGTCCGCCGCCGCCCAACACATCAAACTGGAGAAGGTCTGCGGCACCCAGGCGGTTCGATATTCCCAAATACCGGCATCCGGAACCCCCGCCAGCGACACCGCTTTGCGCGACAAGCCTTCAATCAATTTTAAGGCGGCTGGTGACCGCTCCTGGCTCATTCGTTCGTCCAGAAAAATCGGTGTCAACGCCAGAACCATTTCACCGTAAACGTCGTGCTGCAAATGCTTCGCCGCTGCATTTCCTATGCGGACGGGTTGCTCGCCTTCATAGCCCTTCCAATTGTCGAGTATCGATTCTTCCAGGTCCTGCGATCCGTCGACACGATAGAGCGGGGCCAGGTTTAGATCCGGTGCCCCACCTGCGACATTTACCAGATACCGGACAAACTGCTCGCGCTCTTCAAAGTGTCCCAGCAGTCCGAATGCGTTCAGCGCGTAGTAGGAATCACGCAACCAACAGTAGCGATAGTCCCATGTCCGACCACTGCCCGGCGATTCCGGGATGGACGTGGTCATGGCGGCAATCACCGCGCCTGTATCCTCGAAACAATGGAGTTTTAGAGCTAAAGCGGAACGGATCACTTCCCTCTGGAACAGCGGAGGGATGTCGCATTGCTTCACCCAGGTCTGCCAATACGCAGCCGTCTCGGTCAAAAATCGCTGGCACAGGGCCGTTAGAGGCTCCTCCACGGGCGCTCCCCAACTGAGGACGAAGTGCTGGCGTCCCGTCAACGTAAACGGCTGACCGGTCAGGTAGGAGAGAGGCATGTCGGTGGTGAGCCGCAGTTGGCTCGCGAAGCCTTCGTATCGCACATGGTGGGAACCCGTCACCATCGTCGGCCGCGCCTGAGACCATCCGAGTCTGGGTTCACAGAGGACCGTAATCCGGGGCGTGCCTTCGATCGGTTCGACGATCCGCATCAATTGAGTAGGCCGGAACGCGCGGTCGAACTGGAGGAATCTTGGCGCGAAATCGATTACGCGGAAGGAACCTGTCGGTGTCTTAAATACAGTCTCCAGAATATTGGTGTTTTGCAGATAATGCTGCGTGCCGATTTCTCCATTGGCGGGGCCAATGCGAAAATGTCCTCCCGCGTTCTCGTCCAGAAGTGTGGAGAAGACCGGATCGGAGTCGAACTTGGGCAAGCAGCACCACACAACTTCGCCACGGCGATCCACAAGTGCCGAGAATTGGCAGTTTCCGATCACGCCCAGATCTTCGAGTCTCATGTCTGGCACATTACCACGAATGCCCCCATTGGGTTAAATGTCACAATGGATTTATGCCTCGCATGGCCCAGTTCGTCTTGACGTTACTCGTGGGCCTGGCTCTGTTGACGTGGGCCGCTTCGGGCGTTGTACAAACTACCGCCCGGGAATGGTTTGAACGCGACGTCAGTTCAAGAGCCCAGTTGGTGCTGCTCGGGGCAAGTCAATCGCTAGCCAATAACTGGTACGGCGACCCGACGGATCTGCAGAAGCAATTGAATACTCTGGCGCGTGACGAACGCGTGATGGGTGTTCTGGCTTGCAATCCCGACTTAACCGAAAAAGCCAGCACTCCCGACTTCCTTGAAGAATTCGGCTGTCAGGTTGTTGGCACTCGCGCCCGGGTAGACATAAGTCCCTTTAGAGTGCAGGAGTGGAGCACGGTGGCAACGCTTCCAAGCGGTCGCGTTCATGTGAGCGTCATGCCTGTCGAGGCCCAGGATCAACAACTGGGATTCGTTGTAATGCTGCACGATCTCAGCTACATAGAACGGCGGGAGGCGCAGGCTCGTACTTTCCTATTAATCGCTTTTGGAATACTTGCCGTCATGGCTTTTGGCGTGCCCATGTTCGTGGCCAAATGGGCGCGTTATGGCTGGAGCAGCGAACTTAGGAGTCTATTGCGAGGAGACGGAACGCAGAGCCGCGAATTCCAGCCGCTGCTGAGCGACATGCGCGAGTTAGTTGGCCGCATGGCCAATGACAGGGACGATGCCCCCGGGCAATGGACTGCTGAACGGCTGAAGCAGACCCTGAACAGACACTTGCATGGCGAAAAGATTGTTATTTTGGCGAACCGCGAGCCGTACATCCATCAACACGGGCCGGATGGTCGCATCGAGGTGCAGCATCCCGCCAGCGGTCTGGTCACCGCACTGGAACCGGTGATGCGGGCCTGTTCCGGAGTTTGGATTGCCCACGGCAGCGGTAGCGCCGACCGCGAAACCGTCGATAGCAAGGATCGCGTCCTCGTTCCGCCTGGGGAGGAATCTTATCACATCCGCCGTATATGGCTTTCGGAGGAAGAACAGCAGGGTTACTACTACGGGTTTTCGAATGAAGGGTTGTGGCCGCTGTGTCACGTGGCGCACGCGCGACCGCAGTTCCGCTCCGAGGATTGGCGGCAGTATCAGGCAGTGAACCAGAAGTTCGCCGACGCGGTGTGCGATGAAGTGGACTCAAAAGATCCCATCATCCTGGTCCAGGATTACCACTTCGCGCTTGCGCCAGCGATGATCCGCAAGCGGTTGCCGGCCGCGACTGTGATTATGTTTTGGCACATTCCCTGGCCGAATGAGGGCAGGGTGGGAATCTGTCCGTGGCGGCAGGAGCTACTTGAAGGCCTGCTGGGCAGCAGCATCGTCGGGTTCCACACTCAACTGGATTGCAACAATCTATTGGACTCCGTCGACCGGTACATGGAGACGCGCATCGATCGTGAGCATAACGCCGTGGTCATGCGGGGACACCGGACCCTGATCCGTCCCTATCCGATTGCATTGGAGTGGCCGGTCCACTGGGTGGATTCCGCCCCCAGCCCTGAGGAATGCCGGGCGCAAGTTTGGCGGGACTTCGGGTTGAAACCGGACGCTCTCTTGGGGGTCGGAGTCGATCGACTCGATTACACGAAGGGCATAGAGGAAAGATTACTGGCGGTCGAGCTCCTGTTGGAACGGCACCCCGAATTTCGCGGACGGTTCAGCTTGGCTCAGTTGGCGGCTCCCAGCCGCACCAAGATCGAACGCTATCAGGATCTAAACAACTTGGTGGAGAGGGTCGCTGCCAGAATCAATGAACGTTTCGGTTCCGCGGATTATCGACCCATCATTCTGCTTCGATCCCATCATGAGCCGGCGGAGGTCTATCGATTCTATCGGGCTGCTGACCTCTGCTATGTCAGCAGCCTGCATGACGGCATGAATCTGGTGGCGAAGGAATTCGTGGCCGCGCGCACCGACTTGAAGGGTGTGCTGGTGCTGAGCGAGTTCACGGGTGCGGCACGGGAATTGACGGAGGCGTTAATTGTCAATCCGTATGATTTGGAAGCAAGTAGCGAAGCGCTTGCGGTGGCCCTAACCATGCCCATCGAGGAACAGCAGGATCGGATGCGTTCCATGCGATCCCTACTTGCACACTTCAATGTCTACCGATGGGCGGGGAAGATGTTGGTGGATGCCGCCCGTTTGCGCAACCAGGATCGGGTGTCAGGTCGCTTAGCTGCGCGTCCCGGCGGCCAACTCTAGGATGCGTTACCTTCTCTCCGGGGCTTCGCAATCGATCTTGGCCGCCCTGGCGCAAGAACGAACGCTCTGCGCATTTGATTTTGACGGGACCCTGGCACCCATCGTCAAGCATCCCGATCAAGCCAGATTGTCCGACTGCACCCGACAATTGCTCGTACGTCTGGCGGAGCTTTATCCTTGCGTCATCCTTTCAGGAAGAGGACGAGCGGAACTGCTTGGCAAACTAGGCGGGATACCTTTCGCGGGAGTTTTTGGCAGTCACGGAGCAGAAGGCGGGGGAGCCAAACCTGAGGCGCACCCGTTGGTTACCCAATGGAAGGCGGCTCTTGAACTTGGACTTAGTTCAGTTCCCGGTCTGTGGGTAGAAGATAAAGGTCTCTCCCTGGCAGTGCATTACAGGGACTCTTCCAGAAAGCCGGAGGTTCGGCGGCAGATTCTTCTGATAGCACAAAACCTTGATCAAGCCCGCATCGTTGGCGGCAAGGACGTGGTCAACGTGGTGGTCGACGGCGATCCGCATAAGGGGACGGCTTTGCTGGCCGAGCGTGATCGGCTGCGATGTGAGTCCGTGCTTTATGTTGGAGACGATGACAACGATGAAGATGCCTTCGCAATCGGTGGACGAATGATCTCGGTCCGTATCGGGCGGTCAATCACTAGCAAGGCCTCTTACTACCTTCGCGCCCAAGCGGAAATAGATACCCTCATACAGCTAATGGTCAGACTGCGCGAACAGAGCCCTGAGGGAGGCCGGGTTGGGAAAAACTCCCCAAAACCAATTTGCGGTTGACCTCAGACCATGTTCTCGTATCAAAATGCCCGAAGCACTTGCGCGCGGCTTTTGTGAAACGAATTGCCATGACGGGGGATCTTATATTGGTGCGATCGATCTTGGCGGTAGTGGGCCTGTTTCTTTTAATAACGACCGTTGCCTCCGGCCAAGTCCAAGACTTTGAAGGGAAAACGATCTCCACCGTTAGTTTTGAGCCGCCGGATCAACCGCTTATGCCCTCGGCTCTTGCAGCGGCCCAAGTCCTTCGCTCAGGCGCGCGCTTCCGCCGTGAGGATGCAGCGTCCACCATCGACAAACTGTTCGCCACAGGAAGATACGAAGACATCGTCGTCGATGCGCAAGCAGCCGGAAACGGAGTTGCAGTGCGAATCATCACAACCGTTCAATGGTTCGTCGGGCACGTGGGCGTGAAGGGAGACGTCCGTCAATCGCCCACTCCAAATGAATTGATCGAGGCCACCCACCTAGTCTTGGGCCAGCCATTCAAGGAAGGCGATCTGGCTGAGGCCGAAACGCGCGTTCGCAGGCTGCTGGAAAGGAATGGCCTCTACCAATCGAAACTCCAAATTGAGACGAATGATCGCCCGGACATCCAGCAGCGGGACATCCAGTTCGTGGTCGCCACTGGATCACGGGCACGCTATGGACCGCCCGTTATTACAGGCGACCCGAAGCTTTCAGATGACACGATCATTCATGCAACCGGCTGGCGTTGGCCGATCATCAAGAAGTGGCGGAGAGTCACCGAACTGCGGACCAGTGGCGGTATCAGCGCCATTCTGGGCAAGTATCAGAGCGATGGCCGTCTAACCGCAGAGGTCTTAACGGATCCTCCGACGTATGACCCCGCTACGCGCCAAGTGACGTCCGTCATCGAAGCCCACGGTGGGCCGGAGATCGAAGTGAAGGCGGTAGGCGCAAAGGTATCGCAGCGCGTCCTCAAGCGCTACGTGCCAATCTTCGCCGAGTCGGCCGTGAATCAAGATCTGCTGGTTCTTGGAGCCACAAGCCTGCGCGATCACTTTCAATCGCAAGGATATTTTCAAGCCACCGTGGATTTTGAGGAATTGCCGCCGGATCCCGATCATCAGGTGATCGAGTACAACGTGAACCTGGGCCAGCGATACAAGCTGGTTCACGTGGAATTGAAGGGGAACAAATTCTTTACCACCCAGGACCTTCGGGATCGAATGTTCCTGCTGGAAAGCGGCTGGATTCGGGAGCGCCATGGCCGCTTTAGCGACGTCTTCATCGATCGCGACAAGCAGTCCATCAGCGATCTGTACAAATCCAACGGCTTCCGCGACGTAAGTGTCACCTCCGCAGTTCAGAACGATTACAAGGGAAAGAAGAATGATGTCGCCGTCACACTCACGGTAGACGAGGGTGTGCTTTGGACCGTCTCAAAGGTGAGCATCACTGGTGCTTCTGCCTTGAACCTGGCAGATCTGACGACCCAATTAAGTTCCATTGAGGGACAGCCCTACAGTGATACGAGCGTCGCGTTGGACCGCAACCTGATCCTCACCCGATATCAAAAGGAAGGCTATTCCTCCGCTTCGTTCCAATGGCGCGCGCAGCTTGACCTTGAGCATCATTCGGCTGCTCTGGAATACCACGTGGATGAGGGACGCCACCTGATTGTGCGGGACGTCATCCTTACGGGTATAGAAACCACTTCGCCGGACGTGGTCGAACGGCTGATGACCGTGAAGAGCGGAGATCCGCTCTCCCAGCTCAACTTGTCTGAGATTCAACGGCAGTTGTACCAGTTGGGCATCTTCAGCCGGATCAATCTCGCGGTGCAGGATCCCGACGGCAGTACCGATGTCAAGCACGTGCTGTTTGATTTTCAGGAAAGCAGCCGCTATACCCTGGCCGTGGGAATCGGAGCCGAATTGGCGCGCATTGGAGGCACGACTTCAGATATCACTCAACCGGAGGGATCTGCCGGTTTCAGTCCGCGATTTTCGTTGGATTTAGGGAGGCAGAACCTTTGGGGACGAGGTCATGCGATCTCGCTGCGAGGCCGAGTGTCGAGCTTGGAACAATTGGCGTCCTTCAATTATCTGGCTCCCCGCTTCAATAACGTGGAAGGGCGAAACGTCACGTTCACCACCCAATACCAGGTGTCCCGCGACGTACGGACGTTTTCATCGCGTCGTCAGGAAGCAGCCATTCAGGTGTCGCAAAAGCTATCGAAGCCCAGCAACCTTCTGCTGCGTTTTGCCTATAGACGCGTGCAAGCAAGTCAGATCATCATTCCTAGATTGCTGGTTCCCCAGCTCTCACAGCCCATCCGTATCGGCATTCTATCGGGCAATTACGTGCAGGACCGGCGCGACGATCCGACCAACGCCACGCGCGGCGTTTACAACACGCTGGACGTAGGGTTAGCTTCAAGCGCATTTGGATCGCAGAGGAGCTTCGCTCGTGTGCTGGCACGTACCGCAAGCTATCACAAGCTGACGCGCAACCTAGTCTTTGCGCGTGAAACTTCGTTGGGCGCGATCGCGCCGTTTCATATTCCGTCCAATGTGGATCCGGGCGACGCTATCCCTCTGCCGGAACGTTTTTATGGTGGCGGCAGTTCCTCCCATCGTGGGTTCCAGGAAAATCAGGCCGGGCCTCGCGACATTGGCGCGCCGCAAACTGCCGCGTCCCCTGGTGCGGCAGCAACTGGCTTCCCCCTGGGCGGGTCCGCACTGTTCGTCAACAAATCCGAACTTCGCTTTCCGCTATTGGGCGACAACATCTCGGGCGTTCTGTTTCACGATATGGGGAATATATTCGACAAGGTCAGCAACATGTCGTTTCGCGTACATCAGCACAGCGATACTGACTTCAATTACATGGTGCATGCGGTAGGCCTCGGTGTGCGATATCGAACGCCTGTGGGGCCCATCCGGCTGGATCTGGCCTACAGCATCAATCCACCTCGTTATCAGGGCTTTGGGGGTACAACGCAGGATCTGCTCTCCTGCGCGGGCGGTAGTATGTTGGCGGCTTGCCAAACGCAAGGCCGACGGCTCAGTCATATCCAATTCTTCTTCTCGATTGGGCAGTCATTCTAATGCGCACCGTATCGCAGTTGTTGATCGCAGGCTTGTTGGCTGTCGTGATCGCACAAGCTGAGGTTGTAGACAGCTTGGTCGCCGTCGTCGGTAGCGCCGCCATTAAACATAGCGATGTACTGCGCGATGTTCGTATGACCGCGTTTCTGAACAAAGGCTCCGTTAAAACAGACCAAAAGTCGCAGGAGGAAGCCATGAATCGCCTGATTGACCAGGCCCTGATCCGGCAGGAAATTGAGGCCGGTGCTTATGAACTGGCGGCCCCGTCTCGCGTGGAAGAGGCCGTCAAGCCGGTGCAGGAGAGTTATGGTGGAGCCGTCGCGTTTCAAAGCGCTCTGCAGCGTTACGGCATTACGGCGGACGATCTACGGGCCTATCTGCGGTGGCAAATTACGGTAGTCGACTTCGTCGAGCTTCGTTTCGGCAACGGTCTGGCTGGGGACGCGACAACCGCATCGGATCATGCACCTACGGCCGACCCATTTATAGCCTGGCTCGATTCAGCCCGCAAAAATCAGCGCATTATCACCAAACCGGAGCGACTGAAATGAGTCCCAAAACCAAGCACCGAGTTCGGATCGCTGCCGCCATAGTGGGCGTGTTGGTCCCTGTCCTCCTGGTGGTCGGCATCTTCGTGGCCCGCAGTGACTGGTTCCGCGAATTCGTGAGGCAGAAGATGATCACAACAGTAGAGGGATCCACGGGGGGGAAGGTGGAGATCGGGGCCTTTCAATTTGATTGGTCCCATCTTCGCGCTGAAGTCGACCGTTTTGTCTTGCACGGAAGTGAAGGCCCTACGGAAGACCCTCTATTCAGCGCCCGAAAGTTAACGGTCGAACTTCGGCTACTGTCGATTTTCCAATTGCGCAAAGTAGACATTTCTTCCGTCGCCGTGGATGAGCCTCGCGTGAATGTAATTGTATTTCCGAATGGCAGTACCAACATCCCTACTCCAGCCGTAAAGAACCCGAGCGACAAAAGCGCACTGCAGACCGTTGTTGATCTGGCCATCGGTCGCTTTTCTCTCACCAATGGAAGCGCGAAGTTCAATCAACAGAAAGTCCCCTTCTCCGCGCAGGGTCAGAATCTGCAGGCCGGACTGGCTTACGAAACACTTTCGAAGCGCTATACGGGACAACTGTCAACGAATCCCCTGTACATCCAATATGCGAATGGCTCGCGCCTGAATGTGGCGGTGAACCTGCCCGTCTTTATCGAGGCGGACAAGCTCCAGTGGAATGGCGCGACGCTCAAGACCCCGTTGTCGACTCTGACGCTGAGCGGCGGGTTGGAGAACCTTCAGGCTCCCAGGATCTCTGTGACAGCCGAGGGGCAAATCGATGTTCCAGAATTCGCGAGCGCACTCGGCCAGGCGCTGAGTTTGCCCCCATCGGGAACCCCTCGTGTAATAGACGTGAACCTTGACGCGGCCTCCGACAATGGCAGCCTGCAAATCGCGGCCATGAAACTAGCCTTCGGCCAATCCACCGTTCAGGCGTCAGGAAGCTTCCGGAACCTCGCGTTGGAAGATGGCGCGTTGGATGTGACGGCCCACGCCGCTATCGACGAGCTTGGCCGGTTGGTGGCCAGCCGCGATGTTCGCACCGGTGGCGTTCTGGATCTCCAGGGCAAAGCAAGTATAAAGACCCTGTCCGATTACGTCTTCGCTGCGAGTCTGACGGGCCAGGCGTTGTCATTTCAAAGCGGGGCGACTCGACTTGAGAATATCGGCCTGCGTTCGACTTTGCAAATCAATCCTGAACAAGTGGTCCTGCAGCCGCTTCATTTGGATGCTGTCGGCGGCAGTCTGGACGGGCACGCTGAGATCGCAAATCTGGACCGCTATCAATTCTCCGGAACCCTGAGCGGCATTGAGTTGCAAAACCTACTCGTGGTCGCGGGACGACGCGACAGCGGCTTGGATGCCGCCATCACCGGGCCGGTTAGCGCGTCCGGATCACTTAAAAATGAGCCACTAAGCGTTGTCGCGGCAAACTTGCGTCTCGCCCCCGCCGGCAAGGGTGTTCCTCTCAGCGGACAAGTGAATGTGGTTTACAACGCGCCCGCCGATACGGTGCAAATCGCGCCATCGTTTCTTGTTTGGCCGTCCAGCCGTCTTGAGGCCGAGGGTTCACTCAGGAACGCATCCTCCAGCAACCAGATCACAGCGCGCCTCAGCACACGCAACTTGAACGATTTCCTAGAGGTGCTTGCAGTCGCGTCTGATTCGACCATTGGTGACCTTCCCGTTCATCTGGATGCGGGAGGAGTCGCGACACTCGATGCGACGCTCACCGGGAAACTGAGTGCCCCGTCCATACAGGGACATCTGCACGGCACCCGCTTTCAAGTCGAGACGCGCTCTTTCGACGAATTGAACGCGGACATAAGCGCACAGAATACGCAGCTGACGGTAGGCAACGCGACACTCACGCGCGGACCCCTGCGAGCTCAAGTCAACGCATCTGTTGGACTGGAGAATTGGAAGCCCACCGACAGGCAGCCATTGTCAGCGACCATACAAATGCAGAACGCAGACGTTCAGGACGTTTTGGCCCTGGCTGGCAGAACCGACCCCGTTAGTGGAGCTCTCACGTTGAATGCGGATGTCAGCGGCACCGTCGGCTCGCCCCAGGCAACCGCATCGCTCAACATCACCAAGGGTTCTGCTTACGGAGAACCTCTGGACCGCGCCGACGCCCGGCTCTCGATCGCAGGGCAACGCGTCACATTGAATTCGCTACAAGTCGCCTCCAATACGGCTACCCTGAATGCCTCTGCCACATTCGACCATCCGTCGGATAGTTACACAACTGGGACATTGCGGGGACATGTTGAGGGGAATCAAGTGGCTCTGTCGCGCATTGCTGCGGTGCAGAAACAGCGTCAGGGTGTAGAAGGGGACGTTCAGGTAAACATGGACATCGAGGCAACCGTGGTGCCCCCTCCCGCGACCACCGCGATTGAGTTTGTCTCTGCGAACGGCTCTTTGGGTATCAAGGGACTTCGCTATGCGGGTGATACTTTGGGCGACATCCAGGCCCGCATTCAGACCTCCGGAAAGATCGTTAGTTTCAACCTCACTTCCAATATTGCGGGTTCATCGCTGCAGGCGGACGGCCGAACAACCATCGCCCCGGACTATCCCACGGAAGCGAACGTGAACTTGCAAAACTTTCACATCGAGCGAATCGTGAAGCTTGCGCGGATCAACCAACCCGATGCCAAAGGCACACTATCGATCCGAGGCGAAGTCGCTGGAACGTTAGACAAGCCCAAGGGCAGCGTGAACCTCACCCTGACGCAAGGCCAGTACAATGGGCAGCCGATCGACAGGCTGGAAGCTCATCTGGATTATCAGGAGACCTTGATCGGTCTACCGACGTTCACGCTGCAAGCTGGGCCGAATCAGTTGAGTGGTTCCGGGTCCTTCCAACATCCGGCCGGCGATTTCGCACGCGGAGACTTTCGCATTAACGCAAAAACCAATTCGATTCAGTTGGCGGAACTCGCCTATGTACAGCAGGAACGGCCCGGTCTGGCGGGTACGGTTGACGTGAGCATAGATGCTAAGGGTTCATTCGATCAGGATCGGAAAGCGCAACCCGTCCAGCTATCGGCGCTTTCAGCGACGGCGAATTCGGGCAACGTGCAATTGAATGGGCGGGATTATGGGGCGTTAAAACTATCCGCAGAGATGAGTGGTCCGCTAGTCAACTTCAAATTGGAATCGAACGCCGCGCAGTCATCCCTGGTGGGCACTGGTCAGGTGCGAATGGCCCCCGACTATCCAATGACGGCGGACGTGACCCTTCGGAATGTCCGTTACTCCAATTGGGCTGGCCTTTTCACCGCAAATCAAAATGAATTGGACGCGCAGAGTTTCGATGCATTGGCCGAAGGCAGACTCCAATTAAGCGGCGTGCTGATGCAGCCTTCCAAGCTAACCGGAACCGCCGAATTTGGAAAATTTGAATTCTATACCGTGGACCGCGGGACGCTGGCAGGTCCAGGGAATCAGATAACGCTAAAGAATGACGGACCGGTGACGTTGGCGGCGACTTCGCGCGGCATCGAAATTCGTCGTGCACGATGGCTGGGTCCCTCCACCGAGGTTGCGGTCACGGGCACCATCGCCCTGGATCCAGTTCAAAATCTGAACCTGACCATCAAGGCCAATGCGAACCTCGCGCTGTTGCACGACTTCGACCAGAAGACCCGATCGGAAGGCGCGGTCGTCTTGGATGCGACCGTTAAAGGTAACTTGCAGGACCCGGTTATCTCCGGCCGCATGGAACTGAAGGAAGCCGCTTACCAGACCAGCGGTATGTCGAACGGCATTTCGCACGCAAACGGAATTGTGAACCTCTCGGCGAACTCAGCCCGGATTGAAACCTTGAAAGCCGAGGTGGGCGGGGGCAGCATCACGCTTGAAGGGGGCGCCACCCGGACAGGTGGTGTGGTGCGCTTCGACCTCGCAGCTCGCGCTAGAGCGGTCCGCGTTCTCAGCCCTGTCGGTGCCAGCGTAGTGCTGAACTCCAACCTGAAGTTAACCGGGACGAGTGAGAACAGTCTGCTTTCCGGCGACGCCAGCGTCCGCACAGTCTCGTTTAACTCACGGACTGATTTCGGATCTCTTCTGTCCTCGGCAGCCCCTCCGCGAGAAGTTCCCGGCGGCGACCAAGGCTTCCTCGACCGGATGCGATTGAATGTTGGCATTAAGATGGGCACGGACACCACGTTCCGCACCACGTTCGCCCACGACCTACAAGCCACCGCAGAACTCACGCTTCGCGGCACCGCCGGGAACCCCGGGCTGTTGGGGCGCATTTCCATAGCCCAGGGCGATCTGCTCTTCTTCGGCACCAAATACACGGTGCAAGAAGGCACGGTTTCCTTCTACAATCCCTCTAAGATTGAGCCGATCCTCGATCTGAATCTTGCCACGACGGCTCGCAACGTGGATGTCGTGCTGGTGGTCACCGGGCCGATCCAGAACATGAACCTGTCCTATCAGTCGGATCCTCCTTTGCCATTCTCTGAAATCGTGCAGTTACTGGCTGCGGGCAAATTGCCGACGTCAGATCCGGTGCTGCTCGCGCATCAGCCGGTCACACCGGCGCAAACGCTGCCTCAAATGGGAGCGTCCGCGCTGGTTCGCAGCGCTGTGACGAACCCGATTGCAGGCCGCCTGCAACGCGTATTTGGCGTATCCCAGCTCAAGATCGATCCGACGTTCGTCAGCGGCTCGGAGCTTCCGCAAGCCAATCTCACTCTACAGCAGCAGATCAGCTCCAATCTGACTTTCACTTACGTAACGAATCTGACAAAAGCAGATCCGCAAATCGTGCGAGTGGAGTGGGCACTGGACAGCAACTGGTCCGCAGTTGCATCCCGCCAGGAAAATGGAATGGTAGCGGTGGATCTTTTTTACAAGCGCCGCTTTCAATAAAGCTGGCTAAGATCCTAGGTCATTCCAATATCAAAATGACCGAACGATACGCCAAGCTGGGAAAGACCCACATTGCTAAGACGGGCAGTACGACCAAAGTGATGTGGAGTTTGATGGTGGCAGACGGTAGCGCGAACAGCAGGCAGGTTAGATGTTCGTTCGCGTATTGTACGTGGGGTTAGTTTTTGAGGGTTTCTGGTAGCCGCTAAATGCTTTAGAATGTGGTGGCCAGGGACGGAATCGGTCCCCCTACCCGCACTCATTCTACGTAAGTTACTGACTTCGCGTTGCCCGAGATCGGCTAGAACGCCTAGTTCAGCAACGCCGCGGCACACTTTTGGCACACTTTCTGAAAGCGGCTTAGGGCTGGGGGTGGCCAAATGACCGCACCCCGCCACACCCAGGACCCTCAAAATCAGTTCTCCCTCCAAGAAGTCGCCCGTTTTTATGCACAGCGCGCTCCGAAAATAAGGCAGAGCGGGGCTGAGTGGCGTGGTCCGTGCCCGCTCCACGCTGGTGAGGATGATTCCTTTGCAGTTAACTCCGAGACCGGCGAGTGGTTCTGCCACTCCCAGTGTGGTTGCGGAGGGTCGATTTACGACTTTGAGATAAGACTAAGGGGGATGTCGTTTCCCGAGGCCGCCGCTGAAGTGCGCCTAGTGGTTGGACGGTCAGAGTGGCTC
>JBDTUY010000002.1:0-44981 GCA_040007495.1 Acidobacteriota bacterium | reverse complement strand
GCGGTTCGGACCGCAGCGCCTTTGCCCCGATTGCTTGCGTGACGGATTAGACGAATTCGTCCCGGATAGCGTTTGGCGGACTCCTCGACGACTAAATCGGACCCATCCGTAGAACCATCGTCCACAACGATTACTTCAGAAGTCCATCCTTCTGGAAGCTCCGCTTTGACTACTCTATCCAGCAGTGTCCCCACGAGTTCCTCCTCGTTATAGAGAGGAATCAATACAGAAAGGCACAGTTTCGTCATAGTGAGTTTGTAGACTAGTATAAGTGAACGCCTTAGAAATCCACCTCCGCAATTGGCCTTACGTGTGCCCTAAGGACACCTTACCCTTTATCTAACCAGACCGCGCTTTACCTATTCTGAGGAAACAAAGAATGCCAAAACGCCCAGATGCGGCGAAGGGAAGAATGTGGTGGATCGCCGCACTGCTGGTACTGCTGCTATTGCTGGGGCTGCATGGAATGCGGATGAGTGCCCTGCATGGTTGGTCGGATGACGGTTCTGCCTACCTGCGACATGCCCTGAATCTCCTGGAAGGCCGACCCTATACTGCCGTCTCCTATGCCGCTCTCGGGGATCTGCCTCCACCCGTCATGTATCCACCCGGACTGCCGGTGATGCTGGTTCCTCTGATCAAGCTTTGGGGCATGAATTTCCTGGTATTCAAGATCGCGATGCTGGTGGTGTTCCTACTGTCTGTGGCTGTCTCCCTTGCGGCACTGCTGCGTACATGGCCCAAATGGATAGCCTTAGCGGCGGTGGCATTATTAGCCGTGGATGCGAATGTGGGACTGCAAAACGAGCACATCAATTCTGATTTTCTCGCCCTGCTATGGATTGGGGGACTCGTTTGGGTGCTGGAGGGATTCGACTGGCGCCAGTGTTCCGGAACTGCTCTAGCTTGGCGTAGCGGGGTCACAGTAGCGTTGTTATTGCTCGCAATTGAAACACGGTCCGTAAACGCCGTATTGCTCGGAGCAATTCCAATCTATTCTTTTTGGCGCTACCGGAAGTTCCCGCTTTTTTCCTGGGTGCCGGTGGTGGCAACAACTGCCCTCTTATGGTTGCTAAGGCAGCCTGGGAGCAGCAGTTCGGGTGGTGCCAACTACTTGAAATATTTCTCCGGAATCACCTATGTCACACTGCGTCGGAATGCGATCCAGTATGCCCTGAGTCTCAGTGATTTCATTGGCCTTGCCCCCGCCGGGTTTGCCAGGTTGATTGCATTGGCAGCGATCGGATGTGCACTTTATGGAGCCTACCGGATCATCCAAACCTCCAAGCCTTTCTGGCTCTTACTAATGGCGCTGTACGCGATGATCCTTTTGCTCTGGCCCTTCTCCGATCCAGAGCGTTATATAGTTCCTTTTTTGCCAATGCTATTGGCCTGCTTTGTGTATGGAATTGTGGAACTGGCAGCACTGCTCCCGGAACGCATTGGACTACTGGTTAAGGTGGTTGTGCCGCTATTAGCGATAGTCGCTTCCGCCCGCGCTTACGTGATGACACCGCCTTTGAATGGCGGTTTGAATTATCCGGCCACCTTGGAAATGTATCGTGCTGTCGAACGGCTAACTGGCCCGGAGAGCGTGATCGCGTTCCGAAAAGCACGTAGTCTAAGCTTGTTTACCGATCGTCACTCCGTAGGCTACAACTACGTCGATTCAACGGTTATGCGCCATGATTTTTGCGCCGGCGGCGTCACCCATGTTGTCAGTGGTCCGGCAGTATTTCCAGATGACGAGCAGTTTCTGGAGCCCTTCTTGGCCGGAGGAGCCAAGGGAGGCTTCGATCTTTTGTATCGCAATGAGCAGTTCTCCGTGTACACAGTGAAACTTGAGTGCACCCGTTAAACCTAGCAGGCCTTTAATCTGGCGGTCACAACAAAGTGAACCGCAGTTCTGCGGATCTTCACATCTTCGAATCCGCTGTTCCGCAACGCCTGGCGCATGCCACGTTCTGTTTGATAGGACTCCGTCCGGCTACGACGCAGCGGATAACGGATTTGAGATGCACCGAAGTGCAACGCTGCAGTATTCACTAAACGGTACGCTTCGAAAACGGTCTTGCGTGGGCGGCTCAAAGCATCCGCCCAGGAGAGCATCGTCAGCGGATGCAGCGTAAACCAGACCTGCCCCCCTGGTTGCAATACGCGAGCAATTTCCGCCAAGGCCACCGGAATCTTCATATAGGGGAGCGCGACACGGGAATAGACAAAGTCGAAACTCGCGGATCGGAAGGGCAGTTGCTCTCCACTGGCACGCGAAAAGCAGCCTGGAACGCGCAAGCTGTGGGCTAATTGCAGCGCCTCAAAGTCGTAATCCACTCCGAAGGACTTCCGGTCAGCCTGCGCACATGCCAACAACGTTTGCCCGGCACCGCAGCCTATATCCAGAATGCTTCGCGCACCGGCTGGAATCTCCGGCAAGGCCTGCCTCTGGTCGCCGGGCGTCTGCGTCAACGCATGTTCAGCCAGATGATAGTGCGCAGAATTACTACCCATGGTTTTACTGCGCCCCTCGCGACAGCAACATCACCTTCACCGTATGAAAAATGATGTAGGCATCCAGTGACGGGGTCAGATTCTTGATGTAGTACAGATCATATTCCAGTTTGGTGACAGTGTCTTCCAACGTATCGCCGTACTTATGATTGATCTGAGCCCAGCCCGTAATGCCCGGCTTTACAGCCATTCGTTGGCGGAAGAAAGGGATTTTGTCTTCCAGAATCTCGACGAACTCAGGCCGCTCCGGCCGAGGTCCGACCAACGACATATCGCCCCGGAGCACGTTAAAGAACTGCGGCAGTTCATCCAGCCGGAGTTTGCGAATGATGTTGCCGATCGGCGTAATTCTAGGATCGCCCTTGGTGGCCCAAACCGCTCCAGTCTTGGCTTCCGCATCGGCGCGCATCGAGCGGAACTTATATAGCGTAAATGGACGTTTGTTCTTTCCGACACGTGTCTGGCGAAACAAAACCGGCCCTGGAGAAGTGACTCTCACCAGCAAAGCGACAATCAGCATCAGCGGCAGTGTGATCAGAGCGCCCATCACAGCCAGGACAAACGAATACAAAGTTTGCGATAACACAGTGGTCTGCTTGGGACCGTCGAATGAGAAGATGAGGTCCTCAGCCCGCAGACTTTGAATGGAGATGCGGCCAAAAATCGTTTCATAGGTACTAGCCGAGCGTTCGATGGGACGACCGGAGAACTGCTGATCCAGCAAACTCTCCACAGGAAAACGCGAGTGCTGACCGGCCTGTACATCTACAATCAAGCGCTCCGGTTGTTGCGTTTCTGCTACCTGCGCCAGCTCTGCAATCGATCCGCAGCAGCGTAACCCCAGGGCTTCCACCTCTGGATCCCGCTCATCATCCACATAGCCGAGAGCTTTCAAACCCAGTTCCGGGCGATCGGCCATTTCCCGAACAATCTCCCGCACCACGGGTGAAGAACCAACAAACAGAACGGTGGAGGCCCCCAGCCGGCGCGCCACAAAGTTCATGAAGAGGCGGCGCCACAGGGGCAGCACGATCAGCGTCGCCGCCCCTCCATACAGCATGAGCCACTTGGAAACCACCAGAGGGGAGCGGACATAACTTAACAGGCTTTGGATAAGCAACTCCACGCCCAGAACCAGGCACAATTGCTGCACGATCAGAGTCGCTGGCTGCTTCCGGAAGTTTTCGTAAAGATCGGATAAGTAAAATCCGGCCAGCATGACGACCATCACCAGAGCGATGCTCAGCGCCCCGTAGTCGTCCCACAAATAGATGCCCAGAGGTAGTTCCTGCGTCCACTGTGCCGGAATGATATAGCACAACACCAGAAGAATCAGATCTCCCAGCATCAACATCAGAACACTGCTTGGCACTGCGACGCGAAACAATCGGATCATACGCGGGGACTGGTGCTCCGAAGCGATAAAGTCATGTTGTTCCTTCTCATGATCTCCTGTCTGACTGCAGTCCTGCCAGCTTTTGAATTTTGTGCAGTAAAACCCGCAGCGCCCGGCCCGGCACCAGACGCGGCTTCCAGGCATCGATCAAGGTCCGATCCTCTGAACCTGACAAAGTATGGACGCCGCTCATCCCCAGCCGATCGCTATCCACCACCCGGATCGTCTCCTCGCGGAATTCGGTGGGCGTCAAGCACGTCACCATATTCACCACCGACCGCCATCCGTAGTGCTTGGAAGAATCCTGCGCCGGACGATACAGCCGTCCTCCTTCGACAAACGGTTTGCCTCCCGGGCGGCTACTGCGAACATCTACCTTGACGGGATTCCGTGCATGCGGTTGCCAGGGTCCCCATATCGAATCCGCGTAAAACAGATGCAACTTACTATCGACTCCGTTCTCCTTGCGTGTCGCGAACATCCACCACCGGTCTTCGTAAAAGACCAGTGTGGGGTCCAGCAGCGCCGCTCCGCTTATAATTTCCCTGCGGTCTTTCCAGGTCCTGCTACCCGCGTCCCAACGCCATGCAAAGACCCCATCTAACTGATGGGTCTCCGGGATGCAGTAGAGTTCGCCCGCATGCTGCAGCAGGAACGGATAGGACATGTGACAGGGCTCACCGGAAGGCTTAAGAGCAACAATGGCGTCCTGCACATTTCCCACAAACCTACCATCGGCCGAGAACTCCTGCACAATGCGCCCCAGATTCGTATCGAAATCGAAATCTTCCGCCATCAGCAGCCAGCCGTCCGGACATCGAACCAGAAACGGGTCGGCCAAAAATCGTTGCTGCGTAGGCGAGGGGAGCCAATGGATCTGGGGCTGATACCCCATGTCCAGGAATTCACTGGCTGGAGCCTCCACCACACCCACCATCCAGGCTTCGGAAAACAGCAATCCCCGGTATTGATCCGCCGCGAAACGCAGCCCTAACTTCACTTGTAACAAGAGTGTTTCCCAAGCCGTAGGCCAATCCGTATGCGCCGGCGGGAACACCACAACGTCGCTAGATTCGGGAGGTCCGCAGCGTGCTACATACGCGACCATCTCCGACATCTCTTCTACAACCCGCCCCAAGGTCCGTGTGTAAGACAGGCGGTCGACCTGAATCCAGCGCCGCTCCAGCGCGATACTCTGAGACCCGTTCAGCAAACGCTCCAGCCGGATCTCCAAACAAAACGCTCCGTCATACACATCCCAAAAAGCCAAAGGTCCGGGACTGGCGGTCGCGAGCCGCCATACTCCACACTGCGGTTCAGAATAGATCTGTTGCGGGCCAGAATCTAGCTGCAGCAGGAAATCGATAGGTTGTTTGGCAAGAAGTGCTGCCGCGTCGGCTTTGGAACACACCGTCACAGATGGAGCCGGAGAAAGTGCGGAGGGCTGGTGCAGGTCCCCAGGCAGGGGCTCTTCCGCGTCCCCTTCAATCCACACAATCAGTTCCGCCCCCGCAGCGACTAATGCAGCAATAACCGACCGGCCTAGCACCGAAACCCGGCCTGGGCTGGCGCCTATGATCCCAAAGCGCGATAACCTCAAACCGCCCTCACCCGCGCCAGATGTTGGCTATAAAGATCGGCCATGGCTCCCAAAGAAGACGCTCGGGAAAACTTCTGCCGTACAAAGGTCTGCCCGGAGGCTGCCAGTCGCTTGCGAAGCTCGTCATTTTCAATCAGCGAGTGTAACTTCACTCCCAGTTGCTTGGCGTTGCCCGGCTCAAACAGCAGTCCGGTTTCCCCTTCCCGCACTAATTCCGGATTCCCACCCACCTCAGTTGCCATAGCCGTGCAACCGGTGGCCATCGCTTCCAATAATGAGTTTGAGAGCGCTTCCGACAAGGACGGCAAGACGAAAATATCCATACGCCGTAGCCATGGCCGGACATCGGTAACTCCGCCGGCCATGTGACAGCGCTTCGAAAGCCCGAGCTCGTTGATTCTCGCCTTGATGGGTTCGTACAACGGACCGCTCCCCACCAGCAGAAGCCCTACCTTTGAGTCCAGTGCTGCTACGGAAGCAAATGCTTCCACCAGGTCTGCGACTCCTTTTTCGGGCCGTAACATGGCAGTAGAACCGATCACGACCGAGCATTCTGGCAAGACCTCAGCGCCAGGCCCGGGAGTAAATCTCTCCAGGTCCACACTGTTATAAACCAAAGTTGTTTTCGCTTGGCTCAACCCGTCACTGGTTTCCAGATGCGCCCTCAGGTTGGCCGAATTCACCACCACCCCATCCACCAAACGATCGGTGAAGCGTAACAGACGCCGTTCGTACCCCGACGCGAGTTCCCGGAACGCCCTCTGACTGGAGAGCACTACCGGCACCTTGCTGACAAATCCGAACGGAATGCCAAACATGGTGCCGGGTACATCAAAGCTGTGCAGTAATTTGATCCGATGGCGCTTGATGTAGGTGGATAATCTCCAACCTGCCGCCAGACAGTGGCGCGAGGCGAACGAAGGGAAGGAAAACTCCACCAACGGAACGCCAGCACGTTCCAATTCCCCGCGCCGTCCACCTTGTAACCGAATGCAGCCAACGTGCGGCGCAAAGCGGTCCCGGTCCAGATGCTGCGCGACTTCAGCCAGTTGACGTTCACTGCCGCCGAAACGCAGATCGTAGCTCAGCAGCAGGATAGGAACCGGTTCACTCATGGACGCTCTGCGGGATTTGTGATGCAGGCACGTCTCCCTGTGTCCCGGAAAATAACAACCGCTCGAAATGCCGCGTTACCTGATCCCAACCATATCGCTCGGCAACCATGGCCATCGCCTTCGACCGCATTTTATGGCGGGCATCGGTATCTTCCAATAGCTCCAGGCAGCGTTGGGCAAACGTTTCTGGCGAATCCGCCAAAGCAATCGTCTCTCCGTCTACCACGTCCAGGCCTTCAGCCCCCACGGCTGTCGATACCAGAGGTGTTCCGGCAGCCATGGCTTCGTAGATCTTCAGACGCGTTCCGCCGCCTACACGTAAAGGAACAACGGAAACCGCCGCACCCCACAAATAGGGACGCACGTCGGGCACGGTACCCGTCACCTTCAAATAGGGATCGGCCGCAGCCAGTTGCTCAATCTCCCTGGGTGGTTTCCGGCCGACGATCGTAACGGGAAGCTGCTTACGGCGAGCGCGGATCAACGGCAATACTTCTTTGGTAAACCACAAAATACCGTCAATATTCGGCAGCCAATCCATGGAGCCTACAAACACCAGGCCTTCCCCTTCGGACGTGCCGACAGGCGGACGGAAGTAGTCGGTATCCACACCGGTCGCAACCGCATCGGATTCCACCCCGAATAGTTCGCGCATCGTCGCTGCATCTTTTTCCGACACCGCGATCACCTTAGCGGCCTTACGAGTGGCCTCCGATTCAAAGGCTCGCATACGGCTTTCCTGCAGCCTTAAGAACTGCTGTTTGAGCCAGCTGCTTGCGGTGTCTGCATGCCGCTGCCAGATCACGGTTTCCACATTGTGCTGAAACAAGACTGCTCGTTCCAGTGCGGGGAAGTTAACCGCGGTCACCAGAAAATCACACACTACAGCGTCATAACGCTCGGTCGCCAGCAGGCGCTCCACAGTGGAGCGCAATTCCGCAGACTGCCATCTTCCAATTGCTAACGGTAACGACGAAAACAGCCCACCCGCCAGTTGCAGAGCGAATTGCGGAGACCGCTTAGAGACGGGTTCAAACCGGACCGGGAACGAGCGTGTCGAGTACTCCCCCGCCCGGGCTGGACCTTCCGGGTAATCCGGATCCGCCAGCGCCGCATAGTGAATCTCGTGACGACGATGCAATTGCCGGAGCATCTCAAGCGTCCGGATCTGGCCGCCCCGATTGGTAGGGTGCAGAAAACTGGAGTTAACCCACAACAGTTTCATACAGCGGCCGCCACTCCCATAAGCGCATCGTCAGGCGTTCGGCGTCCCGCTATCTGCATTTCTCCCCATAGGTGAAGATTCAAGAGCCGCCACAACCGGTCG
Organism: Acidobacteriota bacterium; assembly: GCA_040007495.1. Taxonomy (GTDB): domain Bacteria; phylum Acidobacteriota; class Terriglobia; order Bryobacterales; family Bryobacteraceae; genus Palsa-187. The sequence continues at coordinate 37,035 of JBDTUY010000002.1, read as the reverse complement.
GTTGCATCCAGTTGGCCGGAACGGTGCCGTTGCAATAGGGTCTCTACCGCTTTCACATCCACCACCGAAGCCAGAAATCCGTCGCGCGAAATCATCGCATCCAGCGCCGGCTGCATGCGTGCATCCTGCAGCCATACACGCAATGGAGTCGGGAAACCCATCTTCTTGCGATAAATGGCTGAGCGGGGAATCAACTGCTCGGCTACTTTCTTGATCAAATATTTACCGGTCGACCCACGCAGTTTCAAGTTCTGCGGCACGCGGGAGGCGAACTCAACAAAGGTGTGATCCAGAAACGGCACGCGGCTTTCGATAGAAGTCGCCATGCTCATCTGATCCTGTTTCATCAGCAACTCTGCCAAGTAGGTTTTCTGGTCGGCATACAGCAACTGATCCAAGGTCGATCTTCCGGAAGCCGCTTGCCAGTAATGCTGATAGCTGCCGTACGCATTGCCTGGTTGACCTAACGCTGCACGCTCCGATGCTGGAAACGCGGAATAGAAGTTGTCTAAATACAACGACTCCATATCCTCGCCCAGACCCACAAAGGTATGACTGAGTTTGCGCCGGATGGGAGCCGACAGCAGCGGCGAATCAGCCACCTGTTCCCGAACCAAACGCCGCATCCCGGCAGGCAGCAGCTTCCACGCGCCGAGAAACTTCTGATTCAGCAGATAGAAATGATAGCGGCCATAGCCTCCGAACAATTCGTCGGAGCCTTCGCCTGTCAGTACAACCTTTACCTGTTGCGCCGCCAGCTTGGAAACAAAGTACAGCGAGACGCTGGAAGGCCAGGTGATCGGCTCATCTTCATGCCAGATCAACTTGGGCAGCGCGTTAAAGAAATCCTCCATGCCCAACTCGATTTCATGGTGTTGCGTGCCCAACGCAGCCGCCACTTCACGGGCGTAGCCTAGCTCGCTAAACTCAGCTTCCCGATAGCCGACGGCAAACGATTTCACTGGTCCGGAAACCATGCGCTTCATGAACGCGGCGATCAAGCTCGAGTCCACTCCGCCGGAAAGAAACATTCCCAAAGGAACATCCGCCATCAAGCGCATACGAACGGTTTCTTCCAAACGCTGGTGGCATTCCTCGATCCAGTCCTGCTCGCTTTTTGCGGTGTCTTCCCTGCCCGGCTCCGGCACGTCCCAATAACGGCGGATCTGCAGTTGCCCTGCCTGCGGTCCCTCCGTCTCGATCGTCAAGGTGTGGCCGGGCAGCAAGCGGCGGATGCCGCGATACAACGTCAGCTCTCCACTGGAGTATCCGAAGGCCAGATGCTCCGGCAATAGCGAGTCTTCCAGCACGGCGGAAACCGACGGGTGCTGCAACAGCGCTTTGATCTCAGATCCGAAAATGAACTCACGACCGTTCCAGAAGTAATAGAACGGCTTGATGCCCAGACGGTCGCGAACACAGAACAGCTTGCGCTGCCGCCGGTCCCAGATCACATACGCGAACATGCCGCGAAAATGGGTGGGGCTGTCGACGCCGAACTCCTCATAGGCGTGCAGAATTGTCTCTGTGTCGCTATGGGTCTGGTACACGTGCCCGCGGGGTTCCAGTTCCTTTTCCCGAATCGAGGCGTGGTTGAAGATCTCACCATTAAAGACCAGCCACAGGTCGCCGGATTCCGACGTCATCGGCTGATGCCCGCCGCTCAGATCCACGATAGACAGCCGCCGATGCCCCAAGGCTGCGTAGGCATCTCGGTACACACCCGTGTCGTCCGGACCACGATGCGCAATCGAATGCGTCATGTCGGTCAGGATCGAGTCCGGGTAGTGATGGGGGGTCAGAGATAAAAACCCCGCTATGCCACACATGAAAATTCTCCCAACTCTATCATCCCTTTATTCATCGGATTCTTTCCACGAATCCATGCCAGTCTTCACTGGCCAATTGGGCGAGCTGCATCATCTTTTGGAGCAGCTCGGTTGGATCCTGAAAGCGGATTTCCAACGTTCCCGCCTCCACGCGCGTTCCTTCCGGAAAGGACCCTGGCAACCCGGTTGGCGTGATCCTGATCCGGCGGCCTTGCGATTCCCGGCGGGCTGCTTCTAGTTTCAGCGTCAGATTCTCCCGGCGGCGCTGCTCTATCTGCACTTCCCTGCCTTGCGCCAGCATTTCCAGCGCGCTTACCATCTCTGCCTGGGTTATCAGTAGGGCGCCGCCGATCGTTCTCGCACCCAGCTTATGCAGTATGCGGGTGGCTTGACGCGGTCTCACCCGGAAGAGCTGTTCGATAGCGGAACGATCGAGCAATCCCCCAACTGAACCTTGAGGTTCGCCCCTAAGCTGGTCCGTAATGAATTCAAGCCTTTGAATCCATTCAGGTTTTCGTGGCATGGGAAGATCTATTCCCTATCCTATCAGTATTGGCTAGATCCAGCCATCACCGTTTAAGTCAGTGGACGATAAAGTATGTTATCGTCCACTTATGGATTCTGAACCTCAGTGGGAGCTAATTCATGGCCAGGGTCAGGCTACCTCCCCCGCCCTCATCCAAAACAGCGGCTATAACGCCCAATTCGCCTACGACGAGTTTCTGAAGGCCGCCATCCATAATCCTCACACGCGCCGGGCTTACGGTCGGATCGTGAATCGGTTCCTCCACTGGTGCGAACAGAACGGGCTGGAGCTCCGTAATATCTCGCCTGGTCTGGCAGGGGAGTACATACAGTCGCTGGTAGGAACTCCCCCAACCAAGAACCAGGCTCTGGCCGCTCTACGGCATTTTTTCGACACCTTGGTCCTGCGGCACGCGGTTGCACTGAACAGCTTTGCTTCCGTGCGCGGAATCCGGCATAGCGTGGTGGAGGGCAAGACGCCGGAGATCAGTATTGAGCAAGCGCGGAAGCTACTGCACTCGATCGAGACGGGCAGTGTCGTGGGCCTGCGCGACCGCGCGGTGCTGGGGGTTTTGGCCTATACCGGGGCCCGTGTAGGCGCCGTCGCCCAGCTTCGTCTCCAGGACTATCGGGATTTGGGCGATACCCGTACTCTGCGTTTTCAGGAAAAGGGCGGGAAGGAACGGGAGATCCCGGTGCGGCACGACCTGGAGGGCTGGCTGCGCGAATACATCGACGCTGCGGAGATCGCCCACGATCCTAAGGCCGCCGCCCTGTTCCGGTCGTCAACAGATGGCAAAGGGGCAGACGGCAGACGCAAGATGCTAGGCACGGTCGCCTTCCCGGCTCATTCCATGCGGCGGATGTTAAAGCGACGCCTCTCCGATGCCGGATTGCCTACCCTGTTCAGCCCCCATTCCTTCCGGGTAACCGTGGTCACCGACCTCTTAAGCCAGGATGTTCCCCTGGAAGACGTGCAGTATCTGGCAGGCCATTCCAATCCCAAAACAACCCAGATTTATGATCGTCGAAGACGCTGCGTAACGCGCAACATTGTGGAGCGAATCTCGATATAGCTCCAGCATGCTCTGGGGCTTAGGCGGCTTACGGTAAGCTCAACGCATTGAACTTATAATGGGTTTGGTGGCTCCCTCTTTTTAGAGAAGAAGCTGGACTGAACTGCTTACTTTGCCGATAAAGAGTTATCTCCGCAGACTGGTGGACCTATTGTGAGTGCTTTATCTAACATGCGCAGGATTGCAAAGTCGGCCGTCCCGGCTTCAGTTCGCACGACGCTCCGCGATATGCAGGAGCGGGCGCAACCTTTTCTCTATGCCGGTTGGTCGGTGGAATGCCCTTGCTGTGGAGCCCATTTTAGGGAATTCCTTCCCCATGGCAGACCGCTTCGCCAGAACGCCCGCTGCGGACGCTGTGACGCGGTTGAACGCCATCGGGTGATGATGCTCTACCTGCAAAATCGCACCGATCTGTTCACCGCCAAGCAGAAGCTGTTGCATTTCGCCCCCGAACGAATTATGCGGGAGATCTTCTCGGCTACCCCTACGTTGCAATACGTCACCACCGATTATTGCGAGCCGACCGATGTCCACATGGACATCACCTCGCTGGCCATCCCCGACAACACTTTTGACGCGGTGATCTGCAGCCACGTACTGGAACACATCCCCGACGACGCTAAAGCCATGCGCGAGCTTTGCCGCGTTCTGAAGCCCGGCGGTTGGGCGATTCTTCAGGTTCCGATTGACCTGAAACGAGACCATACCTACGAAGATTTCACGATTACCACGCCCGCAGAAAGACGCCTTCACTTCGGGCAGGAAGATCATGTTCGCTGGTACGGAAGCGATTATCCGCAACGCTTGAAAACCGCCGGCTTTGATGTCACGGTCGACCAATTTGTTCCCTCTTTGCCAGCGGAAACAATCGCCAAGTACGGTCTGTTGACCAGTGAAGACGTGTACTTCTGCCGTAAGCCTGCCTGAGGCCGGCTCTTATCTACGGGTAATGGCCGGATAGCGAACTAGGCTGTTCTGAATCATCGCATGCAGCCGATCTCGAATCACGGTGCCGCAGGCCTCTGCTAGAAACCACTCCCTGGCTTTGCTACCCCGCGCCGCTGCTTCTGTTGGATTAGCCGAAACCTCCGCAAGTGCGGCGGCCAGTTGCTCAGGTTGGTTTGGTTCGATGACCCAGCCACGCTTTTCCCCCAGCACCTTGCCTAGATCCCCCACCTGGCTCGCGATAATCGGCTTAGCCATGCTCATGGCGTCAAACAGTTTGGCCGGTAATTGCCCTTCGGCGAAAGGAACTCGCATTTGTGGCAGCGGAACAGCGTCAGTTGCTGCCAGTAAGGCCGGCATATCGGTATAGGAACGAAAGCCCAGCAGGTGACACCGGTTCCCCAAGGCTTGGCGGATCGCGAGCACGTCGGGATGGTCCAAGGGACTGACCAGCGCCAGATCCCAATCAGCGCTTTCCGGTCGCAGCAGCGCCTGCTGCAGTGTATAAATTCCCTTATGCGCCCGTGGCGTGCCGGCAAACAACAGCAGCTTGCGATCCTGCGGGAGTCCAAATCTCTCGCGCAGTTGTTTCACGTCGAGCAGATCCGGACGAGCCGGATCAAACTCCTTTTCATCCGGGCCATGCCGCAGGAGAATCCCTCCATAGCGCTTTTGCAGCACAGTCGACACCACCGTGGCGCCATCCAGCAGCCAGGTGAAGGGATGGAGCAGGCGGCTGTAAGCCCAGCCGTCTACGGATCGAGCCCCGCAAAAAGGGTCCTGGAGAAGCTCTTTTGCCGTGGGATAACCCCAATGGTCGTCGTCCACATCCAGAAACAGAGGACGTTGCTTAGGGAATCCCGCCGCGAACAGGGCCGGAAGAAACGACGTGATCAGAGGTTTGCAGGCATAGATGACATCGCCCGTACACATCGAATACAAGGGCTTCATGGCCCGCTTCAAGTTAGGCAACCCATGGCCGCACCGGACAGTCTTGTACTCGAACAGATCCCGGTAGGGACGATACACCTGATCATCCGAGATCAGAAATCCCAGCACCTCAACGTCATACTCTGACTTCAAGGCATTCGCCAGAGCAATCGTCCTGCCCACTGGGTTGTCGGCAAGATCATGAACGAAAAACGAGACCTTCAGTTTGGCCATCTTGGTTAGTTTTCAGGTTCACAGCTGGATGTCACGATTTGAGGAATGACGGAGGTGGAAACAAACGGCATCGTTTCTTTGACCGGCTGAAGGCGATTCGCCAGCTTCCTCCCCGCCCGCATACCGGTCAATTCAACAAATCGGTGTGTGGCGTAACTCAATCCTAGTAGAACCGGCGTTACACCTAGAATCCACGACCAATGCCCTAGAGCCGACAGTTTTCCAGCCCCCACTGACCCCAATACGACATGAATTAGGACATAAAGGCACAATCCGTGCAGCAAATAGATGCTGTAGGCCATCTCACCCATGAGCCGCGAGGCGGGTAGCTCCAATAGTCCGAACAGGTTATTGCCGCTGGCGATGATTATGAAACAGACCGACAGAAGGATCAACGGGGCGATAGCGTAACCAGTCGGGTAACGACAAACCAGTACAGTCAGGACGAAGACGGCTAGTGAACCATAGTAGGTCTCTGCTAGCTGCCGAACCCGAGTGTTTCGGACAAGCAACGCTGCCGCTGCACCACCCAGAAAAGGCACCAATCGTATCGGCTCCGGATGAACCACGATCAAGCCTCCTGCAACCCCAACCACGCCCAACAGCAAGAACCGCTTAGGCGCAACAATGCCTATAAATAGGGCCAACAGCGGCAGGGCTACGTAAAACAACGCTTCGTATTTTAACGACCATGTCACGCCTCCAATAATTTCCCCAGCTACCACGCCATTGATGTTCGGATCCATAAACAGGGCCCATTCCAAGAGCTCCTTCGCCAGTATGAGAGGGGATACTTGAAGCTTCCCGCCGCTAAGAAACACGACTGCCCCCAGTACGATTGCGAAGACCAGCCAATAGAGCGGCAAGATGCGAAAGATGCGCGACACAAACAGTTTTCTCCAATCGATCCGCCGCTGCCTGCCGTCCAGGAGCTTCAAAGAGAACAGGAAACCCGTGATCATGAAAAACAACGCGACGCTGCTTTGCCCGAAGTGTGTATAGAGATAAGAGGGCGGCACGCGCCACGCCCCTGTCCGCAAGTAGCCGAACCAGATTGAAGAATGATGGATAAAAACCAGGAGCGCCAGATAGCCACGCAGGCCGTCGAGTGACCGGAAGTGTTTCGGAGCGGGCGGTGCTCCAAAAGCCTTTGCCAGTAACCAGCACGTGAGAATCGCGACGGCTATTACGGCCAAAGCCGGGAAAGGGGTTACGCTATCCAATGTTTGCAGGTGTCTCAATTCCCATTTCCCCTAACCAACCGGCTCCATAGTTAAATCGGGACTCTCGACCCAAGCTCTGGTCCCTTTGGAGATATCATCCAATCCATCGGCCCAACCGGGCAAACGCCGGAGAGGGACTTTCCGCGAAAGCGGATGCAAAGCCCCTTAGCGCGGCGGGCCTAAAAAAGAGCATCAGGCCAATATAAACTACTGCTCCGACCAGCGAGGTGCTGACCAGCATCAGCCAGGAGTTTCCAATCCCCCAGGACTGCAATTGCATGCGCCACAAAAACGCGGCTCCGGCCATTGCCCCTGAAATAGCCGCCACCGGTGCCAGAACCATCATAAATCTGGAAAACGGCAACCCGATCAATCGGAAAGCCAGTGCGCACTGAGGATAGAAGCTGACCACATTGAAAATGGCGTACGCTACGGCAACCCCGAGCGCGCCCCAATGCACCCCAATGAAGAAGCTTATGAGCAGGACGGTTGTTGAAACCAACGACAAACGGAACAGCAAATCCGTTCGCCCGACGGCCATGTAGATATTCCCCGCCGGACTCACCACCGATTGCAGGAACCCAACCGGCGCAAGCACCGTTAGGATGGGAACGATCGCTAACCACTTCTCCCCTCCCAACAAGCACCAGACAAAGGGTTCGCAGGTGACCATCAAACCAAGCATCGCCGGAAACATAATGACCGCCAGCCCCCCGCAGGCCCGCAAATAGCCGGCTTGCATCCTGACCGGGTCCGCCTGGAGCTTGGAAAGCGCCGGGAAAAGAACGCGGCCCAAGGTGCCGCCGATGCCCTGCATCGGGTACAGCATCAACTGGTAGGCCATATTGTAGTTCGCCAAAGGAATCTCGCCCAATCGCCGACCGATGATAGCGTTATCCCCATTGCGGCTAACGTAGTTGACCACAATGAACCCCGAGAGATTCAATCCGTAATGCGCCACTGGCTTCAAGTCGGCGAACCGGAAGTGCAGCCGTGGTTTCCAGCCGTGGGCCAGATAGAAGAACACCATGGCGGAGGCGGCATTGGTCAGATTGGCCGCCACTATGCTCCAGACCCCCGCTCCTCTCCAGGCCAGCGTGATGCCTACAGCGTAGCCGAGCAACGTGGCTGCGTTTTCTACCAGGGTTATTCGGCGAAACGTCATTTCCCGTGTCAGCAGTGAGGAATGGACAATCGCAATGCTGGAAAACAGCAGCGACAAGCCCAGAGTACCGACAATGGGGAACAACGCGGGCTCGTGAAAAAACAGGGCCACCGGTTCTGCCAGGGCAAAAACCAACAACGCGGCCAGGGAGCCAACCAGGACATTGAACCAGAAGATGCTGGACAGAAGGTCCCGGTCCAACTCAGGATGCCGGACAACGGCGGCGCCCGTCCCCATGTCCTTAAGGTTCACCAGGAAACCGGTCACAATCGTTGCTTCCGCAATCAGTCCGTAAACATCCTTGGGAAGTAAACGGGCCAGTATAAGCGTGGCAAGAAATGTTACGAGTTGCTGGCTTACAGAGCCAATACCGGACCAGAAGCTATTCGTTGCGGTTTGGGAGCTAATCGATGGGGATTTTTCTTCGGCCAAGGTTCAGTATGCCATGAACGGACTGTTGTGGCCCTCAGCCGCAGGCTTAAACCGGGTAAAAATACCCCCTAAGCGCGTCTGAGCGGGTTGATTACCCCAAGGGGGCAACCATGCGAGGAAAAGCGCGGGCAGGCCCCTGGAGAGCTCTGGCGGCACCCTAAAAAAGAGCCCCTTGTGTATCCAGCTTGCTCCACCGTTCAAAGTCCGGCAGGTTGAGGCGTTCGCGGATGCTGGTGCGGATCCTACCCACCGCTAATTCCCGGCGCGCAGCTTCAGGAATTCGCGCCAGCCACGGCTGTTCGCGCTGTATGATTTTATACTCTTCTCGAACGGCTGCTTCCAGATGGTCTGGGGTATACTCAGCGGTTAATTTCCTTCGAACTTCACCATTGCAGAACTCCTCGTAATCATCCTGCAACTGCAGTAGTTTGAAACTGACTTCACTGGCGGATTGCTCCCGCATTTGGCGCAGCACCTTCTTGCGCGAAGTTTCAAAGGCCTCTGGTACCGACAGGTTGCTTTCGACGGCCCACACGAGAAACCCAGCTGGGTTGACGATTTTCTTACGGCTGCGAGAATCTTGCTGGATCAGAAACTCTGCATATTCGATCTGATCCAAAACCGGCTGCGATTCAGGAATGTCCATCGCCAACTGTCGAGCTTTCCTCTCAGCTACACCACGTGATACAAGCTCATGTACCCATGCCGGAAGGCGAGCTTCCAGCATTCCCTGCTCTTCCGCATTGAGCGCTTTCGCAAAGTGCTCCAACGCCAACAGCCGTTTTCCGGGAAACAAAATTAGTTTGAAATCCCCGCCATCGGCGACGCGAACCATGTTCCAGTCAGACAGATAGCCGATCTTCATCAATTCGTTGAGGGAGGGCTCAAGCACAGCTTTGGCTTTGGAAAGATGAGGGTAGGCTCGTATGTTGAGTAACTGGCAAAGTTCCGGATAGCGCTTCTCTACCGACTGTCCGCGGCTGGCGTAAAACCACACACTCAAGTGCCCGAACAAGGCCTTGCTGATATCCCGTCGCAGTTTGAGATAGGCACTGAAATCCAGCGGCAACATGTAGCCCTGATTCAGATTGGTCAATTGCCAGTGCGATAAAAAGACCTGATAAAACTCGGATCTCTCTCCGTCGTTTAGTTCCTCGCCCACCAGAATGGCGCGATCAAACACGTGGAAGGTATCGGTAGCAAACTTCTTTCTGTCCACCAGATACACGGACGCTTCCGACATGATGGTGGTGGCCACCATACGCTTGCACCAATCGTTGATTTCGTCGTAATGAAACCCGCCTTTGCGCAAGCCCAATAGCTTGATCATGTCCGCTCCGCTAAACCGGACAGGATTGGTCAGCTGACCCTCTGCATCCCGTTGGTCCAGCGCGAACTTCATGAACGCCATGTATTTATCCCGATCGGCGGTGGTCGGGAGGCCCAGGCTCTTAATTCCTTCGATGACGGCTTTGGCTTGGATCTTCTGTCCATCCGGCCTGCGGATGTTTTGCACTACGGTCCGTGAGATTTCACGGTTGGTAGTGGATGCAAAGAACCCTAACGAGTGAAGGCTCTTTTCAACTCGAACCAAATCTACGGGTTCAAAATTATCAACAACAACCGTCGGCGATGGGAGGGAAAGTTGATTGTTAGCCACAGTGGTGATCCACAAACAATTGGTGCTGTTGTTGTTTGTGCTATGAGAATACTATGAAACAAGTATAGAAACCTGTAGCATTCCACAACTGATAGAAAATAGAACTAGTTACATACAGTTTTGTTCCACGGAACTACACTTTTTTAACCACGGACCTACACCGTCTCTTCCACGCAGCTACACCAAAGCTTCCACTCGGCTACACTTTTTTGCCACGGATCTACACTATTCCTCCACCAATCTACACTGTGTTTCCATAGACCTACACTGCATAAAAGCATTTCTGAAGATTGCCCAGTTTAACCTCCCATCCGAGTGTTGTAGACGACTCCCAAAGAAGGGAAATCTATACCAGTGGACGCAAAGGAGGGGTTCCCTGCCCCCCACAACGGTGTTTTTCCACGGAACTACACCATTTCCACCAACCTTCACTCCTAACAAAAAAGGCAGTCCGAAGAGCCGGATGTGATTAAAACAACAGGGAGTTGGAGGCCTGCCGCTGGCATGTTTTGCCACGGATCTACACCATATACAACCTTCTAAAAACCAGCCGGTGCTGGATGCTGGAGACGCTCAGCCAGCCGCGTGGGATACTGAATCTAAATAATTAACCGATCTAGGGGTTAGCGTATGAACTCATCGAATATTGCAGTGTTTGGACTAGGTTATGTGGGGTGTGTTTCCGCGGCTTGTTTGGCCGATTTGGGGCACCGGGTTACGGGAGTGGATCGCGATCCGCACAAGGTCAACAACGTTCGCCTGGGTAAGGCACCGTTTTACGAACCGGGATTGGAAGAGATTGTCCAGGCGAATGTGGCCGCCGGACGTTTACGGGCAACCGATTCCGTGACCGAGGGTATTGCCAATTCCGATATCGCCCTGGTATGCGTGGGAACGCCCTCAGAGCGCAACGGAAACATAGGGTTGGAGCAATTGCGGCGTGTCACAGAAAGCATTGCGGCCGAGCTCGTCAAGAACCCCAAACCGTACATTATCGCCATCAGAAGCACCGTCTTCCCCAGTACTTGTGAAGAGGTTGTACTGCCCGCCATCAGTCATTTGAAGGATGTCCAGATTGTTTCCAATCCAGAGTTCCTGCGAGAAGGAACTGCGGTGAAAGATTTCCGCCAGCCGCCCCTCACCGTGGTAGGCGGGGCGGATGCCGCCTCCGTGCAAACGGTGGCTGGAGTCTATGAATCGCTGGGGGTAGCTCCCTGTTTAGTGACGCTGCGTACCGCAGAGATGATCAAGTACGCATGTAATGCGTTCCATGCCGTCAAAATTTCATTTTCCAATGAGATTGGGGCCATTTGCGATCGTCTGAATATTCCGGCCCTGGAAGTTATGCAGACGCTTTGTCGGGACACCACGTTGAATATTTCGACGGCTTACATGCGCCCGGGTTTCGCCTTTGGAGGTTCCTGCTTGCCGAAGGATTTGCGTGCGGTGAACTACCGCGCAGCGCGTCTGGACCTGAAACTGCCTATGCTGGAATCCGTCATGGACAGCAATAACCAGCAACTGCACCGCGCCATGCAGCGGATAGAAGATCTGCCTGGAAAGATCGGGATTGTGGGCCTGGCCTTCAAAGAAAACACCGACGATCTGCGCGAAAGTCCGGTGGTCACACTGCTCGAGTACTTGATTGGCCGGGGCCGCGACCTGCGGGTGTGGGATCCGCATATTCGCTTGGAGGCGATCTATGGCAGCAACAAGGAATATATCCTGAACAGCATCCCGCACATTGGCCGGTTGCTGAGCTCCGACGTGATGGACCTAGTGAAGTGGGGAGCCGACCATCTGGTTCTGACGCAAAAACCATCGGTTGAATTACAGGCCCAGTTAGCTGCCAGCGGCAAGCCCATCGTGGATTTATCCGGTTGGTTCAAGGCTACATAGCATCCATAGTCGCTGTATACTATGTTGTCTAAAGAGTGAATAGCGGAGCCTAAGTTATTGTTGTATAAGGCAATCTTCACTACATAGTCTCATGAGATTGCACAGCCTCATGATGCTGTGTAGTCTTAGGAGAAATGAACATCGCGCTGCTAGCCAAAAAGGGCGGTGTGGGCAAAAGCACCCTATCCATCCTGCTATATGAAGCCTTGCGAGCTGCCGGCAAAACGGTGGTGATCCGGGATTGGGATGCGCAGGGCACCAGTTCCAAGGCATTGGAGTTGATCGGTAACGGCAATTCCCCGCCCCCGGCCGACGCCAATCTGGCGGAAGTACTGCTGTACGATACCCCGCCAAATCTGGATCATACAGCTACGGCCGCAGCGGTACGCGATGCCGATATTGCCCTGGTCATCACCACACCCTCGCCGGCCGACGTTTGGGAGGCCGAAGAGGCGGTGAATTTTGTAACAACCCGAAATCCCGACGCCATTGTGCGGGTGGTCTTCAACAAGGTCAAGAAGTCTACCATCCTGGGCCGTTTGGCGGAGAATGTGGGCGAAACGCCCTATCAGGCCTTAACCGCGAGACTCAGTTCGCGGGAATGTTATCAACACGCGATCGCGCAGGGTTGGAAGGCGTTAGACGGCGCCGCCCGGGAAGAAGTCCTGCAGCTTGGCCTAGCCGTATTGTCCTTGAGAAAGTAGATCTTCTTGGCCGCTAGTCTGATGAGACTATGCAGAGTATGTTGTCTGTTGATGCTATTGATAATGCATAGACAACATAGTATCATGACTGAATGAGTGTTTCCCGACAAGAGCATTTGCTGGCGGCCCTGCAGCGGAAGAGTACTCCGCCGGCCGCTTCTGCCGCTAAACCGGAACCCGTGCGGGAAGCGACCCAGCCTCCGGCGTCGGTGGCTGTGGAAGTTCCTAAAACTGTGTTGATCCAGAAGCCGAAGCGAGTCGGCAAGCCAGTTCAGTTCTGGCTGCATGAGGAAGACCGGAAACTGGTTCGTGAATTATCCGCCTGGTTGGCGGGGCAGGGAACTCGTCCCACCGACAGTATGGTGGTGAGGGCAGCGCTCAGGATGTCGAAACCTGGGGCTACGTTTCTTGAGGCCTATCGCAAAGCGTCTCTCCTCGATGGTCGGCTCAAGCCGGTCCAATCCTGAGCAACCGAGCCTTTTGATGAAGTTTCTCTCTTTCGCAGGGCGGTGGCTTCGGAGGTTGACGGTCGCGCTGGGAACGCTGTTTCTAATAGCCACCGTTACGCCTATAGTGTATTGGTGGGCCACCTACTTGGCGGGTCCGTGGAATGACCCACGCGGCGACGTGCTGATTGTTCTAACCGGCTCTGGTATGGAAGACGGCGAGATTGGAATAAGTTCTTACTGGCGAGCCATGTACGCCCGGCGGTTCTACCGGGCGGGGGAGTTCTCGGAGATTCTCATCACCGGTGGCGGCATCGAACCGATCCCCATTGCCACCACCATGAGGGCTTTCATTGTTGCGCAAGGCGTTCCGGAATCCGCTGTTCGGGTGGAGACCGCTTCGATGAACACACGCGATTCGGCGCGCAATGTTGCCAAATTGCTGTCCGCTGAACCTGACCGGTATCGCAACCGCAAGCTGGTGTTGATGACCAGCGATTACCACATGTACCGATCGCACCGGATGTTTGAGGCGGCCGGAGTGAAAGTAGAACCCCGGCCGATTCCAGATATTCGTAAGCGGTACCCCGCAGTGTTAGAACGGTGGGGTCTGTTCCTCGAACTGACACAGGAGAGCCTAAAAATCTGCTACTACTGGCCACGGGGATGGATCTAATCGGCTGCAACCGCCGATAATATTGCTAAGAGGTTCGCAGGAAATGAAGGCGCTGTGGCACTCTTCTGTATGAAATCCAACTGCATAAAACATAGTGATCCGAAGGTGGACGTGTCTTTGGCCGAGCTTAACCAAACTCTATGAGAGTGATTCAGTTGGGTCCGTTTCCGCCCCCCCATGGCGGAGTTCAGACCAATCTAGTGGCCATCCGCAATCACCTGCGGGCGAATGGTCACCGGGCTGGGGTGGTGCATTTAACTCGGCATCGCCGTGTGGATGCCGACGAAGTCTACTATCCGGAAAACGCGCTGGCAACTGCCCGGGTGTTGCTTTCCCAGCCGGCGGATATACTGCACGTTCACCTGGGAGGGCAACTCACTAGCCGCTTGGTGGCGCTCTGTCTATACTGCGCTCTCCTGCCGGGACGTAAATCGGTTCTAACCTTCCACTCCGGTGGATTTTGTTCATCCCCCGAGGGGCAAGCCATCACGCCGCGCAGTTTTACGGCCACCGCATTCCGAAGGCTGGACGCCATTATCGCAGTGAACCAGCAGATCGCCGACTTTTTCATCGATAGGTGCGGGGTCCCGAAACAACGCGTCCATTTGATCTCTCCGCACGCCTCGGTTCGGTCGAATCTGGAAGGTGCCGAACTTCCAGGAACGCTGCAGCGCTTTTACGATGCGCACGATCCGCTGCTGTTAAGCGTGTCAGGGCTGGAACCGGAATATGATGTAGCTCTGCAAATAGAGGCGCTGGGTCACGTTCGTGGTTTGCATCCTAATGCGGGGTTGGCCGTGTTGGGGTCGGGCAGCCTGGAAGCGGAGTTGCGGGCGCGAGTCGCCGCCTTGCCCTACGCTGAGCACGTGCTGTTGGCTGGAGATGTCCCACACAAGTCCACCTTGCGGGCCATTCGAGAGTGCCGCATAGTGCTGAGAACCACGCATTATGACGGAGATGCGCTTTCGGTACGGGAGGCGTTAGAAATCGGCGCGCCGGTCATTGCTACTGACAATGGAATGCGCCCGCCAGGCTGCAAGTTGATTCCCATGCCACCTCAATTACAGCCCTTGCTGGATGTGATCGAGAAAGTACTGGCTGATGGGACCAAAGTACTGTCGAGCAATATCGATGTAGGAATTGAGAATCTTGATGCAGTACTCAGGCTGTATCAAGCCCTACTGCGCCCTGGAAGCTGACACGCTCCGTAAGTGATTGATACAACTGGTATATGCCGCCTACTCTTTACCGGCTAGTCTGGTGGTAGGGTCTTTCACCTAGACGGACTAGGGAGCTTTACCACAAAAGTACTAGTTCTTTTGGGGTTTAAAAGGTTAGCACTCTGTGCGAGAATTAAGGAATGTTGAAGTGTATCTTAGCGTTGGGCTTTCTTTCCCTGTCTCTCCAGGCAGTTCCCATCTTTATCGCGAACGCTGGATTTGAAGATCCACCTTTGGCTGACGGCACTTTTCTGACCGGAAGAGATACGGCTTGTTTTCTTAACCCTGCTCCCTACAATGTTCCTGGTTGCGTGGGCTTTGGCTCGGGGTGGGTGATCGACGACCCGTCGGGTGACAGTACCGGCGTAATGAATCCCACGATAGGTCCAGCGATCGGAAACGATCCAACGCTTTACCCGATGTTCCCCAGCATTCCAGAGGGCGAGCAAATAGGTTATTCAAACGGTACACCGTTCTACCAAGTGCTTAGCGAAATCATCACGGCGAATACGACCTACACGCTCAATTTCTGGGCAGGTGCCCGTCAAGATGTAGGCGCGGGCGGGTACTATGAAAATCAAGGTTACTATGGGGAACTTTCGGCGGCCACTGGCAATGGTCTTTACTCTGGTAGAACCATACTGACGCGCACGTCCAACAACGTTTCTCTCTGTTGCTTTAATGCTCCTTCGATCAATGCTCCTGACGCCCCGAAACCGGGTTTCGGACAGTGGCTTTTGGTTTCCATCGCCTATTCGTTTGGAGCCAATGATCCTTTAATCGGGCAGCATTTGATGGTCGCATTTGGCTCTCCCGCGGTTCAAGCGAGCTTCGACGCAATTTCAGTGGATGCTACTTCGAACGTGCAGGCCACACCAGAACCAGCAACGTTCGTTTTTGTCTTGGCTGGTCTGGGTGGTATCCAGGTCATGCGCCGCCGACGTAAACAAGCTTAGTCAAAAAGGGGGTGACTTCACCCTTTTTAATGAACCACAAGGCCTGTTAGACCGCTGATTGCTCCATTTACTACGATGGTTTTGCCTGCGGGCAGGGAACTTACCCCGCCACTTGGCGAAAGTTCCAGGGTGCTGATTGTTGCGTTGTTGGCATCCCGATAAACCAATTTGGAGTACACCACATAGCCTGGAATGGTCGGGATCGCAACCGTGCAGGAAGACGTGCAGGACACCCCAGGGATGCCTTCTTGCAGGCCACCGGTGCCTTCTGTTGGATAAAAAAACGGGGTCCGCGCATCGATGGTCGAATTGTTGGCCACGCACTTCTCGTGCCGCGAGGTACAGAACCGGTTACTAGCGGAGCCGTACTCCAGGTATCCAAACTCCACGACAACGTTGTCTGTTCCCAGCGGCACTGATGACACTGTGACGGTGGTCGTCGCGAACGTGGAATTGTCCGCCGTATAAGGCGGAGGCGTGTCGGGAACCTTTGCTAGGAACGAGGCCGCGAGTTCACCCTCGCGCTGTGGCTGCGAGCGTACCTGCGCCCAGTTTCCCCACAACAACTTAACGTTGTCGGTGTTCCCACGGCACGGGCGAGGACACATACCAAATTGCTCCAGTACCGGAAAGAAGCCGACGTTTTGGTGTGGATTGGAAGTATCGGAAGGAATATGGTAGGCCTCTACAACATTTCCCTTGTCAGAGTGGTCGGCAAAACACAGGTCGCCGTTTTGGGCGGCGATTGCGCATTCCGACAAGTCTGAAACATTAAACTTGTTCGGGACCACGCGCTTATCGTTAATATACACGTGCCCAGCCGTTGAACCAGTCCGGCATTCGTTTGCGACCAGCGCCACGCAGTATTGTCCGTCGCCGGTGTCGTCTGTAGGTATGACCGATCCTGGTCCACTGATATCCCTGAGGATTCTGCCAGAACCAGATACAGAGCTTGGGAAGAATTTGCGGCTCATGCCATCCGAGGTAATGGGTGGTGCGGCGATCTCGGTGTAGACAAGCTCGAAGAGGCTACCAGTAAGGTGGGTCAGATTGTTTTGTGCCCCTCCGTGGCCGATATCCGGGTGTGAGTCCACCACAACGGGCCACGGCGTAGGCTTGAAAGAAGGGTGCTGCTCGTACAGGTCACCGTAGTTGGGCGCGTAGTGCGTTCCAGCGAACAGAGGTGCGTCGCAACCTTGCTGGAACGTGTAAGTCAGCATCGGGAATCGACTGCGGTCAGCCGATATCCCGCTTGGCGTCACCACGGCAGAGGAGCACGCCGTGCCAATGGACCATTTATCGTAATTAACCGAGTGTCCGCCTCCCGGCATTCTGGATGTGTAAATGTGTGCGTCTGTAGGCCCGTGCGGGTCCTGCAAAAAGTCCCAGCGCATAGCGTCTGGACCGCCACCCTCCACCATGTCCGTGGTGATTCCCCACCAGGGGCGCATGCTGAGCCGAGTCCCGGCAGGCCAAGCACGGATCGGGTAATCTCCATGCGCCGTGTCGACCCCGCGTAGAATCGTGATATCGTCTGCGGCATTCACGGCTGTTGTTACCACGAACTCCCGATTGCCTAGGTAGTCAATTTGAATCGCTTGGCCTACCCCGATGTCCTGATAGGTGGTCGGCAAATCTGTAGACGTCGGCGTTCCGGCTACTTTGATCCGGCAGGTGGGAGTGCAGCCTGCGGGCATGTCGCCCGTAACAAAGCTCGATCCATTCCAATACTGCCCCGCATAAGTCGTGGAGTAGGCCCCCGTCCCTGGCCCATCACCACCTTTGGGGAAGCGCCCCTGCCACACCAGGAAGTTTGAACCATAGGAGTTAAACTCGGGGGCCATCATAAAACCCGTGTGGTATACAGACCACGCAGAATACCCAGGGCCGAGAGATGGATTCCAGTCGGCCACCACTTGCCCATCGCCGCCGCTGCCAATGGGTAGTCCGTTGCCGACATCGTAGACGATAAACCAGGACATGACATCCTGAACCGGGCCACCAGCGTACCCACACTGGAACTGTAGATAGCGGCCACCCGTGAACCCGATCACACTGCATCCGACATAGTGAGTGTCATCAAAGGATGGGTTGAAGACCTTCGCTCCGGCTATAATGTCGCCAGATATTTGAGTCCAGGTAATTCCATCCGGCGTGACGTAGCCAGGGTTACCGCTACAGGGACCTCCCGCCAAGCACGCACCGGTGCTGGCCACATCGTTGGCCGCGTTTCCCGTGAAAGTGCCTTTGAAAACAGCAGTACCGCCTGTGAACGCTGGGGCCGCACAATAGAAGCTATTGGCATCGATAAATAAAGCGTACAGGCTGGTCGATGCACATGGCTGTGACTGGTCAAAAAGATGAGCGCTGGTTTCTCCGTTGGTTAGACCAAGATACCGGACCTCCCCGGTGTCTGGCTTCATCGCGTAGGCTCCATAACCCATACGCATCTTAGAGAAGCCGTTGGAGTCGTAAAACTGGGAACCGAACTCTGCGAACCCGCCAGAAGAGCCTTCCAAATACCCGCCGTGCCCAGAGTCGAAGTTTATTCCAGTCAGGTGGATCGTGTTGTTAGCGGTTGTGGACTTCTTGCGGATCAGCAGCGTGACGTGCGGGTTGTACTCAAACCCGGAATAATACCGGAAAGGCCAACCGGTCGCTCCAGTGTAAGGCGTCGGGTCGAGAGCAACAGCCGCGCTGAGAACCATCGTAGCGGGTGATGCTCCGCAGTTTGTGCTCACCACATCAAACGCCGTGTCCACGCCATCAAGTACCAGCGTGATCCTCTGGGTTGCCAGCAGCAGATTGCAATCGGGCGTGAGTGTGAAGTTTACCGTCGTGCTGGAGCCTGAGTTGTAGAGGTAGCCATTGGCCCATGACTGATACCCGGCAGCTCGCAGTCTGGCTCCAACTAAGTCACCAACTGTTTTGGTGCCAATATCGATGGTCCCGGATGAAGTGGGCAGTACTGCATCCACCCAGACGCCAGAGGTAGGAGTAGCAGCCCCATCAAAACTCAAGCCAAATTGAGTTGTGCGGTCGGCAGTCAGCACATCCGTTCCCGTAACTTGGCCCGTAACGTGGGTGATGATGTAATTCCAACTGGTTACAACACTCGCGAGGTCTTCATACAAAAAAGCGAACGGCGCAAACAACTTCAACCCTAGGACCTGTTGTGTCGTGCCGGAGTAACTGGTGTCAGACCCGGACAGGACGTTGCAGCCACCACTCCATCCTGTTCCGTAAACGCAGGAGGAGGGGACGACGCCCGTTCGGAGGCGACCTACGTCCAGCGGGAGTCCGAAGGGTTTAATCAACGCGCCGGTAAATGGCTCCGTGGACTCCCACGACCGGTTGTTATAATCCATCGTCGGCCACAAAGCAGCCCCGTTCGCGTCCCCTATAAGTGGATCGCGCGTGGAGCGGCCATAGGTCGGATAGTCCGTAGTGGCCGAGGTGGTCGCTACAGTCGCATACCCACTTCCGCAACCGACCCGGATGTAGTGCGTGGTGAGTTGCGCAAGCGCTCGGGAATAATCCTTGCCGTCCAAGGCTGTCGAGATAGTGCGGGTCCCGATCACGAAAACACGTTTAGCCGGATCGGCAGGATCCGTCCACGCCCCTGTTCGCGAATCAAGATCGGCCCCGGAAAACAGGGAGGAGTTTAAGTCCACCACCAGGGGAGAATACGAGGAATCGCGGCTTGCCTCCACCCGGCAAGCTCCACTAGCGGGAGCCGTGTAAGCGATGCGGATCTGCGTGGGTGTGACCTTGATATCCGTGATGGTGGTGACAGCACCAAATGGGACGGCGCCGATTGTAGAGCCATCGCTACCGGCTATTGAATAAGCAGCGTTGGTGGGGGTGAAGCCGGTGCGGACCCAGGTATAGAGATCCGTCACCACTGCCCAGGGAACGGGGATCGCATCGTTCAGCGTTGCAAACTTCGCGACACAATCCGTGTAAGTTGCGACCGTCGAATCGTGGAGCTGGCAGAACCTCAATAGGTTCCTGGTGTTGTCCAGGAAAGCTGCGTCACTCGTTAAGTCGTGGGTACCGGGGCTGGCAGGGCTCGCAAAGGCCGAGGCTCCTGGACTGCCAGGAAAGGTTCCTGCTCCCAGATATGGGTTCGGGCGAATGCCATAGTGCGCATTGTAGTCCACCCCGACATACGCACCGTTATTGATTACAGCCCCAACATTGTTGATATAGATACCAAATGCATTCGTTTCGGTGCCCCAGAGGATGGAGTTGCTAATAGCCTGAAAAACACCAGCGGGTTGCGTGGTGATACCACTATTATTTTCTACGCACACCATTCCTCCGCAGTCGCCGCCCGACGTCGAAGAGACGTATGTATTATGGTCCAGCGTGATCTGCAGGTTGTTGTAGGTAAGGCTTCCGATACTGTCGCTTTGGTTGATCAGTGTACCAACGCCCTTACCGGTTGCAGGGTTCCATAGCGCTATCGTGTTTTTGACGGTCACCGTTCGAGCCACCGAAGGAACCCCCGTAATTTGAAAGGCATCTCCCTGCCCATTGCAAGTAGCCAGTTCGCAGTCGATAACGGCTCCGTCGATCATGGCGTTGCCGGATGTTATACCCGCCAAATCGAACCAATGTGGGTTATTGGAGCAAGCACCGGCCCGACATCCTCGCGCGAAGTAATTGTTGGTCCAGGAGAACGCTCCAGTCCCGGGAGCGGCATAATTCGGGCCCCCCGAGGTTGGGTTATCGCTATAGATCAGAGTCCTGCTCATCGGAATGCCGTCCGCGACGCCTGAGTTATTCAATTGGCCGAAGATCACGTCGTCTGTGATGTCTAAGTGGGATGGATGCGCCCCCAGATAGTAAGGCAGAGTTCCTTCAATGTAGGAGTGGGAAATCGTAATCCCGGCCCCTACTCCAGCCAAGGACAAGTCAATTGCATTTCCCGCCGAGGGACTCGTAAAACGAGCATTCGTTATCAAAACAGAACCGCTTCCAACCCCTTCGTATGCTCGGATCATTGGACCCGAATTCGTCCAGGAGCAGTGATCGCAGGACCACGAGGCGGTGGTCATGTTGAAGTTCGAGCAGAACGTCGTCCCGCAACCCGAGAAGTCGACATAGGTCCCATGGATAATACCGCCCTCGCTTCCGCCCACGTAAGTGAATCCCCCGAAGGTGCCACCGCCCGCATGATTCGAAATCGTGACATGGTTTCCTGAGGAACCGTTGAGCGACAGAAGATATCCTGTCCAGGTGTAGTGCTGAAGGTTGGGAACCGATGCGCTGGACGTATCGTGATCGAGGGTGCCCCCAGCC
The DNA here is from genome assembly GCA_040007495.1 of Acidobacteriota bacterium. Lineage (GTDB taxonomy): Bacteria > Acidobacteriota > Terriglobia > Bryobacterales > Bryobacteraceae > Palsa-187. The sequence goes on along the minus strand of JBDTUY010000002.1, from coordinate 15,808 downwards.
CCAATCGTCCAACTAACGCTGCAATTAGACTGTACGACAGGGCCTTTCATCTGGAGTGTCCCATTTACCACCAGAACGCCCGTACCATCGGCGGACGCGCAGGTGAGCGCCGTTGTACCGCCTGTGGCGGGTGATGTTCCAATAACGCACACGACCCCTAAGGAGCAGGTTACGGTTACGCTGTTGTTGATAACAGCGGAATCCCCAGCTCCGGGGCACGTGGACCCGTAGACGCAGGTTCCCGCGCTTTTTCCCCAAGTGACGGGGTTATTCCAATTGCCGCTCACGGACGCCTGGAAGTTCGCACCGAATGCGGTTGCGGTTAGAACAATCGGAAGAAGGAGAAGGGAAGGCTTCAGCATAGGTTTTAGTAGTGCTCCCCATGAAGTTCCTTTGTCGCCCAACAAGTGGTACGAACGGCAGCTACAGTGTATAGCTGCTTCAGGGAACCCCATCGGTACTAACACCATGCCAGGGAGCGCGTCCCCCACTACTGTGAAGAATGCGTAAGTGACGGACAATTCAGCGTGTTCGCCAAAACAGTTTAGCGGGAATGAATAAAACGCCGGCGGCGCACAACGCCGCTCCCACCAGAACTACAAATGCAGAGGCTGCTGCGGAAACCTTCTTGAGTATGCCCGCATTCGCCGGAATCCAGCGGTTGCCTATGGCAAAAAGATAGAACAGACCCTGAGCGGCCAGCGTAATCGATTTCCATGGGGTGGGCAACAGGCAGGCCCCAACGCCAATTCCTATTAAGAGGAAGGGCAGCATCAGGCGGCCGAACTTGTAGGACACGAAATGGATCCACATGCGTGTGCCCGGCCACAACAGAGCAGGGAAGTGCCCAAGCAGTTGATAGATTCCCGCCTGAGTCCGGACCTTTCTCCAGAATTCAGCCCCCAAACCAGTGGGAGGATCATAAGCTTTCGCTCGTTCCTCCATCACAATGCGGTAACCCGCAAAAAACGCCTGCATCGGAAGGTGTACGTCGTCCAGCAGGGTCCCTGCGGGCAGTGGCTTTGTCAGACTTCGCCGCATCGCGTAGATGCATCCTGTCGCCCCCAACACGGAATCCACCAGGCTGAGATGTTTGCGAATCCACTTCTCGTATTTCCAATACAGCCCAACGTTTACCTCTTCCTGTGTAGTTCCGTCCAGGATGACCAATTCGCCGGTCACCACGCCGACCCGTGGATCTGCGAATCGATTGATCAATTGCTGTAAGGCGTCCCGACCGAGTGGCTGCCGCACGTCCGTGAAGAACAGGATCTCTCCTCGCGCCTGTTCCATCGCCCGGTTCAGCGCAACAGCCTTCCCGCTTTTCTCCTGCAGCGTGATTACCTCTACTGGAAAGCGGGAGGCGATCGCAGCAGTCTGATCCGTGCAGCCGTCGGCGATGACCAACACCTGCATCTTCTCCTGTGGGTAATCTAACGAAAAAATACTCGCAAGCTTGCTCTCGATCCAGCGTTCGCCGTTGTGTACAGGAAGCAGAACAGAAACAGAAGGTTGTAGAGCTCCGGTCTGGGTAGGTTGGGGTCGGAAACGTGCCTGTAGAGCGAGTAATAGGGGATAGCCGGCGACGATATATAACAGCCCGACGGTACAAAGAAGAAAGAGCACGGAACTTTCAATCTAACAGGACGTCCCTGGTTAGTGCCGACTGAATTGCAGAAGGCTGCTGGAGGGTAGAGCGGGATCGCCAGCAAAGAACCATCAAGTGGTTCTCCCTGGGTATAACTTGTGGCTCCCATTCCACGATAGGAGCCGCCAGTCAGGAAAACTGTTAACGTTGCTAATTAATTTTCTCAAGTCCAATCGAATAATCGTAAGTGTAGGTGGAGCGCGTGCAAGTATCCGTCAAGCTGCGGAGGACGTTGGTTCCGTTGTCCACCTTAATGGCCCGGATGCTATCGGAAGCAATCTCATCGGTATTCAGATCGTGATTGCTCACAACGCGCACAGTCTTGGAGCCGCCGTTGTACGTATAGCTGATGTCGATATTCAGAAGGCAAGCGGCTCCTTCAGGAAGGGTAGTGTGCACATAGGAGCTGATGCGGTACAGTCCTGCTGCTGCCGCGGAGAGCAGGGTGCCGGAACTGACACTATCGATAACAGCAGTCTGTGTGTCCATGGCTCGGACTGCGGAAGGTGTTCCGCAAGTCACAGTTCCGTCCGTTCCGATTGCGCTGACAAACGTTCCAGCCGTAACCGCCGAGCAGTTCTTCGGAACCACGGTTCGTGAAAGCGCTCCGCCCCTAGGAAAGTACTCCAAGCCGGCGATACCAAACTGTAGCGCCCCGTCACCCAGGTTCAAGGGCTCCGTTAAAGCGGTGACGTTGAAAGTGCCGCTGACAAACACTGGACCTGTGCCCGTCGTATCAAGCACTTTCTTCCAGGTATTTGTACCCACGCATTGCCAGGTTTCCTGAGCTGCAGTATCGAAGTAAACAGTTCTCGAAGATGCGCTCGGCATCAAACAACTCTGGAACCCGTTCGGATTCCCCGTGCCGGTCTTCTGGGAAAAAATTCCTGAATTACCATCTCCTAAAAGAGTCCAGATATTTGTGTTGGTGCAACCATACAGGTTTGCCCCTGCAGGCGCGTTGGTCTTGTAATACAGCTCTCCCAATCGACAGGTTGCCGGTAATGTAACGCCGGCCTTTACCGGAGCCGTCGTCGGTGCCTGTGTAAAATCAACCCGTTTAGATTGGGTTTGTAGATCGACCGCTGTTTGGCCTGAGAGCAGCGCGGCACTCAGTATCAGGCAAACCCCGATCGCACGCCGAGTGGATCGCCCGTTCCGAACATCAAGCCAGCAGCTGCCTTGAGTATGATTTAAGTAGTTCATCGGTGCCCACAAGATGGCAGGTCATTCGAACACTATCTCAAAGGCACAAATGCAAGTGAATGAAATACCAGAGGCTTCTATTGCTGCATTGGGTGGGGAACCAAACGCGGCGGCCCCTGTTGGGGAAAGTGAAACTCTCCGCTTTCCAATTGCACCACGAAGTCGATTTCTGACGCAGTAGAGGTTTCGATCTTCCCGGGACGATCTCCGTTGAAATGGATCACGGCAACCATATTTGCTGGCAGCTCCCCCTCATAGCGAGCTACCCAGCGTGTTGCTGCTTGTCGAGAGCCTAGCGCCTGAGACCGTTCCGCGGGTTCGGCACTCGCGATTGGTATGGTGGCCAGGAAGTCGCTTCCCTCAGTCCCCTCGGGAACCAACCAGCCCTGTTCGATGCGGTGAGAGCCTGCCGGTCCAGTCACCCGGTCCAGGACCACCAGGATGCCAGGTTTCTGGAACACCACGCTACGGCGATGAGTGAAGCCCCCATAGCGGCAACACGCATCCAGGATGTCGCAGCTGTCGGTCGAATCCCAATGCAGTAGTTCCACCTGTGGCGGCGTAGTCCAGCGGAACGGACCTTGAGGCACGGCCTGCTCTAGTGAGTCTATGGAGACTGTGTTGTGTGCTGCGGTCCCGCGGAATCGCTGCCTGGCTGCGGGATCGGAGATGTATGTGAACGTTCCAGGATCGATCAACAACTCCCGCCCATCCACGAACGCCACCATGGAAAGCGTATCGGCATGAGAATGGCCGGCCGAGCCAGCACCGAAGTTGCCGGCATCCAGGATGACGTGGGCCTTCTCTGAGCGTAGAACCGCAAGGCCAGTATCGGCAAACCAACGGCTGGAGTCTGGGAGTAGGGCAGCCCTCCGATTGGATCGATCTAGGCTGTCCGATGCCATCCACCAAACGGCTTGTTCCAACTCCAAGCCGCCATGGCTAGGTAACCAATCCGTGCGCTGCAACAAATTAGCGCAACTCACCAGAGTGGCTTGCGCGAACCGATTCCGTTCTCCATAGGGATGAAAGAACCGTCCTCCGTCTTCATCGCCGATCAAAGGCAGGATCCCTTGGCTACTAACCAGAGCTGAAAGAAAGTCCACCATCTTGACCAGCTTGCCGCGATACCATTCTGGAGCTTCCGGATGCAGCACCAGGAAGAACAAGAAGAAATCTACTGAGTACAGGTGATAGTAGGACGACTGTTCAAAGTGGCTGCCATCCTCTCGAACCTGCCTTTGCATCTGTTCGAGCACCGTCTTGCTCCCCAGGCTGCGCCACTGTGCCGATCGAGGCATATCCGGCAGCAAGCGGCCCAGTGCATCCAGCGCCACAGCCTCGCCCAGCAAATGGGTATTGGGAGAGAAATAGAAGGAAAGATTATGCTCCAAATGCAGCCCGTGATGATGGAGCGATCGCATCCAGCGCCGCCGGAAGTCTTCGGGAAGATGCTTACCCACCAGATGCAACACCCAAAGCCAGGAAAGAGCCCGAAAAGCGACCTCCAGCGCACTAGCCCAATGGATGCCCTTCTGCACAGGGTTCTCGAGCATCCAGTGATCCAGTTGCCGCGGGATCTCATCTAGGAACTCACGTCGGCCGGTCAGCAGGAACGCTTGCGCCAGCAGCACCAGATGTTGATGCCGGTTCAGTTCCCAGATTACTTTGTGGTCTCCCGCACGCTGAAAATCCAGATACGGTATCCGGCGGAAATAGTCCAACCCCGTTTCCTGCCCATGCAGGAAATCCCGCCGCCAGGGAATCGGACTGCCTAAGTCGACCGGCTCTAACCCGAGCAAGCGAAAACGATGCGTCAGTAATTCATCCGCCAGTCCCTCCACTTGCTGAAGGTAGGCTTGACGATTCGGGGACAATCGTACGGCTGCCGCGACTGCCTCCGGATCGGGAAGCCCGGGTAAAGGACCCGTTAGAGGCTCTCCCCATGACGGAGGTGCTGCAAACAGCCAAAGGTTTGCCAGCTCCTGCTGCACCCGAAATCGGATTTCACTCGGGGAGCGCATTTAGCCGATCTGGTAATGCCTGACCACTTCCGCTGTGATCCGGCTCAATTGGAACTTCTGCTCCACGGCCTTGCGGCCAGCCAGACCCATGGTGCGGCGCAGGTCGGCGTCATCCAGCAATCGCACCAAATGCCGCGCCAATTGCTCTACGTCGGTTGGAGGGTTCACCAGCAATCCGGTCACGCCGTCTTCAATCACTTCCGGGATCCCTCCAATCGCGCTGCCCACCGCAGGTTTTTCAAAAGCCATGGCCTCAGCCAGCACCATACCAAACGCTTCCTGCCATTGCGATGCCAAACAGAAAATGTCGGTGGCTGCATACACCCCATCTTTCATGGGATTCTCAACCAGCCCAGTCCAGGTAATGGCTTCGGCAATTCCCAAATCAAGCGCCTTCCGCTTATATTCATCGGACTGAGCACCGGAGCCGACAATAGCAAAATGTGTCTGCGGACGAAGCGTCAGCACCTGCCTGGCTGCGGCCAACAATTGTGGAATCCCTTTGTCCGCGATAATCCAACTGACCTGCGTGATCAGTAAACGGTCTTGCGGTATGCCGTAGCGCTCACGGAACCGGCTCCCCATTTCTTGTACGGTGCCCAGGTCTGGGGTAAGAATGCCGTTATATAGTACTTGAAACCGTTCGGCGGGGAGAACATCCAGCTCCACCAGAAATTGGCGGCTATACCTGCTGACGCAAAACGCCCGGGTCAAAGGAGCATTAATCACACGCACTAGCAGGCGTTTCCATGTCGGCGCCCGCCGCGCGATCTGATTTGTGGCATTCGAGCCGTGTGCTGTGAAAAAGATTCGCCGCACCCCACAAGCGCGAGCCACCCACGGGAAAGGTCCAACGAAGCCCACGAAGTTCAAATGGAGGGTTTCCGGGCGATAGCGGCGCAGCAGCGAATACAGCGGGCCTATACTGGCACGCTCAGAGATGTCTAACTCCGGCATCGCCTCGATCACCAAATTGGGAGCCGTCAGAAACTCCGCCACTACCCCTTTGGGAAACTGGCTAAAAACAGCCACCAAGCGGATGTGCAGGGGTTCTAATTGCCGCGCAAGCTCACGGGTAAAGATCTCCATACCACCAATCCGAAATGGATTGATCGTAAAGAGAATGACGACGGTTGCTGGCATGAGCCGGAGGAGTCTACGCCTGAAAGTTCAGGAGAACAACTCGTTATTGTTGGGTCCAGGTCTCGGAAACCGTAAGCGAAGATGCAGGTTTAATCTGTTGCAACTCGGCCGGAGAACAGCGCTTCTCCAGGCAGCAGCCTTCTTCCCAGAAATGAGGCCGCGCTTCCCAGATCTCGCGGATCGGTTTTTCGCGGAAGTTACCCACTGCTGGGACACCCGTACAAACCGTCACATCTCCATTGGACTGTAGCTGCAACGTGGTCAACGCATTGCAGGAGCGTTGTTTTTCATGTGCGCTATGGGTCTGTACCGCGACGCGGGAAGCATCCGGATCCTGGAAGTACGGAATCATGGCTTCCAATTGGTCCACAGAATTGGCGATGTGCGATTTGCCCGATTTCTTCATCGCGATCAGCTCGCGCACATTTTCAATCACTTTTCCGGTGTCTTTGGGCCAGTTTTCGCTGTGCAAATACCACTGCGTGTCTTCCGGCGTGTTGTAGTTCTGCTCAATCGCCTGATAGAAGATCTCCACGCCGTCTTGTTCCGCGAACCGCGCCAGTTTGACCGTATCGTCCACGTTGTACGACATGATCACGTTCTTCAGCCGAATTGTGTAATCCAGCTTTTCTTCTTTACGCACCCGCAACAGGGTCTGCAGGCTTTGCTGGCTGAACTCCCAGAAATTGGGCCGTCCACGGACCAGAGTATGTGTCTCTCCCAAGCCGTCGAGCGACATGGTTACTTTCCAGGGGTTGGCCTTACCCAGACGTTCAATCTTGGTTTGGTCTTTCCAGTATCCGTGCGTCAGGATTTCCAAAAACAGCCCAATCTTGCTGGCATGCGCCACAAGATCCACCGTGAACCCCTTCATCAGAGCCTCGCCGCCGGAGATGACCACCTGCACAGGTCCCAGCCAGTTGCGGAGGTCGCTTAGCAGCGTTTTCCACTCCTCCACGGTCGTATCTTCACGGAACTTGTTCTTCCAGATATCGCAATGCAGACACTTGGCGGTGCAATTTTCCGTTACCAAGAGCATGATGGACACCGGCCGGCACCGCGTCGCAAAACGTCCTCCGGCAAACGTTCGCAAGCGATAGTTGACGCCAGAATACACATTCCATTGGGCCCAACTTAGGGTGTCAGCCATGTTTTCCAGTCCTTGTACGAGTTTAGCAGGTGTCAGAATTTAGGGAAATATCCCACACAACGGTCTGACATACTGTCGATGCCAGAACGAAGTGCTAGCATAATCTAATAGTTCGTATGATCGGGTGATTTCCACTAGTGTCGGTCCAATGTTTTGCTCTCCTCCCGGTCGGCTGGCTACTAAAACCCTCATACAGACCACTCGTTCTGCCGATCTTTGCAGAGTAGGTCTCCTAATTTTCATGCTCCATTGTCCGCTGGAAAACCGTATGCCGCAGGATATGGAAATGACTGATAACACGCCTGTTGCCGGAAGCTTCCTGGCTGACGTATCCCGTGTTGCTGCCAACTCCTAAATTATGTGTGGCATAGCCGGGTTCCTGTTAAAAGAGCGCCTCGCACAACCTGAATCCGTCCTCACCAAGATGTGTGATGTGATTCAGCATCGCGGTCCCGACGATGCAGGTTATTATTTGGATCGAGGTTGCGGCATCGGCATGCGCCGGCTCTCGATTATCGATTTAGCCTCGGGACATCAACCCATTGCAAACGAGGACGGCTCGGTCTGGATTGTCTTCAACGGCGAGATCTACCAGTTTCAGCATCTACGGGAAGAACTGGAGGCCAAGGGGCATCGCTTTCGTACCCGCAGCGACACGGAAGTAATCCTTCATCTCTATGAAGAAAAAGGCGTTGCATGCTTTGCTGAGTTGCGCGGGATGTTCGGAGTTGCCTTGTGGGACGCCCGTCGCAGCAAGTTGATTCTGGCCCGCGACCGCTTCGGAAAAAAACCCCTCTACTATGCTGCTCTGGAGCAGGGACTCTACTTCGGCAGCGAACTGAAGTGCCTGCAGGCGGCCCGTTTGCCGCTGGATCTGGATCAGGAAGCTCTGCGGCTGTACTTTCAGTTTGGCTACATTCCCGACCCCTGGTCGCCGTTTCGGCAGGTGCGTAAATTGCCGCCGGGTTCCTGGCTCAGTTATGAGCTGGACAGCTCCGGCAAGGCGGTAGTGGAGCAGGGCACCTATTGGAAAATGCCGGTTCCTGTAGCGGAAGCCACGCCCGGCGATACTCGCGAGGCAGCAGCAGCCCGGGTCCGCGCTAGTTTTGATGAATCCGTCCGGATACGCATGATCGCCGATGTTCCCTTGGGTGCATTCTTAAGCGGCGGAATTGATTCCAGTTCTGTGGTCGCCTCTATGGCGCTGCAATCTCCTGAGCCGGTACGCACCTTTTCCATTGGGTTTGAGGAGGCGGATTACAACGAACTGCCCGCCGCTCGCCTGGTCGCCCAGAAGTACAAAACGGAACACCACGAGATTCTGGTGAAGCCGGAAGCGATCAGCCTGGTGGAACGACTGACCCGGCATTTTGATGAACCGTTCGGCGATTCCTCGGCCATTCCAACATTTATTGTTTCCGAGTTCGCGGCTCAGCATGTAAAAGTCGCGCTTACCGGCGACGGGGGCGATGAGTTGTTTGGAGGCTATGAGGTTCATACTTCGGCCCAGGAACTGGGGCGATGGGACCGGATCCCCTCCGGAGTGCGTTCCGGGCTAAGGGTTTTGGCGGCCGGGATGCCTTACTGGGCCTATGGCAAGAACTTCCTGCACATGATCAGTCTGGATTCCGGTTTGGCGCGGTATATGGAACGCAACTATGCGCATTATCACTTGCGTAAACAGTTACTGCAGCCGGAATGGATGCTGCCTGCCGAACAAGCCTGGTTGTTGCAGAAGATGGGACATTGCCTGCTCCCCAATGAGCCGAATTTGCTCACGCAATCCCTGTATTTTGAAGCAACCGCAACACTTGTGGGTGATATGCTGGTGAAAGTGGATCGCATGTCGATGGCCAACTCCCTGGAGGTTCGGGCCCCTTTGCTGGATCATTGTTTGGCGGAGGTCGCCGCTGGCATTCCTCATGCCTGGAAAGTGGCAGGCCCCAAAGGGAAACAGATTTTGCGGGATGCCCTCCAGGATCGTTTACCGATAGAGTTGCTCAGTCTTCCTAAAAAGGGGTTTGCTGTACCCTTGGCCCATTGGTTCCGCGGTCAGTTGCGGGACATGTTGCGGGACGTATTACTGTCTGCTAAATTTCTTGGCCGGGGAATCGTAAATCCGGCTTTCGTCCGAACTCTATTAGAAGAGCATGATTCCGGCCGCCGGAATAACAGTCATTGGTTGTGGTCGCTATTGATGGTGGAACTATGGTTTCGCGAACTCGAACAGAATACATAACGAATTTCCCGCTTGGCGGGCTCATGGCGAGGCCCCAGGCCGCCCTAGCCGGTCTCATGCAGCAAAGGCAGCTTGCAGAGGCCCCTCTTTCAGGGATGGCTTACGCTTTCCTATTACTCTTCCTATTCTTAGCCATCAGCCGCATTCTTGACTTTACTGTTTCAAGCCTTCATTTACCCTTGATTCTGGCTGTTCTCACCGCAAGCCTCACCATCGTCAGCAACGGCATCGCAGGCGCATTCTCAACCACCGTCGGCAAGCTCATCGGTTTATTCACGCTGTGGTGCATCATCTGCGTTCCCTTCAGTCAATGGAAGGGGGGCAGTTTCAATGTCCTCACCGACGAAATCATCCGCAGTTTTCTGGTGTTTGTGATGGTCTCAACTGCCATCAACACGGTAACCCGTATTCAAGGGCTGATGGCGATCATGGGCAGCGGGATTGTGGTCACCATGTTGATCGCTTTAATCGGGAACCACCGGGTAGACGGACGACTTACGATGTCGGCCGGGCAATACTCCAATCCTAACGATCTGGCTCAGATCATGTTGTTGGGTATGTGCTTCCTACCTATATTGGGAACTTGGTTGAACAACAGCTCTTTAAAGTGGCTCACGTATCTGATGATGGTTCCGTTCCTCTACACCATCTTTATAACCGGGTCCCGAGGAGCGTTAATTGGTGCCGTCCTGCTGGGCTGCTTTGCGGTCGCCTTCGCATCGGCAGGGGTACGGGTGCTATTAATCGTGCTGTTCCCAGCTTTGGTCGGTGGACTATTGGCCGCCTCTCCCACCGCCCGATTGCGGTTAGATTCCTTAATTCACAGCAGTCAAGTCACTGAAATGGGAACCAGCGAGGATAAAGCTATCTCATCCACGTCGGAGCGACTGAGAACTCTTCAGCAAAGCATTGAACTCACCGTCAAGAACCCCATTTTCGGCGTGGGTCCAGGGGTATTTCAATCGGCCGCTGCAGATCTGCAAAGGGCGGATGGGCAAAGGGCATCCTGGATTGAAACGCATAACGCGTATACCCAGGTGTCGAGCGAGACTGGCATCCCTGGCGCGATTTTCTTTTGCAGCGCGGTGCTGGTGAGCTTGCGGGAATTATTCCGTATCCGCAAACGAACCAGGAAGCTTCCGCAACTGGCAAAGTTGCAAGACACGGCGACCCTTCTGTTGTTAGGATTTGTAACATTCGCGGTGACATCTTTCTTTTCCAGCGTGGCCTATGGCTTCATTTTCTGGTCGTTGTTTGGACTGTGTGCCGCCAGTATCTCCACTATACGGTTTGAGTTGGCCTGCGCCACTTCTCCAGTTCCAAGAGCTATTTCACTGCCTAAGTTTGATACTCCGGCACCTCCAGTAACACCCCAACCTACTACCCGCGTCACACTCAGCGGCAAAATGAAGCCCTCCCGTAACCACTCTCCAGGAGTGCATAATTCGTTCCGTGGCTAAGCCGCCCTGCGTCCTATTCCTGTTCGATTGGTGCCCTGTTTTTTGGAGCACCCGCGAAGAGTATTTTCGGCAACTGGCTGAACAACTATCGGCTCGCGGGGTCACTCCTGTTTTATTTGCCTCCGAACTCAAAGACGATGAGGTTCGCCGCCGGTTTACCGCTGCGGGAGCCAGGGTCGAGATCTGCTCCTACCATCACGGCAAGCTGCACTACTGGCAGCAGATCCGTAATTTGCAAGCGGAGTTCTCCATACAACTTGCCCACGTCCGTTTCTTTGACTATTTTTCCTCTGTCCACTGGGCTTGTTGGTTAGCCGGTGCCCGGACCATCATTTTCACCGAAGCCAATAGCGGGGAATCCGGTGCAACCGGTTGGCGGCAAAGCTTAATGCGTATTCGCACAGCCGTAATGTGTTGGCCCATTACCCAACACATCGCGATCTCCGAGTTTATTGGTCAACGGCTACGTCAGGTGGGCATCCCCGGCAATCAGATCACCTGTATTTATAACGGTGTCGATACGACCGCGTTTGGCCCAGATCCAGTAGCGCGCAAGGAACTTCGCGATGAAACGGGGGCTTCTCCAGAAACGCTGGTCCTCATCTTCGCAGCAACCCTTCTCGCCTGGAAGCGCCCAGAAATCATTGTGCAAGTGCTAGCCGAGTTGGTGCGGCGCGGTCACGCAGTTCAACTATGGATGGCAGGCACTGGCCCACTGCACCAACAGTTGGTGGAACTGGCGGATAGCCTGAAGGTCACCTCGCAGATCAAGTGGCTCGGGTATCAAAAGGACCCCCAGCGTTGGATGGCAGCCGCAGATCTGTTCGTTCATACTGCTGCGGGGGAAGCGTTTGGAAATGTATTTATCGAAGCAATGAGCTGCGGATTGCCGGTGGTGGCCAGCCGAAGCGGAGCAGCGCCGGAACTGGTGGTGGAGTTCCGCGGGGACAACCTATCCTCCGCCACGGGTCTGCTAGTCGATGTAGGCCCAGAAGAAGTCGTTGGGTTGGCGGATGCGGTCCTTGCGATCACCAGCAACCCGGACCGCTATGCAGCACTGTCTCGCGCTGCCATTCAGCAATCTAAGCTCTTCAGCACGGAAGTCAGCGTAGCCAGAGCTATGGCAGTGTACGATCCCTTACTACACCGCTAAGTAGCAGGCAGCAAGTCCATCAACAGGCGGGGACTTTCTACCGATCCGTCGTTGATCCAGACCCAGTTGTAATCGGAGTGAATCGGTGTGTTTTTGTTGATGACCCACACCAACTGGTAAACACCCGACATTCCAGGCACCAACCCCGCGTACACCAAACTCTGTTGCATATCGTTGATGTAGAGAGTTGGCGGCAGAGCTAATCGGGCGAGCGGCTCAGCCAAAGGACTCGGCTTCCCATCGGCGACGAATGGATTCGTGGGACCCAGACCAACCGCAAAAGCAATGGCATAGTCGTCTGGACTCAGGGCGCGCTGGTTCCACTGCGCATCAAAAAGCAGAGCGCCATTGGCCGGCGCGCCGGGAAGAGATTTTGCAAACAGCGCTACCCCCGAAGTCCCCATGGCCGAGGCAGGTATTACTCCGTCGACGGTCACAGGGTCCCCTCCGTAGATGGAATCCGTGGTGAGGGTTAGTGACGCATCTGTTTGTGGAGCCAGACCGCGGGGCAGGAAGAATGCGACTTGGCTGGGCGTTACCGAAAAAATAAGAGCGTCTTGCCCCTGCACCTTCAAACTGGTCCCGCATAAAGACGTGGACAACGGGAACGGCGACGTCAGGGAACTGCACAAGGATAAATTGGATCCAAAAAGAATTGAGAGCGTTCCGGAAGCAACCCGGGGTTCATAACTACCACCATTAAGCACCGGATCACCCGCCACCAGGCGTGGCACCGCATAGCCAGTGTCCAGAACGATAACCCGCCGCTGGTTTGGCGTTCCAAAATTGGATGTCGCCACTACAAAAGCAGCGTCCTCCGAGATCGCGGCTCGCGGCGTGGACCAATACCCATTCGCTTCCTCGTTTGAGTATTGTATGCTCCTGTGCTTAGCCAGCCTACGAACCTCGTTGCCGTTGTCCTTGATGATCAGAATTTCTCCCAAATAGGGGCTGACAGGCACAGCCGCAGGATTATTCTGGTTCATGGTCTCGCCGAAGGGTTCCGTCGTAATGGAGATCACGCACACCGGAGCCGCCTTGGCACAACCAGCGTGATAATCGCTCCACTTGTCTCCACCACAGCGAAACAGCTGCATCAGACGTTTTAGTCCGCCACCTACCTCAATTGGCAGGCCCATCTGCGCACCTTTGTTTAGCTGGATACTGAACATCGAGTATTCACAAGGAGTCTGCGCTTCCAAGCCTAAAACTAAATACTCATTCCCGGCGGCATCTTCCATGGTGTCGGAGTGACTGCCATTGATACAGGCTTCATTCGCGTCGCAGATTCCATCCCGGTTGCCGCCCATCATGACGTTCTCCGGACCACGGCCCACCAGATCCAGCCGCTTCTGAGCCACATTCACGGCGTAAATCAGGAAGGGTCCCGAAACCACCACTCCCATAACGTAGCGCCGCCCCGATACCTTATCCACGCCTTTGGCCATGGTCGGATAATCGATACTGACCCCTGCCGGCACAGCCCCGCAATAGGTGCTGATTGTGTTCAGGTCCAAACTGCACATTTGGCGTTCCTGCGGGGCGTAGAAGGACAACCAGTTATCCTTGGTGATCTCGCCCGTGCCCCCAGAGCCGATACTGGTAAACCGGAGCGCGCCTTTGGAATAGTCGGCTACAGTAGTCGTCGCGCCTGTGGTCACATCCAAACGGACCACTGTGGCCCCCGAAAATGCATACAGGTAGTTGTCGTTACTGCCGTCCCACATCACCCCTTCAAATCCAATCGAAACTTTGCGCACGGTTTTCCCCGTCAGCAGTTCCTCGACGGTAATTACGTCGTTGATAGAGAGCAATATGTACTTATTCGTGGCGCTGACGGGAGACGGAGTAGAGTAACCATGCAGGGCCGAAGGACCTGCCAGCATGCGAACCTTGGTTCCAAAATTCGGGTCCACATAGCTGCTACCGTTGTCAGGCGGGGCGAAGCTACCTGGAGGTTTCTGATTAGCCACGGTGCATAAAGCTGCGTTGCCGACAGGCAGCCCGGGGGTGGCATCCTGACATCCCGTTGGACCCTGCGCATACGTAAACTGTGGAGTCAAACGAGCCAACACCTTGAGCGTCGCCGGAACGGTCAGTAGCGCACCCTGAGCGGTAATAACGATATTCGCGTTATAGGTGCCCAGCGGACGCCAATCCACTGGAGTTATGGTGAGGGTGGCGTTGCCCGTACCTTGGGCCGGACTTACGCTAAATAGGTCGCTGGTGGAGATACTGGCGGTCCAGGCCCCTGTCGTCGTGACATTAAAGGTGGTGACTGGAGGCAGCGGCCCACCCAAGGGCATCTGCAAATCCAAGCGTGAGACAGAAGCCGTGGGCTGTCCGATTAATGGCAACACCGTTAAAAAAGCGAGCAGCCATCGTCCTGAGTGTCTAGCCATAACAATTCTCCCCGCACACAGGACGCGGACGGTGTGCCACACCACTAGTTTACGTTGGAACGCTGTAAAATACCAACCATTTGTCGTGACGGACAAATGACAGTTAGAGAAACATCATACGTGCTCTCGGTATTTTAAGCTGCTGGCTTCCGGCCAATTGCGATGATCGACGTGGGCCGCCACGGCAGGAACCCATCAATCTTCCGCCACAGCCACACCATGCGGTCGTAAAGACGCATCTGGTTCACGTCCAACGCTTTTCTCTTGATGATCCGGCCGCTTACGAACCACGCCGGGCGGGATACACGGTTGAATCGAACGATCTGTTCCACCTTGAATCCGGTCTTTTCCATCTTCTCTTGCAGTTCCGCTTCGGAGTAGCGCCGGAAGTGTCCCAAAGCCTCGTCAATCGTTCCATATACGCTCTGGCCTTCGGGAACCAGGATGATCGCACGCCCTTCCGGGCTGAGCGCCGAGTAGATATTCTTCAACCCCAAACGGTCGTCGTCAATATGCTCCAGAACATTTAGGCAGATGATGGTGTCCATGGAATTCGCGAACGGAGCGAAATCCGGAGGGCTGGTGAGGTCACAACGATGGACCTCCAAATTAGGGCGCTGCGGGAACCGGGTCTTTAAACGCGCCATGTGCTCCGGGTTGATGTCGGTGGCAACATAACGCGGCCGACCCTTTACCAGCGCTCGTGTCAGGTTGCCGATGCCGCTGCCAATTTCCATAACCCGCTCGCCTACAAAGGGACGAATCGTGTCCGCCATCCACCGGTTGAACCGGGGCGCGGCGGAAAGAGCGTGTAAGGTTTGCGCGCCAGGATCCTTATAGAGGTCCCCGGTAAGCGACCAGCGCACAATAGCCCCAATAATCTTAAACGCGTCCCGGGTACTGATTTTCTTGCCTTCCTCATAGGTTCGCCCGTGATAGCTGACCGGGACCTCATAAATACGAGCGCCGCGGCGGGCCAGCTTAATCGTGATTTCCGGCTCGAATGCAAAGCCCTCTGAGCGAAGCGGCGTTTCCTGCACCACCGCGGTGCGAAACGCCTTGTACCCAGTCCCCATGTCGGTAAGATTCAGATCCGTGACCAGATTGGAAAAACCAGTCAATAGCCGGTTTGCGACAGAGTGCCAGTAATAGATCACGCGTCTTTCTGCAACGATCATGAAGCGGGACCCAAACACTGCGTCCGCTCGGCCCTCGATCAGCGGGTTAAGCAACCGCCGATACTCTTGCGGGTCGTACTCCAAATCCGCATCTTGGATCAGGCATAACTCGCCTTCCGCAGCGTCGATCGCGGTTCGGACCGCAGCGCCGTTGCCCCGATTGCTTGCGTGACGGATTAGACGAATTCGTCCCGGATAGCGTTTG
>JBDTUY010000001.1:0-51963 GCA_040007495.1 Acidobacteriota bacterium | reverse complement strand
CCGAACCAAACTACAACGGGAAGAGGTCGGATTGCGACATTTGCATGCAGGAATATTTTGCTCGAATTTCCGCAACAAAACCACACTGGCATTCGTCTAGATATAAGTACGCAGTATGCGACGTATGTTTGACACATTGCTTTGCAGTTTGTTCGTCCCGCCCAAATGGTAGGCGTATGCACCTAGTGCTCTTTCACGTCACGGACTAGGGGGTAAATAGACTTGAACAGCAGGAAACATACCGAATTCACAATTTGCCGTAACGATTGGTGACGTTTCTGTCGTCATTAAGAGTGTACGGTGCAGCACGCGGCATTCTCCAAGAAAGAGCCTCCGCGCACTATCAACAACAAATCTTAAAATCTTATTCAAGGGACAACTATATTTATGAAAAAACTTATTACACTCACACTATGCGTAGCTTCGTTCGCGCTCACCGCGTTTGCTGAAAAGGTAACTCTGGCGACACCCATGTGGGTAGGCGGCACAGAACTGAAAGCGGGCGATTACAAGGTCGAGCTCAAGGGCGACAAGGTTGTTTTCATGGATCGCAAGGTAGAAGTTGCCAGCGCCCCCGCGAAGTTGGAAACCGGAACGCAGAAGTTCGCCTACACCACGCTGGAAACCGCAGCCTCGAAGGTCTCGGCTATCCGCCTCGCTGGTACCTCGAACAAAATTGTCATCACGGGTAGCAGCGCCAGCGCAACCGCAACCGGCAACTAACTTTCCTCGCGACGTTCGCGAGCTGTAATCGAAACCGGAGTAGTCGTGCCACAGTCTGGTCGGCTTCTCCGGTTTTTCATTTCTGCGGGGCTTTCGCGCGATAATGGTTGCGTCACACGCGCCGTCTGTCCTTTTACATGCCCCAAGAACCCCTGCCGCACAATCCAGCAGATGCCGATTCAGAGTTGCTAAATCGTTTGCGAGCCGCTGCGGATTTATTGGAATCGATTGCCCGCGATCGGCGCATCCTGGACCAATTGCCAGGCGAAGAACGCGAACGCTTGCATCAGGCCATCGCGGAGGTCTACAACCCGGACCCTGTGGCTCGCAGACGCATGCAGAAAGCGGCGGAACGTCAGCGGAGTGCCGCGCAATCGGAACGCATCGGCGCGGTGCTGCATGAAACCGGCATTCGCCAGCTTCGACGCAAGCCTGTTTTCACCACTCCGAATTCCTATCCTCCGAAGGACTTCGGACCGCAAGGCTTTCAACCTCTGGCGCTGTTGGATGGCACGAACTCGAATGAAGGCTATCGCAAAGCGGGAAAGCCGGGCAAGGGCGTGCAGCCGCATTGCTACGTTTGCAAGGCACAGTACACGGAGATCCACCATTTCTACGATCAGATGTGTCCGGCGTGCGCGGCGTTCAATTTTGCAAAGCGGACTGAACTCGCAGATCTGACAGGTCGCGTGGCGCTGCTGACCGGAGGTCGCGTCAAGATCGGCTATCAAACGGGATTGAAGCTGTTGCGCGCCGGAGCCGAGTTGATCGTTACCACGCGGTTCCCGCGCGATTCGGCAAAACGCTACGCCGAAGAACCCGACTTCAACGCATGGGGTCACCGGTTAGAGGTGTTCGGGCTCGACCTGCGGCACACCCCGAGCGTTGAGGCTTTCTGCCGCAAGCTGCTGGCTACACGATCGCGGCTGGATTTTATTGTCAACAACGCCTGTCAGACGGTTCGTCGTCCGCCAGAGTTCTACGCGCACATGTTGGACGGCGAAACCGCTGCCATGCGCGATATGCCGGTGCATGTTCGCCGCCTGGTGGGCACCTATGAAGGTTTGAAGGAACCCGTAGGGTTGGCTGCAGCTGATAGCGATCAGCAGTTGGCGTCACTTGTAAGTCCCGGCCCGAGCTTGACGGGCTTGACTCAGCCCGCAGAACTATCTCAGGTTCCCTTGCTGGCCGAGGAACTGTTGAGTCAAAAACATCTATTTCCGGAAGGTCAACTCGATCAGGATTTGCAGCAGATCGACCTTCGCGGACGCAATTCGTGGCGGCTATTGATGGCAGAGGTTTCAACAGTTGAGTTGTTGGAAGTTCAGTTAATCAATGCCATCGCGCCGTACATCCTCAACGCGCGCTTGAAGCCGCTGATGCTGCGTACGCCCAATCGCGACAAGCACATTGTCAACGTTTCGGCAGTAGAAGGCCAGTTCTATCGCAACTGGAAGACCACGCGCCATCCGCATACCAATATGGCCAAGGCGGCGCTAAACATGATGACGCGCACCGCCGCGACCGATTATCACGACGACGGCATTCACATGAATAGCGTGGATACCGGCTGGGTAACGGACGAAGATCCAGTGGAGATCGCCGCGCGCAAGACTGCGGATCACCGCTTTCATCCCCCGCTCGATATCGTCGACGGAGCGGCTCGCATCCTGGACCCCATCATCAGCGGCATCAATACGGGCGAGCACATCTGGGGGCAGTTTTTGAAGGATTATCGCGCGACCGATTGGTAGACTACCGCACCGGCCGCATAATGACCGCATCCGATCTGCACTCGTCGTGCAGGACTTCGCGATTGCAGGCTCGGCCGTCCAGATCGGTGTAGAGACACGCACGCACTTCCTGCAAATAGCGGCCATTGTTGCTGCACAGCACGGCAAAGCCATCGTGACCGAACTTAGGATTCGCTTCGGCAAACTCACGCCGCAACTCTTCTGGGTTCACAGAAATCTGATTTGACGGGTGCTGATACTTCGCAGGAATCTTCACGCTGTCAAACGCTTCACGCGCCTCCGCGAAGTATTCTGTCGGTGCCAGACCGCTGCAGGTTCCGTGCTTTTCCCATTCATGCAGCACCAGTTTGGGGCTGGGCATGATGTCGAGCATTCGCTCTACAGTCGAGTTGTCGATCCGTTCAGTTGTGCAATCCTCCGGCCAGCCCTTCTGCTCATATTGCGGCCACAAGCCATGCAGGACGAACGCAAAATGACGCTGCTGGCCGCACTGAATGTCATCATTGCGGCCCGCAGGGGTCGCGCAGAAGCCGGGTGACCAAGATAGCGACATCACGTAGAAATCGAACTTGCCTGTGGTTCCGGTGGCCCTCGCATTCGCCACGCCGCGCTCACTGTGCTTTCGATGTCCTCGCGAGCTGTTTGCGGGCGCAGCGTCGCTTGCAACGGATTGCGGGTTCGAGTCAGATTGGCCCTTGCTCGTATTGGCCGTCGAGCAGGAGGTGAAGAAAATGGGCAACGCGATAGCAGTGGTGGCAAGAAACGCAAGTCGGTAATTCACAAGCCTCATCATATCTCTGGTGGAGCATACAGTATCATGCGAGGATGAAGCTCACGCGAGCCCGATTCGCTTTTTGTGCCGCCAACCTGCTGCTCTCGCTCGCGTTGGTGGTTCCATGCTCGGCTCAGGTTCCAGCAGCGGACCCTTACGCAAGCGAGCTTCGCGCGACCATCGAGCAATTCACGGCCGATCTTAAAACCCTGGATCGCACCTATCCTCTCGAACTCAGCGCAACGCGCCACCAGCGCATGACAGATCTGCTTACTGCGGCCAAGGCGTCGCTTGCGGCAATCGACTTCGACAAGCTGAGCCGCAATGGCCAGATCGACTATCTGCTGCTCCGCAATCATTTGGAGAAACAGCAAGCCTCCGTCGAACTGGAGCAACGTCGTGCCACGGAAGTTGAGCCGATCATTCCGTTCTACCGAACCATCGTTGAGTTGGAAGAATCACGGCGCAGGATGCAGGTGGCCGAGCCGCAAGCGGTGGGTCAGAGGCTCGCCGACTTGGCAAAAGCTATCGATGCGGCTCGCACTTCCACCGTTCGATCCACTGCCAAGAAGGCGGTGGTGAATCGGGCGGCATTGCAGGTAACGTCATTGCGCGAGACGTTGAAGAGTTGGTACGCGTTCTATGACGGCTACGATCCGATTTTCACTTGGTGGGTGGAGAATCCGTATAGCCGCGTGGACCAGTCGCTGGATAGCTACGCGCGGGCACTGCGCGAGACGGCAGGCACGCAGTCCGGCGCGATCATCGGAGATCCGGTCGGGCGTCAGGCGCTGCTGGACGACCTGTCGGCCAACATGATTCCGTACACGCCAGAGGAGTTGCTGACGCTGGCGCGCAAAGAGCTCGCATGGTGCGAACAGGAAATGATGAAGGCCTCGCGCGAGATGGGTTACGGCGACGATTGGCACAAGGCTCTGGAAGTCGTAAAAACGAGATTCGTCGCGCCCGGACAGCAGCCGGAGTTGGTACGCCGCTTGGCCGAAGAGGCGATCCAGTTTGTGACGACACGCAACCTGGTTACCATTCCACCATTGGCTCGCGAAGATTGGTGGGAAGAGATGTTGTCGCCGGAGCGGCAACTGACCAGCCCGTTTTTCCTGGGTGGCGATCTGATTCTGGTCGCATCGCCTACCGGCGCGATGACGCAAGAACAGAAGTTGATGACGTTGCGCGGAAACAATGAACACTTCGCACGTTCCGTCGTGTTTCATGAACTGATCCCCGGGCATCACCTGCAAGGCTTCATGTCGGAGCGTTATCGCGTGTATCGCGAACCGTTCGCCACGCCATTCTGGAGCGAAGGGAATTCATTCTATTGGGAGCTGTTGCTGTGGGATCTGAACTTCCCGCGAGGCCCTGAAGATCGCATCGGCATGCTGTTCTGGCACATGCACCGCGCGGCGCGCATCATTTTTTCGCTTAGCTTTCACCTGGAGCAGATGACCGCGGAGGACTGCGTGAACTTCCTTGTGGAGCGCGTCGGATTTGAGCGATTCAATGCCGAGGCTGAGGTCCGCCGGTCTATTGACGGATCGTATGAGCCCATCTATCAATCCGCGTACATGCTGGGGGCGCTGCAGTTTTACGCGCTACACAAGGAACTGGTCGATTCCGGGAAGATGTCGAATCGCGATTTTCATGACGCGATCCTGAAGGAAAACAGCATCCCGGTGGAACTGATCCGCGCCGATCTGACGGGACAGCCGCTGACACGCGACTATCGGTCCACTTGGCGGTTCTACGATCTGAACGGGAAGTGACGTGGCACGAGCTTTCCGTCGTTCGGAGATCCGTGACCGGATAGCTTGCATAGAGACCTTAGCCTCGCTGAGACCATTCGATGCGGCGCTGGAAGCGCCTATGCTCGACTTATCGAGCACGGGGGCTTCAGCCTCCTAACGAATGCCGATTGCGGAGCCAAAGCTTCTACGCAAGCTGAAGCTCACGCCACATCAATGCGAGAAGCTAACCCCAATGCCTGTGGTGTACAGAACATCGTTCGCCTTACGACCCGGTGCAGGAATGCTCAGGTAACGGTCCGAAAACGCGACGTTCCACGATAGCCACTTGAACAACTGTGTCGAATAGCCGGCGTCGAAATTCATGCGATAGCCGCCTTCGCTGCTCAAGTTATTAAACATGCGGAACTTGGCGGTCAGCGCACTGCGCGCACCCAGGTGATGGTCCAGATCGCCGCCCCAATAGATTTCCGCGTCGTTGCGCGTGAACTTCGCCAGCGGAGCCGGATCGAACTTCGCATGATTGAAGTCGCCGCCCGCCACTACATTCACCTTCGTGTGCTCCGTGTTGAGGAGCTTATAGCCCAAACCGCCGCCGAACACAGCGCGTAGATCTAACGCCTGAAACTTGTCGTATTCCCAATCGTTGAATCCAGTGAAGAATAGCTTCGGCGTCAGGTTGCGATTGTAGGACCAACCGCCGCGGACCGCTTGCGCCGTGTTGGTATCCGCCGCCCCGATTTTGGCCGACGCTTTCACCGCGTTGAAGTAGATCGAGGTCTGATCGCTATTGGTCGCGCGCACCGCAGACATTCCAACCGCAAAGGTGTTGGTCTTCGCATTACCCGACGTGCCAGCCCAACTAAGGCTGCCCGTCCCTGCCCACAATTGTCCCCAGCCTGGTTTCAACCGGCTTTGATAGGCCACCTGCGAGGCGTAATCCCGGACTGCCACCACATCGCCCAGCCCAAGCGTCCGGCCTCCGACATTGATCTGACCATTTGCCGTACTCAGGGGCCCTTGGATTTGCTGGCCCCCCGCAAGCTCCACCGTGACCTGCATGTCGGTTGTGATGTTGGTGATATCCGCCCAGGGGAGCGTGACCTCTCCAAAGTTGGCGGTCTTAACCGTCAGGTTGGCACCGTCTTTCTTGACCACGGTTCCAGTCACCCGGTCGCCGTTTTTCATGACAACCACGTCGGCGCTGACACTCCCCACAATCAGGCCCGAGATCAGCAGTACTTGGCTGAGTCGTTTCATAACAATTCTCCTTTGTAGGAGATCCTAATACTGCGGCGGAAGCTGCTGTTTTCAACCGATCCCAATGGGACGGAAGCTCATTCAAACAGTACGAGCAATCTCCTAGTACCACTCTAGTACAGCCCCTATTCCACTGGACTAATCGAATCGTGAGTTCCTGCCGAAATTAAGGGGGACTGGGGATCATATGAATCAAAAAGCCCGGCTGTTCGTGGCGTTCATGGTAGTGCTGGGTGCATTCCAGCTGGTCGTATCCAGCAGCAGCTGGTCGGACTTTCACGGACGCCCGTTTGTGGTGTGCTTTGTAACCGCTGGGGTGTTCGCATATCTCGGCGCAAAACGAGGCTCGCGCACGTCTGGAGCGCAAGGATTCTCGCTCAGTCTCCCGTTCGTATTGCTGAGCATGGTGCAGCTCAGTCCGGCGGAAGCAGTATTGGTGGGCTGCTTTGCGACGTTGGTGCAGAGCCTGCGAAATACGTCCCAGGGTTTTCAGTCTTCCGTGAGGGCCAACTGGTACCGGATCGGAGTCGCACTCGGTGTGCAGGCCACGGCGATCTCTGCCGCCGTCTTCGCGCTGAACGCGTTGTTGCCCAGGTCGGCTATCAACGCTGAAGATGGCATTGTTGTGCGGCTGATCGTCGGAGCCGGGACGTTGTTCGTGGCGAACACCCTGCCTCTCGCAGCGGCCGTTCGCTTGGAAGGTTCGGGAAGACTCGGCACTGTCTGGAGAGAATCGTTTTGGTCCTTCCCCTACTATCTGGTCAGCGGAGCGGTCGCGTTACTGCTGGATCAAGGACCCACCAGCATCTCACCGCAAACTGCGTTCCTGGTAGCCCCATCACTGTGGCTGGCCTGGCGCTACTATCGGACCCAGAAGGTCGAACTGGCATCCAAGCAGCAGCATGCCCACCAGATGGCAGCATTACATTTGCGCGCGATAGAAGGCTTGGCGCTGGCCATGGAGGCTCGCGAGAACCTGAATACCCGGGGACATCTGCGCAGGGTGCAGGTGTATTCGCTGGGCATCGGCAAAGCGATGGGAATTAAGGGCGAGCAACTGGATGCGTTGCACGCTGGTGCGCTACTGCACGACATCGGGAAGCTGGCGGTTCCTGAACATATTCTGAGCAAGCCCGGGAAGCTGACACCGGAAGAATTCGCCCGCATGAAGGTCCACCCGTTGGTGGGAGCCGAGATCGTCGAGCAGGTGGAGTTTCCCTATCCAGTCGCGCCGATTGTTCGCGCACATCATGAGAAGTGGGACGGCTCCGGTTATCCTTTGGGGCTGAAGGGCGAAGAGATTCCTCTTGGAGCACGGATTCTGTCGGCCGTAGATTGCCTGGACGCGCTGACTTCAGATCGGGAGTATCGCAAAGGCATGCCGCTGAAGGAAGCGATGGAATATATCACGGCGCAGGCGGGACGCCACTTTGATCCCAGAGTTGTCACAGCGCTGCAGCAGAACTATGTGGCTCTGGATCTACAAGCAAACGCGGGTGTTGCGGAGGTGGCTCCGAAGATGCTGTCCACCAACGCGGTTGTACAGAAGGGTGCCAGCCCCGATGCGGGATTGGATCACGTAGCAGCAGGAACCGGTCAGAGTCCGACAGATTTTCTGTCGTCGATTGCGGCAGCGCGCCGCGAAGAAAATCTGGTGCGGGACCTGCTGGGCAAGTCGGGAACATTGGATATTCACCAACTCATGCCCCGTTTGAGCGAGGTCTTGAGCGGCATCGTTCCCTACGATGCCATGGCCATTTTCGTACGCCAAGGCAGCTCGCTGCGAGTGGAGTTTTCCGCTGGCGTGAACCGCGCGGCGCTGGCGCAATTGGACGTGGTGATGGGCGAAGGACTCACGGGTTGGGTCGCGCGCAATCGCCAACCCGTAGTCAACGGCAATCCTTCGGTCGACCCTGGGTTCTGGTGCGATCTGCCAGGCGGTCTCAACTCCGCTCTGTCGATCCCGATGGATGGTGAAAACGAACTGCTCGGCGTGTTGAATTTATATCGCCGTGATAAAGACGCGTTCACGCGCGACGATCTGCGTATCCTGAATGCCGTCACGCCTCAGGCAGCGCTCGCTTTGGCCAACTCCATGAAGTATCGCGACGTGCAGCGAATGGCCAAGATCGATCCGGTGACCAATATGGGGAACGCCGATCTGTTCCAGGAGATGGTGGACGACCATTTGGTAACGGTCAAGCGCGCGGGGCAGAGTCTGACGGTCTTGGTGTTGGAACTGGAACAGTACCAAAGTGTGTTGGTGCGGGAAGGTCAGGCGCACACCGACAAAACCCTTGCCCGGCTGGCGGAGGAGCTGCGGCTGACCTGTCGGCAAGGCGATCATTTGGCGCGCCTGGGTCCCGCGACCTTCGGGTTTGCATTCCCCGGCATGGACCAACGGTCCCTGGGCATTAAAGTACAGCGGCTGGAGCAACTGGCGGAAGGCAATCGCATCTCCTTCGGCGCACTCTCATCGTTCTCCTTCGGCGGCGCGGTCTACCCGGCGGATGGAGATACTGTGCGGCACTTAATGGTCCTGGCGCGTAGGCGGGCACAGCCGCCGACATCTGCGGAATGGATTTCCAGTGTCCGTTCGCTGACCACTTCTTTGGGGGAATCGGTTGCACCGGTCGGCACTCCGCCCCAGATCACTTCGCCGTCCAACTAGCCGGAAACAGAAATCCCGCCAGGGGTTCGGTTAAGCTGACGCGTCCAGGCGGACATTGGAAGGAACCCGCAATTTCCGCGCCGGTTCGGCTGGTAGGCAGCGGGCAGGAAGCGGCTTCTTGGCCTCTTTCTTCACCCACTGAAGCCATTGATCGGCCCGCTTCTTGGCTTCGGGTTCCGCCAGGCCATATTGGTCCTGCAGCTTAATCACTAACGCTCTGCGCCACTGACTGGCGATCTGGTTCCACGGCATGGGGAGCCTCCCTTTTCACCAAACTTCGGCTCCGGCGTGGGGGGACGCACAAAGACCTACCCATTCGTCAGCACTTTTCCGCCCACTTGCAATAAGGCAGATAACTCTCTATTTCATAGTAGTTTAGCGTGAAATGACTGGAAGGCTTATGCCGGGAAAGAGCTACCGGGGATCGGCAGGAATTGCAGCCAGCCAGTATTATTATCCGCCTGACAGGGGCGTCTATTTCCGACCAGCGGGTCCTGCCGCAGGCGTGTAAGCTTTCGCCTGCACGGAGCCTGCCGGTCCGACCGGATGCGTAATCGCGTGAACGTAACGGACCTTTCCATTCTCCACGCGAAACACATGCAGATCCGGTGTTCGGATGCGACCGCTGGTTGGGTCTACTCCCAACGTACAGAATACCGCGATGGCTCCGATAGTCTCGTCGATCACGTAATGCCGGTTCTCGATGTTCACCGTCCCGCTCGGCACACTCACTTGGCAGGAACCATTCGCGGCAGGCCGCGCGCAGGGGAGGCCCCACGGCTCCACATCCGCCTGGCCTTTCAGCAGCGCATCCAAGTAGGTGTTTGCAACGGACTGCAACCTATCGCGCGTGTCGCGCGTGGCCGCAGGAATGTCGCTCCAATCCTCGGTGGACGAGTTTCTGAGGTAGCTATCCACGTCAAAACTGCGATCCAAATCGCGCTTATCCTTGGATGCCCATACGATCTCGATTTCCCCCACCACGTCTCTAGGGACATCCGAGGTCTCCCCCGGGACTTCTGTAGCTATATGCAGCCTCGTTCCGAACGCATACGGATCGACCTTGTCGGTAACCAGACCCTCCGTAAACGCCTCGCAGATCGTCGCATCCAAGATGTTTCGGTGCTGATCGATCTTTAACGGCTTGCCCCATAAGCCGCCGCCGGTTCCGAAATTTTCCGAAACACCCAA
Organism: Acidobacteriota bacterium; assembly: GCA_040007495.1. GTDB lineage: Bacteria > Acidobacteriota > Terriglobia > Bryobacterales > Bryobacteraceae > Palsa-187. Next base: position 41,832 of record JBDTUY010000001.1, on the reverse strand, counting down.
CCGGACCGCCACCGGTAGACCACTCACCTCCCTGCCCATTCCCGGCACGAACTTCGCGGGCAGCCTCCGCGTGTCCCCCTGCATTTGGGCGGCAACATAGAGCTCCGCAGTCGCACTCAGTCCGGCGCGGGAGCAGGCAGGTTTTCCGAAGCCAACCACAGGAGCCAGCAGCGCACCCGCCACTGCCATCCACCTAATTGCAAATCGGTTCATGAGAATGCCTCCAACTAATATCGGGACATTTGTGGCTATATCCACGACCAGATTATCCCAAACTCACAAGAAAAACGAGGGCCAGCCGAGTTCGCGGCCTAAAACACTCGCAACCTCACTCGCCCAGCATAGTCCGCCAATGCGTCGCCGCCAAAAACTCTGGGTCCTCGCGCCAATTCGGCTGCACCTTGACGAAGGTCTCCAAAAACACCTTCTTGCCGGTCAGCTTTTCGATCTCGCGCCGTGCCAGAGTCCCGATCTTCTTAAGCATGGACCCGCCCGCACCGATCACGATCGTCTTCTGGCCCTGCCGCTCGACGTAAATGGTCGCGGCGATCCGCACCAGCGTGGGAACCGGCCCCTGTCCTACTTCTTCCCAGCGCTCAATCATGACGGCCAGTGCATGCGGCACTTCCTCGCGCGTCAGACGCAGTGCCTGCTCGCGAATCAACTCCGCAGCCAGAAACCGCTCCGGCTGATCGGTCAAATGATCCTCTGGAAACAGCGCAGGTCCCGTGGGTAGGCGCTGGATGATCTCGCGTTGCAGCACATCGAGCGAGTCGCCGGACTTAGCCGAGATCGGGATAAGCGCGTCGAAGTCATACAAGCCACGATAATGCTCAATCAGATTCAGAACCTTCGATTTCGACGAAAGCGCATCGATCTTGTTAAACACCGCGATCACCGGCGTGGCCGATTGGCCTTCCTCATCATTGTGGGGTTTCGCTGCCTTCCGAACAAGGTCGACCGCCTGAGAATCTTCCTCGACGACACGCGAGGTTGAATCCACCAGGAATAGAATTACATCCGCCGGGGCCGAGGTCCGAACGTCGTCCATCATCCGCCGATTCAGCAGCGTGTTCGATTTATGGATGCCGGGTGTATCGACAAATACAATCTGCGCTCCGGGCGCATTCACAACCCCTTGAATCGCGTTCTGCGTAGTCTGCGGTCGAGCCGCGACAATCGCAATCTTTGTCCCCAGCAGCGCGTTCATCAGCGTCGACTTGCCGGCATTCGGCCTGCCCAGAATGGACACAAATCCACAAACGAACTTCTTCTTGCTTTTCTTGATGGACTTGGTCTGGCTGGTTTTAGCTGGGCTCGTTTGGGTTGGCTTTGGAGGCTGGGGCATGCTGCTCATTTCGATGTGTGTTTCAAGGCTTGTTTAAAGTATGACCTAGTGTGGCGCAGCACAAATACCGAGTCATGTATCGCGACCATGGAGGGTGGCTTTAGGCCGCGCTTGGCTTGAGCCAAGCCAGTCGAACTGCGGGACTAAAGCCCCGCGCGGTCTGAAGGCCGCACTCCACCAACGGCTTGATCGATACCGAGCTTTATTTGGCCGAACTTAACGCAGTTCGAAAATGATTTATCGGCGTTAATCTGCGTTCATCGGCGGCTAAATCGTGTCCGCCAACCCACTAGAGTTCCGGCGCCGGGTCTTCCGGCTCCGTGGGAGCTTCCAGCTTCGCCACCTGAACCTGGTCCACGCGCAAATTGCTTGCGGCCGTCACCTTTATCTGAATCGCATCCCGCTCAATGGTCTCGCCCACCACCGGAACATGGCCCAGCCACTCTGTCATCAGCCCGCCGACCGTGGTCGATTCCGTGCCCTCGGGTTTCTGAAAGCCCAGTAGCTCGCGCAAGCGGTCCAGATCGAAGCTGCCCGATAGTGTGTAGCTCCCATCCGGATTCTGATGATAATCGCGATCCGGTTCATGTTCGTCGTGAATCTCTCCGACGATTTCTTCCACCAGATCTTCCATGGTCACGATGCCGGCAGTCGAGCCGTACTCATCGACGACGACCGCCATGTGACCGCCCTCTTCCTGCATCTCGCGCATCAACTGAGTGACGGGCTTGGATTCCGGAATCGCGCGAATGGGCCGCAGGATATCCCGCACGGTCTTCTTCGCCCGGGTTTCCTCATCCAACTCGAACATGTCGCGCACATGAACAAATCCGGTGATCGCGTCGATATCGCGGTCATAGGCCGGCACGCGCGAGTATTGTTCATCGATGGCTAACTTCCGCAACTGTTCCAGGCTTGCGTTCTGCGGAATTCCGACCACGCGCGGCCTTGGCGTCAGCACTTCCCGGACCGTCTTATCGCCGAATGCAACCACCGATTGAATCAGCTCGCGATCACCCTTTTCGATGATGCCTTCTTCTTCCCCGGCGTTGATCAAAGCTTCAATGGGTTCTTCAGAAGATGCGGCTTGATCGGGATGGTCGCTGCTCAGGTCGAAGAGCGAGCTCAGGAATTCCAACGACCAGGTCAGCGGCTTGGCGATGAACGCGATCAGGCGAAGCACAGGCACCAGCGCCAAAAACGCGTGCGCGCTGGTCTTGCGATACACCACTTGCGGAATCAGATGCGCTCCGAAGATCGCCACCAGAGACGACAACAAACAGGCTCCGGCAAAGGCCTGCCACATCTCCGCGCCGTTGAGCGTGATGCCAAAAATCAGGCAACCCAGAATCCCCAAGCCCGTATGCTTGACGATCGAAAACGTAACGGCCCCGTGTTCCGTATCCAGGCCGATCTTGGGTTCCAGAGTCTCCTTGAAGTATTGGAGCGACGGCAAGTCACGGCTCCGGATGCGCATCGATTCCAGATAGAACAACTGCACGCAGGTCACGACCGTGACCAGTAGCGCCATCAGCAAAGCAAGAACTGTCAGGCCCAGAATCATCGTCCCGGGGCCTTCGGCTTAGTTGCCGCCTTCCGTTTGGGCTTCGCACCTTCCAGCGAAGCTCTTTCGATCAAGCCCACCGGCAACCCGAGTTTCCTTCGCCAGCTTGCCTCGGCCTTCGCCATTTCACCAGCGTCGGTTTCGTGATCCAGTCCGATCAGATGCAACAGACCATGCAACATCAAAATGCGCAACTCCTCCTCCACACCGTGGCCAAGGTCCGCAGCTTGTTCGGCGGCCCGGTCGAAGGAGATCGCGATTTCACCCAGCATGTTCTCTTCCAGCATGCCGTCCTCGTTTCCCGTAGGAAACGAGAGCACGTCGGTCGCGTAGTCTTTGTGCCGAAATTGCCGGTTCATGCGGCGTAATTCCTCGTCGCCCGTGATCAGGCAGGATGCGGTGCGTCCCGGCGAGACGCGTTTCGCAAGGTCCAACCAGAACATCCGCAGCTCCGTGCGGCGCACTCTGCGGCTCGGGTGTTGGAACAGGAGAGAGCTTTCCATAGCGGCAGCTGTGGGTTTCATAGAAGCGACTTCATAGGATTCGGACACGCAAACTAACACGCAAACTAAATAGTCACGTCGCGATCGGCAATCGTCGGGTCGGGTACGGGGACCGGAACCACCGTCGAAGGTTGCGTCGGCGCGGCTCCATTCTTGGCATCGGGCTTTACTGCACCCAGATTCAATTTCATTTGACTGCTGCGGCCGATGGCTTCGTTGTATCGTTCGTACGCCTTCACGATGCGCTGCACCAGACTGTGGCGCACCACGTCCCGGTCGTCGAACTGGACGAATTGTACGCCCTCCACGCCCCGCAGAACGTCCACGGCCTCCGCCAATCCGCTCAGCTTACCTGTCCCCAGATCGATCTGCGTCGGATCGCCCGTCACCACCATCTTCGAATTGAAGCCCTGCCGCGTCAGAATCATCTTCATCTGTTCCGGCGTGCAGTTCTGCGCCTCGTCCATGATGATGAAACTATCGCTCAAGGTCCGGCCGCGCATAAAGGCCAACGGCGCGATCTCAATCGTGTTGCGCTCGAACAGCTTCTCGATCTTCTCCGGGTCCAGCATTTCATGCAGCGCGTCATACAAGGGACGCAGATAGGGGTCGATCTTTTCTTGCAACGTGCCGGGCAAAAACCCCAGCCGCTCGCCCGCTTCCACGGCGGGCCGCGTCAGTACGATGCGGCTGACCTGCTTGGCCAACAGCGCATTCACCGCCATCGCCACCGCCAGATAGGTCTTTCCGGTACCGGCCGGTCCAATACCGAAGACTAAATCGGAATGCTCAATCGCATTCAAGTAGCGGCGCTGCGTCAACGTCTTGGGCGCGATGACTTTCTTGCCGAAAGTCCTTTGCCTGCCGCTTTCCACCAGTTCTTTCAAGCTGATCTGCGGATCGGCTGTCACCACGCGCAGATAGCTGTTGAGCTCGCCGTCACTGAATACCTGACCCTTGCCGACCAGCACCGCATAGTCGTCGAAGATCGCGGATGCGCGGGCTACCGACGCCTCGTCGCCTTCCACTTCAATCGCCTCGCTGCGCAGCCGCGTGCGGACGTTCAACGCGGCCTCGATCAGCCGCATGTTCTCGTCTCGGGTACCGAATAGCGATTCAATGCCACGGGTAATCTGAACGGTAGACGTCATTGGGTTATGTGCGAAGCGTGATCAAGTGAAGATGCGTTTAATGGGACGGATGAAAAATCGAGGTCGTCGTGGATGAAAGAAATTGGAAAAGCGTCAGGGCGCGATAGAGGATTGTGGGCCGCAAACAGACTGCCCACGTGCAGATCGAACTCGATGAAACGAACCATCCGCTGATGCGGCGGCAAGAGTAACATCTGCCTTCATGGTAGCAAAACCGGGATTCCCGCAAGGTTACAGTTTCATAGCAAAGTTCCCGCTTCAGGGAACCAGATTCCAACGCCGGATCACGCGTGTCTGCCGTTCATAGCCCAACATGCTGATCGTCGCAGGGTCCAGGCCCAATAGACTTCCGCCTGTCGCCGGCAACCCGATCCAGCGAGCCGCCAGGATACGCAGAATATGACCGTGCGCAAATAGCAGCACCGTTTCCGCGCCCAGCACCGCTGCCCTGGCGATCACGCGATCCGCGCGCGCACCGACCTGCTCCACCGATTCTCCGTGCAGAATAGGCGACGTCCACACCGACCAATCGGGAATCGTTTCGCGGACCTTCGCCGTGGTCAGGCCTTCATAGTCGCCGTAATTCCATTCCATTAGTTCCGTGTCGATGTCGGCACCCGAGCTCATCCCCGCAAGCTCGCACGTGTCTTTAGCGCGATGCATCGGACTGGTCCACACGTGGACACTTCCATTCCACTTGCCAGCGGCTCGCTCAGCCTCTAAATATCGGCCCGTGGCTCGCGCCTGCTCGCGACCATTGTCGGTCAAAGGAATATCGGTGCGCCCCGTGTGCTGCCCGGAAAGCGTCCATTCGGTTTCACCGTGGCGAATCAGCAGAATTTGCTGCGAAGCGGAGGTTTGCATGGGATCTTCTAAGCGTATCGGTATTCTTGCGGGAAAGCTGTGCGCCGCTGTGTTAGGATTTCTTCATTGCTTTCTCGCGCTTAACACGCGTTTAACAATCGAGCTCAAATATGGTTCTGGAGATTCTATGCGCTTAATCGTCCTCTCAACCGCCATCGCCGTTGCCGCCGGAGTTTTGATCGCCCAAGGCGGCGGTCAGCAAAGGGGAGGCGGGAAAGGGCCCGCAGCCCCGAAGCTATACACATCGGCTGCCGAGGTTCAGGCGCTCATAGCGAAGGCAAAGGAGCAGAACGCCGCCAAGAGCACTGCGACCATCGCGCAGAATCTGCTGCGCCTCGACCCCTACAACGTCAGCATGGAGTATCGGTCTTCGATCGGTCCGGCCGCCATCCATGACACTGAAGCCGAAATGTTCTACGTCATCGACGGCACAGCGACCATGGTGACTGGCGGCAAACTGGTGGGCGAAACCCGCAACGGCGTGAACCTGACAGGCTCGGCCATAGAAGGCGGCGACACCCGAAACATCGGGAAAGGCGACTTCATCGTAGTGCCGGAGAAGACAGCACACTGGTTCAGTCAAATCAACGGAACGCTGGTCCTGATGTCGTTCCACCTCACGCGCCCGGTTCCGGCTGCGGCAAAGTAACAAAGTAGGCGACCTTCGATCAAACTTTTGCCGATTCTTCCGCGTCTCTCTTAGCGTGAGAATCGGCAATCCCTCCGAGTTAGCGCTTCAGTATCAAGCTAACCAAACCACCGCCAGCAGACTGCTCAGTATTCCCCACGCGCAGTTGAAGCTTCGTAAGAATAATCAATGGAATGCAGTCGATTGCATCCAGCACCTGATTCTCACCAACACCATGCTCAGCCGAGCCATGCACGAAGCAGTGGAAGCCCGAGCTGCTGGAAATCGGGCCTCCGCACCCTTCTTCAGCTTTTCACTCCCCGCCTGGATGGAGTCCTGGATGCTCAAACAGATCGAGCCTCCCGTAAGGTTCAAATTCAAAGCCCCGGCCGTGATCTCTCCGGATTCCGGCATCGCAGAACAATCACCGAAGGAGATCCTGGACGCCTACGTTGCGAGTCACGCGCCGCTGCTCGCACTGCTGCAGAAGCCGATCGAGCAGTTGGAACGCGTGCGCTTCATCCACCCCGCAAGATCGATGAACCTGAGTGTAATCGCGGGCCTAAGCACCATAGCCGCGCATGATCGACGTCACCTGTGGCAGGCCGAACGTAGTGTAGGGATGGGGCGCGAGCTTTAGCTTGCATGGAGGCCTTCATGAGGAAGCCGCTTCTGTTTGTCTTCCACAACCTTCACCTTTTTCCTCACCCCAGCACGACTGCGTTCTAGATAACGGGAATCACCATCCCCCACCCCCACCGTCATTCACCGGCACCCGACCGTCACTCACCGATCTATAGGCAAGCATTCCCCGTTCCGTTGCTACTATCGACCCATGCAACCGGAAAATCCTCAACAACCTCCCTTCCCGGAAGGAGCGAAGCGCCCGCAGTCGTCCCCCGACCCCCAGCAATCTCAACAAGCGCCGCCCCCCCCTCCTCCCGGCGGCCCTTGGGACCCCCGAGCCGACCGTTGGGCCGCCCGTGCCCAGCGCCGTGAAGACCGTTGGCATCGCCGCCAGGAACGCTGGGGCCGGAACCCCGGCGGGGGCCTGTTCATCGGCCTGTTTGTCACTCTAATGGGCGTAGCGTTCCTGCTGCGCAATTTGAATATCATTTACTTTGACAACATCGGCCGCTTCTGGCCCGTTTTGTTGATTGCCCTCGGCATTTCCAAGCTGACTTCAAGCCAGCGTTCCGTTAGTTGGACGGGTGTGGCCTTCGCTGGGTTTGGCACGCTGCTACTGCTGAACAACTTCAACTTGATTCCCTTCAACCCGTGGCGATCGTTCTGGCCGTTGTGGATGATTGGGGTGGGTGTCTGGATGCTGTTGCGACATTTGGATGGCGGAGGTCCGCGAAACGGCCCTCCCGGCGCTGGTTGGGGTGGCGGAGCCGGAGGCTCTGGGCCAATGGGACCTGGAGGAACGGGACCGACCGGACCCGGCACTCCCGGCTCGCCAAACACAGCTCGATTCAGTAGCGAGCCCTATAATCCAAACAGTTGGTCTGGTGCCGGTGAATCCGGCACCAAAACCATTTATGAAGAGGTCGTATTCTCCGGTGCGCAGCGCAAAATTACCTGCCAGGAATTTGAAGGCGGTAAGATCTCTGCCCTATTCGGTGGCGTCCAAGTAGACTTGCGAGAGGCCAACACAAAACTCGACACAATGAAGCTGCACTGTGACGCGATCTTCGGCGGTATTGACGTTTGGATCCCCCAGACCTGGCAACTAGACATGCGCGGCACCGGAGTCTTCGGCGCATTTCACAACCAGACCTTCACCAAGACCATGCCCAATGGCCACCTCGGATCGCCGCGATTGATCCTCACCGGTGGCGCAGTCTTCGGCGGCGTAACAATAAAGAACTGATAGCCTGAACACTTCCAGGCCGGCCTGATAACCAGCCAGCCCCTCTTCATGCACCCCATCCTCAAAATCAAGAACGGACTCGCAGTCTACCTGGGCTCCTGGGCGATCCTGTCCGCGATCCTTCTCATAGCCCTGCCCGGCAATCTCCGCTGGGACGAAGCCCTGTTGGTGATGGGACCTCTGTGCTTGTTTTACTCCTTGCTGTGTCTAACCCCCTGGTATGTTTGCCGCGTGATGCCTTTGGAATCCACTAGCGCGATCCGCCTGGCGGTGAATCATGTCGGCGCGGCTATTTTGGCTTCCGCTCTGTGGGTCGGTTTGGCGCGGATCATCGGTGAAACGCTCAGCTTGGGCGATCGCCTTGATGACGCGATTCTCGAACTGATTGCCGTCGGTGTTCTGCTCTACCTGTTATCAGTTGCGCTCCACTACATGTTCCTCGCCGTCGAAGCATCGCGAGTTGCGGCGATTGAAGCCCGCGACGCCGAGCTGCGCGCGTTAAAATCGCAAATCAATCCACACTTTTTATTCAATTGCCTCAACTCTATTAGCGCGTTGACCGCCGTCGATCCCGCCAAGGCTCGTGAGATGTGCGTCCGCCTGTCGGAATTCTTGCGCAATACGCTCGGTCTCGGCGAACGTGAGCACGTCACTTGGCGAGAAGAACTACAACTGGCCCGAAACTATCTGGAAGTCGAGCAAGTCCGCTTCGGCGCGCGGCTCCAGGTCGACATGGATGTGGACCACAGTTGCACCGATTGCCAGGTGCCGCCTCTACTGCTACAGCCTCTGGTTGAAAATGCCATCAAGCACGGCATCGCGACCCTGGTCGAAGGCGGTACCGTTTCTCTCATCAGCCGCTTGGTCGGCAATCAATTGGAAGTCAGTGTAGAGAACGCCTTCGATCCCGAGGCCCCTCCTCCTCGTCGCAGCGGACTCGGCTTGCGCAACGTTCGCGACCGCCTGTATACGCGCTTCGGATCATCCGCACAGTTCGCCACCACATCCGAGAACAATCGCTTTCGTGTTGAAATGAAATTCCCCTGCCATCGGAGTGAATCGTAAATGGGACTGAATCCCCCACCTGAGCCTTTAATCAATGTGACCCCCCTTCGTGCCGTCATAGTCGACGACGAAGAACTCGCACGAATGCTCCTACGCGAACAGCTGACTACCGCCGGAGGCGTCGAAGTCATCGCTGAATGTGCCAATGGATTTGAAGCGGTTAAGGCCGCAGCCGAGCTCAAGCCCGACGTCATGTTTCTCGACATCCAGATGCCGAAGCTCGATGGCTTTGAAGTATTGGAGCTGTTGGATCATCCCGGCTTGGCCGTGATCTTCGTCACCGCTTACGATCAATACGCCATGAAGGCATTCGACGCGCAGGCAGTCGATTACCTGCTGAAGCCGTTCGCGCTGGACCGCCTCCTATCCGCGCTCGACCGCACCCGCGCTCTATTGCGCACTCCCGGCCCCCGTGCCTACGCCGCAACAGAACTGGCCAATGCTGCAAGGCCCCCTGGTCAAGCGCTGGAACGCGTCGTGGTCCGCGACGGAACCAAGGTCCACATCATTCCCGTCGCCAAGTTAGATTATCTGGAAGCGCAGGACGACTACGTCGGCATCCATAGCGACAAGAAAGTCTACCTGAAACAGCAGACCATATCGAGCCTCGAAACCCAGCTCGACCCGAAACAATTCGTCCGCATTCACCGCTCCTACGTAGTAAATCTGGAACGCATCGCCCGCATCGAGCCGTACACCAAAGACAGCCGCGTTGCCGTGCTCAGAGACGGCGCGCAGCTACCGGTAAGCCGCAGCGGCCACGCAAAGTTGAAGGAACTGCTCGGGGACACGATCTAAGCCGTCGCCAAAACTATTCGTCTGTAATTGGGTGTATAACAGACCAATATGAGCATTCCGCGCCTGCTGGCCACCGTTCTGCTCCTCGTTTCAGGCGCTTTCGCTCAAACCGCCCGCCCCAAGGCCGCCGACCTTCCTCCGCTTTTAGGCTTTGAGAATAATCAACCCGCGGACAAACTTGCTTCACCCCGAGGCTGGGGCGTCAGGCCGGCAGGCACGGTCGCAGCCGTTACCGACATTGTCCACACCGGGAAGTGGGCAGCACGCATTACTCGCACCGCCAGCAGTGCCCAGAAAACTTCCATAGTAACCATCACCATCCCCGCCGATTTCGTTGGTTCAACACTCTCGTTCCGCGGATATCTACGAACTGAAGACGTCAACGGCTTTGCTGCACTGTTTGCCCGTTTGGATAACGACTCGGATAATTTCTCTCGCGTCACTCCGCAAAGCGTTTTATACCTCAGCGGAACCCACGATTGGGCGCTGTACTCCCTCACGATGCCTCTCCGCCGCGCTGGCAAGCAGCTTCTCTTCGGAGCAGTGCTTAGCGGAACCGGAAGGCTGTGGGTCGATGATCTGCAGCTTTGGGTGGACGGAAAGCCCATTTGGCAGGCTCCAAAAGACGACCGTTCCGCCAACCCGATGGAGACCGACCATGAGTTCGATCGAAGTTCCGGCATCAAACTAGATACCCTGACTCCAGTTCAAACCGACAATCTAGTGACCCTGGGCAAGGTCTGGGGATTCGCCAAATACTACGATCACCGCGTCATAACCGGTAAGCGGCAATGGGACTTCGACTTGTTTCGCATCCTGCCATCCGTACTCGCCGCGCGCGATTCGGATGCGGGACGTAAGGCGATCGTGGACTGGCTCCGTGCCCTCGGTCCGATCGCACCGTGTAGTCCTTGCCGTATGTTTTTCGAGGACCCCTGGGTGCAATTGCCGCCCCCGACGTCCTGGATTTCCGACCCTGCGATCGTCGGCCAGCCGCTCGCCAAGCTGCTTACCGAGATCCACAAGCAACGGCCAATCGACGGCGGCCGGCAGTTCTACGTCTCGCTGGCTCCGGGTGTCCAAAACCCAATCTTCGACTATGAACTTCCTTATCCATTATCCCGGAACGCGTATCCGGAGCCAGGCTACCAACTGCTTGCGCTGTACCGTTTGTGGAATATCGTCGAATACTGGTTCCCGAACCGAAATATTCTTCCCGAAAATTGGGACTCTGTACTGCGCGAGTTTATCCCGCGCGTGGTGCTGGCGAAGACCCGCGATGCCTACCAACTCCAGTTGATGGCATTCATTGGGAAGCTTGGCGACACGCACGCCAACCTGTGGAGCTCACTGAACGTGCGGCCACCGGTAGGCGATTGCTACATCCCAGTCATGCTCCGATTCGTCGACAATCAGGCGGTCGTGACCCAGATCTTGCCCTCTGGGATCGGGACCACTCTGCAGCGGGGAGACGTCCTTCTGGACATGGACGGCCGAGCCGTAAGCGAACTGGTCGCGGAATGGACGCCCTACTACGCCGATTCAAACCAGTATGCCCGTTTACGTGACATCGCCGGTGCCATGACGCGTGGTGCATGCGGACCAGCCAAGCTCCGAATCAGACGCGGCATGGAGAATTTCGATATAAGCGCTACGCGCGCCACGCTACCGGCCACCGAATCGACCGTCAATAGCGCGCACGATCTTCCGGGACCCGCTTTCCGCTTGTTGTCCCCGGATGTCGCATACCTCAAACTCTCCTCCGTGAGTACAGACGATATTCCGAACTATCTGCAATTAGCGCAAAACACCAAGGGCTGGGTCATCGATATTCGCAACTACCCGCCCGAATCCATTAGCCCCACTTTGGTTCCGCACATGGTGGAATCCGCGACACCATTCGCCCGCATCACGGTGGGCGACCTGTTTAATCCGGGCGCATTTCATTGGACGGGACTGCCGACGATCTATCCACAGGAACCCTATTATCCGGGCAAAGTGGTGGTGCTTGTAGACGAAGTAACGCAAAGTGCAGCCGAGTATGTCTCCATGGCCTTCCGCGCTGCGGGCGCGACCGTCGTCGGCAGCACCACGTCCGGCGCGGATGGCAACTTCTCTCAAATCCTCCTCCCCGGCGGTCTAACCACGATGTTCAGTGGTATCGGCGTCTTTTATCCAGATAAATCACCCACGCAGCAGGTAGGCATAGTTCCCGATATCGTTGCGCAACCGACCATCGCCGGAATTACAGCAGGCAGAGACGAGGTGCTGGAGAGCGCCGTGCGATTCATCCTGGGTCCGGAGGCATCCGCAGCGCAGGTGCAAGCCATCTCTAAGCCCTAGGAGGGCTGGTGCCAAATCCCCACCCACGCTAAACTTTTCAGCATGAAGCCGTTCGCCCTCTGCTTGATGTTGGTCTCCTTCACCGCCGCCTTCTCGCAACCGAAACCCGCAAAGCCCGCCTTCGAAGTAGCCGCCGTCCGCCCCTCCGACCCGAATCCAGATAACACCATCCTGGTCGGCATGTCGCAGGACCCGTCGGTGGTCCGCTACGACAACATCACTCTTCGCGACACCATCCGTGGTGCGTTTCGCGTCCGCGATTTTCAGATTGTCGCACCGGATTGGATGGCCAACGCGCGATTTCAGATCGAAGGCAAGATACCCGCAGGCGTCTCGAACGACCAGATACCGGAGATGCTGCAGTCTTTGCTGGCAGAGCGGTTCAAGCTCGAAACCCGGCGCGAGATGAAGGAAACCAATGTCTACGCGCTGGTCGTGGCAAAAGACGGCCCCAAGCTGAAACCATCCGAGAGCAAGCCGGACAGCAAGGCGATGACCGCGATGGGAACCGACGGTAAGCCGAGGCAACTTGTGTATTTCGGAGGATCTTCGTCAGACGTCACGGTTACCGCTCCCGGTGCGAGCCTGTTAACGTTTGTTGGCGTCACATCCCGCTTCACGCAGTGGCCTCTGGTGGATATGACCGGCATCGAAGGCTTGTACGACTTCAGTCTGCGATTCGCACCAGAGGTGAGCGGCGGGCTGAGGGAACCTCCTGCCAACGCGCCAGGAGCGCTTGACCCGGCACCAACGCTCGCCGACGCGTTAAAGCAATATGGCCTGCGCATTGAAAAACGCAAGCTGCCGCTAGAAATGCTAGTGGTAACGCACATGGATCGGGTACCAACCGAAAACTGAAGCCTCCGAGCAAGGTTGACCCCAGCCGCGTAAGCCCCATGCGTAAGCTTGGGGCTTGTTCGGGCGATCGGGGCTTGTTCGGGCGAAGGACCAGCCCGCATGCTCACAGCCCCGTGGCTTCTCCGGGCAAGCATCACGAACTCTCCGCACAAACTCCTCACCCCGTGCCGGGTTTCCACCCAAACCCGCAAAGACTGCGGGTCGCGGTCGGCTCACACAGAACCTGACTAGCGGAATTCCACGTGCAGTGCTGCAATTCCACAACAACGCGGATTATCATAAACCAGGAGGCTTCCATGAAACGAATCTATACCGCCGCGTTCCCGCTGTGCGCCACGCTGCTACTCGCCGGCACCGCGCATGCTCAAGTCACGCTGAACTCCGTCCGGGTCGGCGCGAAGGATACCGCCGCGCTCGCAAAGTTCTATCAGGCCGCCTTCGGCATGTTTGAAGTCAATCGAATCGGCACAGGAGCCAACGCGGAGATCTTCGTGAACTTCGGTGCAACCGCGGACGCTGCCAAGGCCAACAAGAGTCAGCCGGTAGTAATCATGCGACGCGACTCCGACGACCTGAAGGACCCCATCCCGCACATCATCTTCAACGTGAAAGATATGAAAGCGACCGTGGCAGCCATCAAGGCCGCTGGCGGCTCCATGGAACGCGAGCCATTTGGGTACGGCACCACCGGCATGGTAATAGGCATGGCAATCGATCCGGTTGGCAATCATATTGAAATGATCCAAGGGCAGTAAGCTGTGCGAATGTCACGATTGCAGTGGCGGTGTTGCTCTTCGTCGCGCTGGCGACCAGCTACTTCCCCGCTCGCCGCGCGGCATCAGTAGACCCGCGCGATTTGCGCTGCGGAATAAGTAAGCTGAAGCTTAGTCGATAGCCGTGCACGTTGCTACAATCATCTTAAGTTCCGCCGCAATGGAAACTCATCAGATTGGCTTGGTCGCAGCCTGTGGCATCGTCTGTAGTTTTTTCGCTGGCCTGATGGGGATTGGCGGCGGAGTCTTGATGGCTCCGTTGCTACTGCTAGTTCCGTCGCTTTCCCACACCGCTGCATTCCCAGTTCCGTTGGTCGCCGGACTGGCAGTCACGCAGGATCTGGTTGGCTCTTTCGTCGCTGCCGTTGTACATCGGCGTTTTAAATTTCAAAACCGGGATCTGCTGATCCGCATGTGCAGTGCGATTTTTGTGGGGGCTTTGGCGGGTGCCGTTCTCTCGCATTACGCTCGTGGTGAAACCATTCTGGTGACGCTTGCGATTCTGGTCACGCTTGGCGCTGGGTGCATGTTGACTCTGGACTTGAATGTTGTAGATCTCGTCACTGACAACGTATCCGGGCGAAACGGAGTCCTAACAATCGTAGTCGCGGCGCTGGTCGGGGTGCTGGCAGGCTTCGTTGGCCAGGGAGCGGGCTTCCTTTTATTGCCCGCGATGTTGGTGATCCTGCGGCTGACTCTGCGCGTCACGGTTGCCAATTCGTTGGGCATCATCTTCTGCGCGGCCTTAGGCGGACTGCTGGGGCGTTGGGGCACGCAGCAGGTCTCCGCAAGCTGGCTTCTGGTTCTGCTGCTAACAGCGATTCCAGGCGCAATTATGGGCGGCTACGTCAGCGCGCGCATCACGCACAAGGTGCTGGGGCACGCGATGATCGCACTGCTGGTCTTCGCGTCCATTCAATTGTGGATTAAGGTTCTCGCGATCTAGTTTCCCTCTTGCCAAGAAACACATCGCCTTACGATACACATTTGTATCGTTTTACGATATGATGTTGTGAGTGGCCGCAATCTCCCCCGCTGAATTCCGCGCTCTCGCTGAATTCCGCTATCGTATTCGTTCGTTCCTGAAATTCAGCGAACTAGCCGCAAAATCCGCTGGCGTGGAACCGCAGCAGCACCAACTGATGCTGGTAGTGAAAGCGGCGGAGCCGAACTCGGCAGGCATAGGCTATCTCGCCGAACGCTTGCACCTGCGGCGTCACAGCGTAGTCGAGCTGGTGGATCGACTGGAAGCCCATGGCCTGGTTCGCCGCAGCCGTTCAGAGGACGACCGTCGGAATGCGGAAGTCCGACTCAGTTCCAAAGGCTCAGCCATTCTCGGCAAATTGACGCTCCATCACCACGAGGAATTACATCGAGGTATTCCTGCCTTGATGGAAACCCTGCACTTGATCGCGAGCCAACAGGAAGCGAAGCGCGGCTCCGCGTCCGCTAAGAAAAAGACATCTAAGAAAACCGGAAGGAACCCCTGAGTACAATGCAGCATTCATCCGCACCCTCCAACGCGCACGCGTCGGAGGAACTAGGCGATTTCACAGCAACACCCCGCATGTTATGGGTGGCAGCGTTGGCGATTCCCATCGGGTTATTGAGTTCGTTTGTCGCCGTGGCCCTGCTGAAATTGATCGCGCTGTTTACGAACTTGTTCTACTTCCAACGCTGGAGCACGGAGGCGGCTTCCCCCGCGTCGAATACGTTGGGCTACTGGTCTGTACTCGTGCCGATCGTCGGAGCTTTGATCATCGGCCTGATGGCACGCTTTGGCTCAGAGCGGATTCGCGGACACGGCATTCCTGAAGCCATCGAAGCCATCCTTCTACGCGGCAGCCGGGTGGAGCCGCGCGTCGCGTTTCTGAAACCACTATCTTCGGCTATCTCCATCGGCTCCGGTGGACCGTTCGGTGCCGAAGGTCCCATCATCATGACGGGCGGGGCGTTCGGATCACTCATTGCGCAGTTCTTGCACCTGAGCGGATCAGAGCGAAAGACTCTGTTGGTGGCTGGAGCCGCCGCCGGAATGGCTGCCGTGTTCGCTTCCCCGATGGCTGCGGTGCTGCTCGCCGTGGAGGCCCTGCTGTTTGAATGGAAGCCGCGAAGCTTCATCCCAGTTGCGCTCGCAAGCGTCACAGCGGTATCGGCTCGACGAATTCTGCTGGGCGTTGGCCCGCTGTTTCCCACGCCGCCGCATCCTTTGTTTGTCAGCCCATGGGTGCTGCTCGGCTGCATCGCGGTAGGACTCCTGATCGGCATCGCATCCGGACTTCTTTCGCGGACCGTTTACGCCTGCGAGAACCTGTTTGCAAAATCTCCGATCCATTGGATGTGGTGGCCTGCGATTGGTGGACTCGTGATCGGCATCGGCGGCCTCATCTTCCCGGGCGCGCTGGGCGTCGGCTACGATCTGATCGGCGGGATGCTGGATCAGCCTGTTCCGTGGACGGTGATTTTCGGGATATTGCTGGTCAAGTCGACCATCTGGGCCTTTTCACTAGGCTCCGGAACATCAGGAGGCGTACTGGCTCCTCTGCTGATGATTGGGGGAGCCGTCGGAGCGGCAGCGTCTCATGTTCTGCCCTTTGAAGGCGTCGGCTTCTGGCCGATCGTCGCCATGGGCGCGATGCTAGGCTGCACCATGAGTGCACCATTCACTGGGATCGTGTTCATGATCGAGGTCACGCATGACATGAACATGGTTCTACCGTTGATGGTCACGGTGGCAACCGGGTACGCCTTCTCTGTGCTGACCATGCGGCGATCGATCCTGACGGAAAAGATCAGCCGGCGTGGATTCCATCTGAGCCGCGAGTATTCCTTAGACCCCTTGGAGATTTTGTTCGTGCGCGATGTGATGCGCACGCATGTTGCCGCCATACCGGAAAACGCACAGCGCGGGGACCTCAAGGTGCCATTGCACGCCGACCATCATCGCGGGCAGACGCTATACCCGGTTGTGAACGCGGAGCTTCATTTACGAGCCGTCGCGACCCGTTCACAATTGCAGGCATTCTTCGACCGAGCCATGGAGGGCGAACCCATCGGACGCTTGGGACACTCGGATCCGGTGGTCGCTTATGAAGACGAGCCGCTTCGCACCATCGTCTATCGGATGGCGGACACAGGAAAGACGCGCCTGCCGGTGGTTGAGCGCGGATATAGCCGGCGCCTGGCAGGGATGATTTCGCTTAACGATTTATTGCGCGCGCGTACGCGCGATCTGGAAGAAGAGCGCTCACGCGAACGCGTCCTTCATCTACGGTTGCCTTTGCGCTTCAGGACGCGAGAAGAAGCAGCGCGTTAACTGCCGGGCGGCTTACACCCGCTCCAACATCATCGCCATGCCCTGCCCGACGCCGACGCACATGCTGGTGATCGCTCGCTTGGCCCCGGTACGTTTTAGATGCAGAGACGCAGTCAGCACCAGACGGGCTCCGCTCATGCCCAACGGGTGACCCAGCGCGATCGCACCACCATTGGGATTCACCTTCTCGCTGTCATCTGGCAGGTCGAATGCGCGCGTACACGCGAGCGCCTGCGCGGCGAACGCTTCGTTCAGTTCCAGGAAATCGACGTCGGTCATCGACAGTTTGGTGTGCGCCAGCAGCTTCCGGATGGCCGGAATCGGTCCGATGCCCATGTAGTTCGGGTCGACCCCCGCGGCGGTTGCTGCAACTACTCTCGCGATCGGGGTCAGGCCAAACTTCGCGGCAGCCGCTTCCGAAGCGACGAACAATGCAACCGCTCCATCGTTGAGGCCGGACGCATTGCCTGCCGTCACGCTGCCGCCCTTGCGGAAAGGAGTGGGCAGTTTCGCCAAACCTTCGAGCGTAGTGTCGGCGCGAGGATGCTCATCTTCAGCCACCATCGTGACCGCGCCCTTCTTACCCGGGATCTGAACCGCTTCGATCTCTTCGGCGAACACTCCAGCGGCCTTCGCCTTCGCGGCCTTCTGCTGCGATGCTAGAGCGAATTTATCCTGCGACTCGCGACTGACGTTGTACTTCTCGGCGACGTTCTCCGCCGTCTCCGCCATCGAGATCGTGCCGTATTTCTGCTCCATCAGCGGATTGACGAAGCGCCACCCCAGCGTAGTGTCAAACACCTGCGGGTCGCGCGCGAAGGCGGATGTGGGTTTCGCCATTACCCAAGGCGAACGGCTCATGCTCTCAACGCCGCCCGCGATGGCCAGCGACATTTCACCGGTTCCGATGGCGCGCGCTGCGGCTGCGACTGCTTCCATACCAGACGCACACAGGCGATTAACCGTCACACCAGGAACAGTCATGGGAAGGTCCGCCAGCAACAGTGACATGCGCGCGACGTTGCGGTTATCTTCACCCGCCTGCGTCACGCAGCCGTAATAGACTTCATCAATCGCGGCCCAGTCGGCGTTGGGGAATTTCTTTTTGAGTGCGATCAGCGGATGCGCGGCAAGATCGTCGGCCCGAACCGTGCTGAGCGCTCCGGCGAAACGGCCGATAGGCGTACGAACGCCCTGACAGATAAATGCGGAAGGCATAGAGGATTCTCCCATTGAAGCATCGGCGTGGTAGCAGACGCTAGTGATGTGTGTCGATCATCGATCATTGCCGCCAGGACAGTGCGATAGACTGAAGGGCGAGTAAGAATCCGGTTTGGAGCATCGAAACCTATGCTTCCGGCATCGAATCTACTGCATCCGTTTCTCATTTCACAAGGAGCCAGCAGTTCAAGGAACCGATTATGTCTCTACGCATCAACGATATTGCGCCAAATTTTAAGGCCGAAACCACGCAGGGTCCCATCGATTTTCATGAGTGGATCGGCGATGGTTGGGCGATTCTGTTTTCCCACCCCAAAGACTTTACTCCGGTCTGCACCACGGAACTGGGCTATATGGCTGGCCTGGAGCCGGAGTTCAAGAAACGCAACACCAAGATTATCGGCCTCAGCGTCGACCCCGTGACCAGTCATAGCAAGTGGGCGGCGGATATTGAAGAGACGCAGGGCCACAAGGTCAACTACCCGATGATCGGCGATCCGACCTTGGCCATCGCGAAGCTCTACGACATGCTGCCAGCCGACGCCGGCGAAACATCCGAGGGCCGCACCCCAGCCACCAACGCCACCGTGCGCTGCGTGTTCATGATCGGTCCCGATAAGAAGATCAAGCTGATTCTGGTCTACCCGATGTCTACCGGCCGCAACTTCGACGAGGTTTTGCGCGTCCTCGATTCCATGCAGCTGACCGCGAAGCACCCGGTCTCGACACCAGTGAACTGGAAGCCCGGCAACGACGTGATCATCGCTGGATCGGTATCCGATGAACAGGCGAGTGAAAAGTTCCCGGGCTTCAAGACCGTCAAGCCGTATCTACGAACGACCGCGCAGCCCAAGTAAAGAGATCGAGCTTCTGCATCAGTCCCGGGCGTATGTCCGGGACTTTTCTTTTTTGCGGAGACTTGTTCGGAGAGTGTTCGCAGCCAGCGCTACATTCCCATCAAGCTGGACATCTGCGAGAAGATCATGATGACCGCAGGACCCAATGTGACAAGAATCACCGATGGGAAAATAAGGAAAAAGACGGGGAAAATGAGCTTTACCCCAACCTTACGAGCACGTTCCTGCGCCATTTGCCTGAATCGGGTGCGCAGGAAATGAGCGTGTGTCCTCAATGCAGGACCCAGGCTCGATCCGAAGCGATCCGTGTCCATCAAGAGAACCGTAAACTTGCGAATCTCGCTGTCGGCCGTGCGTGCCGCGAAGTTGCGGAGCGCATCGATGCGGGAAGCCTCGGCTCGCAGTTCTAGCGAGAGTTGCCGGAACTCACCCGCCAGCTCAGGATGTGTGGTTCGCAGTCCTCGGCTGGTTTCCATAATCGCGGAGTCGAGGCCCTGCCCAGCTTCAATCGCCAGCACCATTAAATCCAGGGCCGCAGGTAGAGCGCGGCGCATCCGGGCTCCGCGACTGTGGGCGATCCTCCCCAGGACTCGGTCGGGAAGCAGGAATCCAAAACCGATCCCACTTAGGGCCGCAATGGCCGTATTATCGCCGTTGCCGAACGTCACCGAGGCCCAGGCACCCGTCAGTCCAAGAGTAAAAGCTGTCGCGCACTTGATCCCAAGAAACGTCGAGACGGCCGATGGCCACCGGAATCCGGCTAACAATAGGGCTCGTCTGGCCGCTTCCCGACGAGCAATCGCAGGCGGGAGTGCGGCGCCTAAGCTCGCGAATCCTTGCAACACCGCAGCCTGGGCCATGGGTAAATCGGGTTCGTTCAGGGCGGAGGGGATTGTGGACGCGCCTGCATCTCCAGCAGCAGCGGCAGGCTTCAAAATGAAGATGTACAGTGCGGCGCTCATGCTTGCCAGCGTAAACAAGAAAAACGAGATGAGTAGTAAAGATGGACTCATTGCTAAACTTTCAAATACGAATGTCCACTAACTTGCGAATGATGAAGTGCGCGAGCACCAAGCAGGCGATGGCCGCCGCAATCAGCGTCTTGCCCATGGGATGTTCGTACAGCACGTACATATAATTCGGACTGACAATCAACATCATGATGGCAATGGCGATGGGCAGAATGGTCAGAATTAGACCGGTCAGCTTTCCGTGGGCCGCCAACGCTCGAACCTCGCCCTCCAGGGCCAGGCTTTCCCGCATGGTCTCGGCCAACCCCGTCATGACTTCGCTAAGTTTCCCGCCGGTTCGCGCGTGTAACGTGACCGCCGCTCCGAATAGGTTGACTTCCAGTAAGGGCATTCTCTGTCCCAAATTCTCCAGAGCGCGTTGCCATCCCATGCCGAGATTCGCCTCCACTGCGACTTTCTTCATCTCCGCCGCAACCGGGGCGGGTGTCTCGTTGGCGACCAATTCAAACGCCGCCGAAAGCGGATAGCCCGCACGCAAGGCGCGCGCCAGAGAGTCTAGAACGTCGGGGAAAACCTCCTGAAACTTGCGAAAACGGCGATCGCGGACCCGCAAGATGTAACCATAGGGCGCCATCGCCACCGCAATGCCCACGGGCACAGCCGCCCAGACAGGCAGCACGCTTTGGGCGAGCAAAAACGCAATGGTCCCGCACAATAGCATCGTGAGGGTGACTCGGCCAACGTTCCAATCCAGTTCCGCTTGGGCCAACCGCAGCTTCAAAATTTCGATGAAATCGAACCGCGTGAGCAGATTGTCCCAGAAGTTCAATGTGCTAAGCCGGTCGTTGCGAAACAGAGGAGACTCGTCTTCTATAACCGTCTCGTCGAAACCCGCACCGGCCCGATCTATCCCCAGCTTTTCCTCAGCCCCCACCCCTTCCCCAACCGCGGTGCCCACTTCCGACGCCTCCCGTAGGAAGACCATCCAGGCGATGGCGACCGTGATGATCGCCACCAGGAAGATTAGAACGAAGAACCCGAGGATAGAGAGAATCAGCATGGGCTAGACCAAAGAAGCGCTAATTGCCTGTCTGCATTACATGACTCAGCGATACTGCGGTGCGCGGGTGCGACTCGCTATCCAGCGCATTGCGGAGCGTCAGGCGAACTCTCGCGCCTGAGTCGGCCAGCGCAAGAACGTCGGCATCGTCCGGTTTCGCCAGCAGCGTAACCACTGGGAGGTTGTAGCCCTGCGAGCTTTGATCGTTTTTTGGGTTGACGCTCAATACTTCCAGGTTCTCGATCGCCGTCCGCAACTGCGCCTTCTCTCCGTTTTTGCCTGGAGATACCAACACCTGGACGTCCACTTTGTGACCGGCGCGCAGCAGGCTTACGACGCCGCTGGAGTCTGTCACGTGGACCGAAACCGCACGCATCCCCGATGGAACTCCCACGCTTCCGCCTGTGCCATCTAGAGAGGCCAGACGCGCAGCCAATAACGGCTCGCCCTCGCCTACACCGTCAAATAGTGTTTTCCCGGAAACTTGATCGATGTGCTCAAATGCACCCACAGGAAGCGTCGCTGCCGACCAACGAATGGTCTTGACGTCAGCGGAAGTAAGTACGGTTCCCGCCGGCATAGGCTTGGCCGCGATCACCAGGGTTGTGCCCGGCTCTTCCGCGCTCTTCAATTTTGAGACAAAGAGCCCGTAGAACACGCCGGTCGCAACCAGAGCTACCACCAGCGCGATTCCCAGCACTGTTCCAAAATTCTTCTTTCGCATAGTTTCTCCGCCCAGAGTACGTGGTCTCTAGTAGCATCGGCGGACCCATTTCAGACCTGTAGGGCTGCGTAGTGGGATCACCCTATTGCAAGAGGTAGGGTTTTACCCCAGGAGCGGACGAGACAGTTTATTCGCCGCCGAAGGCAGCGGCTAAGCTAGCCTACTTCTTGCCTGAAGCCGCCTGATTCGGCTGCCACAGAACCTCGGGTGCGCCCAGGATTACATTGACCCAGCGGCTCCAAACAAAGAGTGCGTCGCTTAGGCGATTGAGATAACGGACGGTCTCTGCAGGTACCTCTTCCGTGCGCGCGAGTGCGACCAGCAAACGCTCGGCGCGGCGACAGATGGTTCTTGCAGCGTGTAACTCAGCATTCAAGCGCGTGCCGCCTGCCAGGACAAAGCTGCGCAGAGGGGTCAGTTCGCTGTTCATCCGATCGATCTCTTGTTCCAACTGCGTCACGTCGGCGTCGGTGACGCGAGCCTGCTTGGGGTGAACATCGGCAGGTAGGGTCGCAAGAATCGAACCGAGATTGAAAAGTTCATGCTGAACGCGATGCAAGATTGCTGATAGTTCCTGCAAACGTGGAGCTTGTTTCGCACACTCGTCGCAGGTCACCCAAGCCAGACCCACAAACGCGCCCAGTTCGTCAACAGTGCCATACGCATCAATTCGAGGAGCATCTTTCGGAAGCCGCTGGCCGCCTGCGAGCGCCGTGTCCCCTCCGTCGCCGCGCTTGGTGTAAATGCGGTTCAGCGCCACGCGCGGAGCACTGTAGGATTGCTCGGCTGATGGATTCGCGGGTTGATCAGTGGAAGAAGATTCGCTCACGATCCCCATAGTAGCTTGGACGGCGATGAGTTCAGGTGGACCAACGCAGCAGCAGGGACCCGGGTCATTGCTGCTTGTGGGTTCTAAGGCCGAGAATCGTACTGGACCTTCACGGGGCTTCGCACCGCGAGGCTCTCGGGTTGATGGAACACCTGATGCAATCGGCTCATTCACTCTATTCATACTGGACCGCCCGACGGAAACTCGCGTTCGATGATAGCCTATGGGCATGAGAATGCTGTCTGATCTCGCTACGCTTTCCGAATACAAAGTCTCTATCAAAAGGGCCGCGTGTGCGGCATTGTTGATAGGTCTGATCTCTCCTGCGCTCCACGCGCAGGCCCCGGCCGTCGCAGTCGCAAAAGCGATTGCTGCGCCTCCGGCCCCCGCCATGGTGACTTCGGTGGAAGGTATCACCGAGTACAGGCTGACGAACGGATTTCGGGTGCTGCTGTTCCCAGACGCCTCCAAACCGACGCTCACGGTGAACGTGACCTATTTGGTTGGGTCACGGCACGAAGGTTACGGCGAGACCGGAATGGCACATCTGTTGGAACACATGCTGTTCAAGGGCACGCAGCGCCGCAATGAAATTATGGGCGAGCTACGAGCACACGGCGCGGATTTCAACGGCTCCACCTGGTTTGATCGGACCAATTATTTCGAGACCTTTCAGGCTACCGATGACAACCTGCGATGGGCGCTCGATTTGGAAGCCGACCGCATGGTCAATTCCCGCGTCTCACGGCAGGATCTGGATACCGAGATGACCGTGGTCCGCAATGAGTTTGAAAGCGGCGAAAACAATCCGAGCAGCGTCCTTTATGAACGCGTGTTGAGTACGGCTTACCTGTGGCATAACTACGGCCACAGCACGATCGGCGCGCGCAGCGACATTGAAAACGTACCGATCCCGCGATTGCAGGCTTTTTATCACAAGTACTATCAGCCGGATAACGCTGTGTTGGTGGTGGCAGGGAAATTCGATCCCGCGAAGACGCTGGGCTGGATCAATGAGCTGTTCGGTGTACTGCCGAAACCGACCCGCGTACTGGACCAGGAGTACACGGCTGAGCCTCCGCAAGATGGTGAGCGTGAGGTGGTGCTGCGTCGCGTGGGTGACACGCAGGCTCTGATTATTGGCTATCACATTCCCGCTGCGTCGCATCCGGATTCTGCGGCTTTCGACGTGTTGTCGTTCATCCTGGGTGACTCCCCATCGGGCCGTTTGCATAAGGCGCTGGTAGAGACCAAGAAGGCGACGTCGGTTTCGGCTGACGAGATGGAAGTGCACGACCCCGGCATGTTCCTGGTGTCGGCTGAGTTGCTAAAGGATCAAAACTTCGCCGACGTGGAGTCGACTGTCCTGAAAATCATCGACGGCGTCGCCACGGAGCCGCCAAGCAAGGTGGAAGTCGATCGGGCGAAGACTCGCATTCTGAAGAATTTTGAGTTGGCGATGAACGACCCATCCAGCCTCGGCGTTGCCTTGAGTGAAACGATCGGTTCCGGGGACTGGCGGCTGCTGTTCTTGGGTCGGGATGAGTTGGAAAAGGTGACGCCGGAAGACGTCGCGAGAGTGGCGCAAAAGTATCTGGTGGCATCCAACCGAACCACGGGTCGTTTTTTCCCGGTTTCGGTTGTGCCGAAGCGAGCGGATATTCCGGCCGCGCCAAATCTGGCGCTTACTCTGGAAGGCTACAAAGGGAAACCGCCAGTGGAGGCGGGTGAAGCTTTCGATCCATCACCGGCGAATATTGAAACTCGGGTTTCGCGAATCACGCTGCCTAGCGGCATCAAGCTAGTGCTGTTGCCGAAGAAGACGCGAGGCGGAACCGTGGTCGCGTCCATGCAATTTCACTTCGGGTCGCTAAACGCGCTGATGAACAAAGGCATTGCTCCTTCGATGGCGGGGTCCATGCTGATGCGCGGCACCACCAAACATACGCGCCAGCAACTGCACGATGAATTTGACCGCCTGAAAGCTCAGGTTGGCGTGGATGGCGGAACGAGTTCCGCATCTGCGTCTATTAATACCGTTCGTGCAGGCTTGATCGATTCCTTAAAGCTTGCGGCGGAAATTCTGCAGCAGCCTTCGTTTCCGGAAAGCGACTTTGAGGAAGTTCGTCTGGCGGGCATTGCGGAACTGGAGTCGCAGCGTAGCGAACCACAAACGATCGCCTCGATTGCACGCAATAAACACATCTATCCGTATCCTGCGAGTGATCCGCGCGCGGTGCTGTCGATCGACGAGTCGATTGCACAGTTAAAGGCGGTAACGCTGGACCAGGCCAAGCAGTTCTACAAAGATTTTTACGGCGCGTCGAATGGGGAGATCGCCATCGTTGGCGATTTCGATCCAACGGAGGTTCGCACGCTGCTCGGGCAGTTGTTCGGAAATTGGAAGAGTCCGAAGCCATACCAGTTGATCACGCGCGATTGGAGCAAGATCGCGCCAGTCAACCAGATGTTTGAGGCTCCGGACAAGGCCAACGCCTACTTCACGGCCATCACAACCATCGCGATGGATCAGCAGGACCCCGATTATCCGCTGCTGTTCCTGGCGAATCAGATGATCGGAGGGGATTCCAAGAGCCGTTTGTGGAAGCGCATTCGCGAGTCCGAAGGACTGAGCTACGGTGTCAATAGCGGCTTTAGCGCAGGCGCAACTGAGAAGCTCGCACGATTCTCCGCCGGTGCCATCGCCAACCCGGAAAACGTGCTCAAAGTCGAGGCTGCGTTCAAAGATGAACTCGCCAAATTACTGGCGCAAGGATTCACGGCAGAAGAGGTCGCGATCGCCAAAAGTGCGTATCTACAGGATTCTCAGATCAGCCGCGCACAGGATGGAACCCTCGCGAGCCAACTGGCGCGTCAAGCCGAATTAGGCCGAACTATGCAGCGCGAGATCAACCTGGAAAATGCCATTCGCAACGCTACGGTGGCACAACTGAACGCAGTGGTAAAAAAGTGGATCGATCCGTCCACCATTTCTTATTTCAAGGCCGGGGACTTTAAGAAGGCCGGGGTCACAAAGTAGGGTGGCAGGTACCCCCCTGAGTGTCGGCCAGACGTGCTATTCTGCATACGTCTGTCTACGGGATACATGCGAGAACAGAAGGAGAAGGACGTGAGCAAGGCCGAGGCATCTCGGGTGCTGTGTCCGAAGTGTGGCTCCTCCGACATTCGACGCGGCAAGGATGATGGGTTATTAGCGACTCTCTATCGAATGGTGGGACGTTGGCCGCACCGTTGCCGTAGCTGCCGCACCAGGCTTTTCCTTAGATCTGCTGCTCCTGAAGGCGAAATTTAGTCGCCTGCAGTTAAACTGCATGCAAAAAGTTACTTGCGTAACTTTTGCAGGATGGCCTGCACGTCGGGTGGGAAATCAAAGCGTGACGTAGGAATCTCCACATTGGTCTCCAGGCTCTGGATTGTGATTACAAAGTCTTGGCCAGCGGCTTTCTGCGAGACCTTTGTCGCTTCCAAAATGCCTCCGAAGGGTTTGTAATCGGACATCAAGACCTCGACTGGGACATCCCCCATTTGTGAATTCGCGACCAGGATGGCCTTAAGCGCGAGCCCGGTCTTGACGGAAAAAAACATCGTTTCCGCGGAGCCATCGGCGGGGGTTAATACGACCTTGTAGCATTCTTCGCCGTTCACCGCCTCCGTGCCCGCTAGCTTAATTTTCGGGAAAAGGTCCCGCCACTGCGCGGTTGCATTTAGCGCTCCGTCGCGCAAGGCCTGGCCACGCTCGGCCCCATCTTTGATGCGCGCGCCCAACAGGTCCGTTCGCTCCCATGCGACGCCGTCCTTAATGCCCTCCTCAATCGCACCCAGACCGGGGATCGTAACCGAGGTGTAGTGTAGACCGGACTCCACTTCGTAGCGCACGACCGCGCCGCTGATGCCTTGCGCCGGATAGCTGAGGGTTCCGTGCATGATTTCGCTCTTGCGGGCTTGATAGGCCTGCTTGCCGCCCGTTACCTCCACGTAGCGGTCCAAGATTGCTTCGGCTGTTGGCGGGTCAGCGGCGAAGGCCGCGAGGGTACTGATGCAGTAGAGGATCGCAACCGCAACACCAGTCAAGAGTGTTCGCCTAGGCATACGTTTTGCCATCGTCATTTTGCGGTCCTTTTAGCAGGGGCTGCGGCCTGGGTGGTTTCGATCCAACGGATCGCAGCGTCGATCACGTCGTCGTGTCCGGCCAGCAAGCCTTTGCGCGTCAAGCGAACCTCTTCGTCAGGAGTCACGCCGAGGCCCTCCAACGGCTTGCCGCCTTGCGAGATGTAGTTTGCGACCGCGTACTGAAATCCGTCGCCATTTGGCAGACGTTCAAAGACCGACGGCAGAGCGGCCGCCGCGCTATGCGCTCCGAACACCCTGGCCCGATGCAAATCCTGTAAGCCGCCTGCGAATATCTCGGATGTGGAGGCTGAGGTGGCATCGATCAGGATGGCGACTGGTCCAGTATAGACATCGGCCCTCGGATTGACGACGAAGTTAAGCGTCGCGTCCCGCATATACATGGTGCCGAGCTTTTGATTCGGCTGATCCACCAGAAAGCCAGCCATACCCATCGCCATGGCGCCGATCCCGCCGGGGTTGCCGCGAAGGTCGATGATCAGGCCGTGGCACGCTGTGGACGCTTTGGGCAGACACGCCTGAACACTCTTCTGAAACGCAGGCATCAACCGGGGGATGTCCAGGAATTCGTTGAAATGCAGGTATTCGACAAAGGCTTCCCCAGACGTCTTAAGAGCACGATCTTCAAACCATACCGGGCTTGCGGGAAGATTGCCCAACGTCGCGAGCTGGCCTCTGGGCTTGGCCAATTCGAGCTTCAAGGGAATGGATTTTCCAGAGCCATCTATGAAAATCGTCTCGCGTCCGTTTGCTGAGGGTTCCGTCAATCGAGCCAGCAGAGATCGGGTCAAATACAGTTCTTGCAGATTGGAGGATTTATTCGACGGTCCGGATTGCGCTGCCTTAATCAGAGGTTTGATAGATATGCCTCCTATGCTCGCGATGATCCAACCTGGACGCACGCCCGCGTATTCGGCTGGCGATCCAGGGTCGACCGAAGTGACGACTGCGTCGCCATCCAGCACTCTGAGGTCGATACCAGTTACTCCAGAACTTGTAGTAGTCGAGTCGGGAGCCTCATATGCTGCCGAATAAACCGCCGCTGGGACAATGCCGAAATGGGTTTGCTGAAGACGGGCCAGCATCTCCTGCGTAATCGCGCGAGCCTGTTCCGGGGTCGCGGCGCGTTCCACCCGAGGACGAAACTCGGCATGAATCGCATCCCAATCGAGCCCCCCTGGCTTGGCTTCCCAGTGCGAATTGCGGATGGTGGTCCAGACTTTTTCGAAGGAATCGAGTTCGGACTGCGGGAGCTTTGCCGGGGCTTGCGCCCACCCGACGATCACAAGAAAAGCCAAAGCTATGCCGACCCGCATCCCTCCACGGTACAGCATGCACCGCATCTGGCGGAGAACTATTCGGCGGTCTTCGGCGGGACGGCTTCCTTGCGAGCTTGTTCAAACAACAGCGCTAAGGTCTTTTCCGTGCGAATGTGCCCGGCAATGCGGCCGATGGTGCCGTCCTTTTGCAGCTTCGCACGCGTCAGAGCAAGCGTTTCACGCTCCTGCTTGGCGATGCGCTGCACTTCCTGGTCGACTTCGTCCTGCGTCGCCGCGATGGATTCTTTTTCGCCGATCTTGTCGAGCAGCAGAGAGGCCTTGACGTCCTTGATAGCTCGGTCCTTCTGGGTTTCGCGAACTTTGGCCCAGTCCAGCTTCAACTGGCTGGGGTCGATGCCTTGCGCCGCCAGCGAGCGCAGCTGATTCTGCACCGTTATTTCGATCTGACGGTCCACGTAGGCGTCCGGTACCGCGAAGTCGTGAGTCTCGACCAACCTATCCAGGATCTGGTTCTTGGCTTCTTCCTGCGCACTCTGCTCGCGTTCCTGGAAGATGCCTTTACGCAGCGTTTCCTTGAATTCGTCGATGGTCTGGAAATCGCCCAGATCCTTCGCGAATTCGTCATTGGCTTCCGGCAGTTCCCTGCGGCGCACGGCCTTTACTACGGCTTTGAATTTCACAGTGCGACCGGCCAGATGCTTGCGGTCGTACTCTTCCGGGTAAGTGATGTCGAACTCGCGTGCATCGTCCGGAGAGGCCCCGCGAAGATTCTCGCTGAAGGCCGATAGCGTCGATTCGTCGCCGATCTGCAGCATCAATTCATCCTGCGAAATCTTCTCCGCTACGCCCGACAGGCTTTCCAGCGATACGACGGCATAGTCGCCATCGACCAGAGCCCGCGGCTCCTCGTTGACGTATTCGGCCTTCTGCTCGCGGACTTTATCCAAACGCTCTTGAATGTCCGCCTCGCTTACTACAGGCTCGGAGTAGTGGATGGTGACGCCGCGATATTCGCCCAATTCAACTTCCGGGGCGACTTCAAATTCGGCCTTGAAGTGCAGCGGCTCATTGTCGTGGAAGTGGAGGTCTTTCACGTTCGGCTGGCCGACCACTTGCAGATTTTCTTTGGCCGCTTCCGCGTGAAAGAACTTCGGCAACAGCGCTTCGATTACATCCTGGCGGATCTCAGAAGCAAACTTCGTCTTGACGATGCTGAGGGGCGCCTTGCCCGGACGGAAACCCGGCAGGCGGACCTTCGCCTGGACTTTGGCGGCAACCCGCTCAGTCTCCTGGGCGATGTCTTCCACGGGGATCGTGATGTCAAGCGAATGTTTGCAACCTTCAATAAGTGCCACGGCTAGAGTCTCCAAAAAATCAACGGCGGACGAGGGGGTTCGTACAAATGAGTTCGGCGGTACAGTTCCCAGAATAACGTGGGAACCGTACCGCCGAGTGCAACTACTTCTACTTAGCGCCAGCGGCCTTCAGATCGTTGGCCTTGTCCGTCGCTTCCCAGGTGAAGCCTTCGCCGGTGCGGCCGAAGTGGCCGTAGAACGACGTGGGACGGAAGATCGGACGGCGCAGCTTCAGGGTATTGATCATGCCCTTCGGCGTCATGTCGAAGTTCGCACGCACGATGCTGACCAGTTTCTCTTCGGAGAGCTTGCTGGTGCCGAACGCGTTGACCGCGACCGAAACCGGCTCAGCTACGCCGATCGCGTAGGCCAACTGCACTTCGACGCGCGACGCCAGGCCAGAAGCAACTAGGTTCTTCGCGATGTAGCGGGCGAAGTAGCAGGCCGAACGGTCGACCTTTGTGGGATCCTTGCCGGAGAACGCGCCACCGCCGTGACGGCCCATGCCGCCGTACGTGTCGACGATGATCTTGCGGCCAGTGAGGCCGGTGTCGCCGTGCGGTCCGCCAATGACGAAGCGGCCGGTCGGGTTGATGTGATACTTGGTGTTGGAATCGACCATGCCGGAAGGGATGATCGGGTCAATCACGTGCTTCTTGACGTCGGCGCGCAACTGTTCGGTGGTCACGTCGTCATCATGCTGAGTGGAAA
Organism: Acidobacteriota bacterium; assembly: GCA_040007495.1. Classification (GTDB taxonomy): domain Bacteria; phylum Acidobacteriota; class Terriglobia; order Bryobacterales; family Bryobacteraceae; genus Palsa-187. The sequence goes on along the minus strand of JBDTUY010000001.1, from coordinate 11,591 downwards.
TCACAATGGCATCGATACGAACCGGCTTGTCGCCATCGTATTCCACGCTGACCTGGCTCTTGGCGTCGGGGCGCAGGTAGGTGAGCTTGCCGGTGCGGCGAATGTTGCTCTGCTGTTCCACCAGCTTATGCGCCATCATGATCGGCAGGGGCATCAATTCTTCGGTCTCGTCGCAAGCGTAGCCGAACATCAGGCCCTGGTCGCCCGCGCCGCCCGTATCCACGCCCATTGCGATGTCGGGTGACTGAGTCTGAATCAGATTGACGATACCGCAGGTCTTGGCATCGTAGCCCATCTTGGCATCCGTGAAACCGATGTCGGCGATCACACCGCGGGCCAGCTTCGGGATGTCCAATACAGCCGTGGTCGTAATTTCGCCGGAGACGATGCAAAGCCCTGTGGTGACCAGGGTTTCGCACGCTACGCGGCCAGTCGGATCGACGGCGAGAATCGCGTCCAATACGGCGTCAGAAATCTGGTCCGCCATCTTATCGGGGTGGCCTTCGCTCACCGATTCCGACGTGAATATATGTCGCACTTTATCAGACATTATTTGACAATCCTCCACCGCCCCAAAACTAGGGGACACCAATCCAGTTCTTAGCTACCGATTCCAAATGGTTTTAGAAACGATTGCAGGGTTCTTGTCCAGTGCACAGCTTCCAAAAAATCCGCTATCGAACAACTAAGCCAAGGCAGGATCTAAGCTAGAAGATCCACCCGGACCCACGCGGAACTGCACACAGGCCAAACATACTACTGTAGCACGGGGTGAAAGGGGTGGAGCGAGGGAATTTGGCGGTTGATTTAGGGGGCGATTCTCGGCCGATCCCGTCAGTTCTCCGTCGGCATTGCTTCCAAATGGTCGACGACGATCGTTTCCTTAAACATCTTGCGTACCTCCAACTTCAAGCCAGCTGCGTCGATCATGATTTGGAAGGATTCTCGCAAGCTGTCTTCAAACGTAACGCCTTCAGCGGATGGAGCCTGATCCTGAACCCAGGTGTACATTCCCTCCTCCAGCCCCGTTTCATCACAGGAAACAAACTGGACAAGTTGCCGGTCAGGGTAGATCGGGTGATATCCCCGCCGAGGTTCTTGGATGTGGACGTCGGTTTGGTGCCGTTGGGGAGGCGCTGCAATTTCATACCACTCTTCCCGACCGTCACAACGGTCACCTCGTATTCGCGGTTCTCGCGGTGGTAGGAAAGCTTAAACCTCTCCTTAAGCATCGTTTGAAGCATTTCTGGTACCTGCACTCGCGTGGCTCCTTCCGGAAGCTTCGCCAGTATTTCGAAACTCTGGGTGACATTGGAAGCGTGCATATCGACTTGAGGGATCTCGACTCGAAATGCTCGCGTCAAGACCGAAGTCAGCGAGTACCCTGTGATCTCTAGACGGTCAGCTTCGATGTTGAAGGCAATTCGAGAAGTGCCGTCTCGGACGGTCGTAGGTGTCGGCCGGGGCACCGGCTTGATGGAAACTACCTCGAACGCCAGTTTCGGCTGCGCGCCTCCCACACACGGAAAGAGTAAGAAAACAGCGGTGATAATCGCCTGACCAAACCGATTCATTCAGCTCCTCCTGGGCATTCATAAAACGTTGGCAGAGCCGCCTAGGTGCACTATTCCCGTCAACCTCGGCGTGCTGATTCGATGGCCGCGACGTCGATCTTCTTCATCGTCATCATCGACTCGAAGGCTCGCTTGGCCTCAGCTCCGCCCACATCAAGCGCATCCATTAACGTCCGCGGGGTGATCTGCCAGGAGAGGCCCCAGCGGTCCTTGCACCATCCGCATTCGCTTTCCGCGCCGCCATTGCCGACAATCGCGTTCCAGTAGTGATCGGTCTCTTCCTGATCGTCCGTCGCGATCTGGAAGGAAAAAGCCTCGGTGTGCTTGAATGCCGGTCCGCCGTTAAGGCCGAGGCAGGGAATGCCGAGGACAGTGAACTCCACGGTCAGGACATCGCCCTGTTTGCCGCTCGGATAGTCACTGGGCGCATTGTGGACCCCAGTTACTTTACTATCCGGGAAGGTAGCGGCATAGAAGCTCGCCGCCTCAAGCGCATCCTTGTTGAACCAAATGCAGATCGTGTTCTTCGGTTTCATGCTCGCGTGCTCCTTGTGCTCGATCAAGGCGAAAGCCGTACTAGAGGCATCGCCTTAATTGATCATGCCAGGATCGTCGGCACTGCGGAAATTGGCCACAAGCGCAAGGAGTCGAAAGGCAGAGCTTGCTTCAAACGGGTAGCTGTTGAACCCCACGGGTCCTATGCTATAGGAGCTTCGTCAGTGATTGGAGCCAACACCAGTTCCGCCATCCCGCGCTTTAGTTCGTCGATACCCTCGCCGGTCGCGCTGGAGATTTTGAAGAACGGCAGCTTCATCTTCTTAGCGTGCTTTTCGAGCGCTTTGACACGAGCTGGGTCCTGCGCGGCGTCGATCTTGGTGGCGACTACGATCATCGGCTTGGCGGCAAGTTCCGCGCTGAACGCGGCCAGTTCCTTGAGGATGATCTTAAAATCCTTCACCGGGTCGCGGCCCGTGCTTTCGGAAACGTCAACCAAGTGAGCAAGAAGTCGGGTGCGTTCGATGTGGCGCAGGAATTGGATGCCCAGGCCGTGGCCTTCGTGTGCGCCCTCGATCAAGCCTGGAAGATCCGCAACTACAAATGTGCGGTAGTCATCGCTGGATGCGCCGCTGTTCAGGGTTACGACACCCAGATGCGGTTCCAGTGTAGTGAACGGATAGTCGGCCACCTTGGGGCGTGCGGCCGAGATCCGAGAGATCAGCGTCGACTTCCCGGCATTCGGGAACCCGACCAGACCCACGTCGGCTAAAAGCTTCAGTTCGAGTCGGAGGCGTCGTTCCTGGCCCGGTTTGCCATCTTCGTGCTCTTCCGGCGCTTGATGGGTCGATGACGCAAAGCGCGCGTTGCCGCGTCCGCCTCGTCCTCCTCTGGCGATGATAAAGCGATCACCGTTCTGCGTGAAATCGTGGAGCAGGTCGCCGGTTTCAGCGTCGTAGACGACCGTTCCAACCGGCACGGCGACGTCGACCGAGTAGCCTTCGGCACCCTTTTTGTTGCTGCCCTCGCCGTGCCGTCCGCGCTGGGCGGTGTGTTCGGGGTTGAATCGTAAGTGCAGCAGCGTATTGTAGTGCTGGCTGCCGACCAGGGTCACGGTGCCGCCGCGGCCACCGTCGCCGCCGCTGGGTCCGCCTTTGGGGACGAACTTCTCGCGCCGGAACGCAAGAATTCCGTTGCCGCCGTCGCCGGCTTTGACCCGAATTATGACTTCATCAATAAACACAAATACCTGCTTGGGGCTGCGTGGATGATTCCAGCAACCGCTCCCTATGGTCGTGGCTCAGTATCGACCTTTTCCGCTTATAGCCAGTTACTGAGCCGCGACCATAGGGAGCGGTTACCCATATTCCACCAGACACACGAAGGGCCAGTGACCTGACGTCGAGGCCGGTTTCGGCCTCTTGGCGCCCAATCCCTGGCCCGAAATTATTCAGCTACGGCTGCGGTGACGTTGACGAACTTGCCCATCCGGCCGCGGTCGCGGAATACGATTACGCCGGTGACCTTGGCGAACAACGTGTCATCCTTGCCGATGCCGACATTCAGGCCGGGCTTAATCTTGGAGCCGCGCTGCCGCACAATGATCGACCCGCCGGGGACCAACTGGCCGCCAAATGCCTTCACGCCCAACCGTTGGGCATTTGAATCGCGGCCGTTTTTGGAACTGCCTAAACCTTTTTTATGTGCCATAAAACACCTGTCTAAATTTGATCTGTTGCGATTCGGATGTCTGCCGCTTAGGCGACGATCTCGTTCACTGCGACGCGCGTGAAGTTCTGGCGATGGCCCTGCGTGCGGCGATACTGCTTCTTGCGCTTGAACTTGAACACGATGGTCTTCTCGCCGCGCCCGTGGCGCTCGATTGTGCCCACTACCTTGGCTCCGGCAACGGCAGTGCCAGCCTTGACCTGATCGCCATCGGCGAGGGCCAAGACCTTGGTGAATTCGACCTGAGAACCGACTTCGCCCTCCAGCGTCTCCACTTCAAACGACGAACCCGGCATCACTTTATACTGTTTTCCGCCCGTTTCTATGACTGCGTACATAGGAATCCTCTAACCAATTGCTAAACCGGATGGCTTGTTTTAGGCCGCTCCCGTAGTTCGTTCCACCGGGGCCTACCTGGGACTTGCGTCTGGCGATAGCTCTACCATCCCCGATTCCGGAGAGGGCAGGAATTACAAGGGTACTACACTTTGGAGGCCTTGCGCTACCTTGCGCCGCAGGAGGTAGGTTGCCGCTTTTCTTCCGACAGGGTTCTCCTTACGAGCTCACTTCAGCGTCCGAGCTTACTTCCCAGCCAAGGATAGCGCATGGAACGTTGTCACCAATTGCACCACCGCCCCATTCTGCAGCGTGCCTCGTATGGCCGACCCCTGCTGGATCTGGTAGCCGAACTTGAGCAGTTGATAACGGTTCGGACGATAGCCTGCCACCAGTTCGTAGATCTGGGAGCCGCGAAAAGCGCTGGCGCGCAGATAGCTGATGCGGGTTGCGGCGTACCAGCGCGGTGTGAGTGTCCGCCGGAGTTCCGCATAGCCTGAATGTTCCGTGAAGGTCGGGATCACGTGATACGCCATCGAAAAATGCTGCAGTTCGCCCGAGGCATTCCAGGCACCCCGCCCCCATTGGACGTCCAGGCCGTAGGCAGTCGCGGGCAGAGACTTCGGGTCGGCTTCACCCCGGAAAAAGTATGGATACTGACGATCCAGATACGGACCCCGGTAGACCGATGTACCAATTCTGAAGCCTTGTTGAATCGTGAACCCCGCGCCAGCCGTCCAGGTGGCGTACTGGTCGTGATCGAAGGGCGTCCGCGGATTGGCAGGCGACGAATTGGAGATCTGCGCGCGGAGGTCGAACCTTTTTACTGTGGCGTCCACTTGCGCGCCCAACAGTCCGAGGCTGGTTACCGGCTTGTAGTAGTAACCGTAGGTGGGAGGCAGATCGACAACGTAGTTTGACGCAGGATCGTAGCGCAGCATGAACGATCCGAATGCAGTAGTCATCTGACCCACACGGACCGAAAGCGAGCTCTGCTTCCAAAATCGTGAATAGGTCAGGTTCGCCTGCACTACGTCGACGACGATCGCGCGAGCTTTGCTATCCGAATACTCCTCGCGGAAATAGGGCTGTGATCGCACCTGAACTGCTCCGGAAAACGACCAGTGGGAGTTCACTTTCCAGGTCGGATAGAGCAGAGTCTGAAACCCGCCGTTGACCGGACTGTTTCCGGAAGCGCTGGAGAACGCATGGCTGTACATACCCTCGGTGCTGATCGAGCCCCGCAGATCAAAACCCGATTCGGCCTCCTGGGCCCAACCTGACGTGGTAAGGCTGCAGCATACCCAGCCGATGACCAGTCTTGCGCACAGCCTCATGCGTCGCCTTCCCGCGAGGCCGCCACCGCTTCGCCGGTTTTGTTTTCGTGCGCTGCGAGCGCAGAGCCTTCGTGAAAGGGCGAATCGCCGCTGGATCGATGCAGGGTTTCCAGAAGATTTTCTAGAGACAGATTTTGCTCCGCTGCTGCGTCGAGCGCCGTGCCGTTTTCCGCCGCCGCGAGAATCCGCGAGATGGGCAGGCGCGCGAGCGTCTCCACGATCTGGCGGTCAAACTCAATATCCACGCGTTCGGAGAGTATGGCTAAGGCTTTCTCATGTGCCATGCCCTTGCGATAGGGCCGATCCGAAGTCATCGCGTCGTAGGCGTCCGCGACCTTGACGATGCGCGCGTCCAGAGGAGTTTGGGGCGCGGTCAAGCCGTGCGGATAGCCCGAACCGTCCCAGTTCTCGTGGTGCAATTCTACGATTGGCAGATAGGCTTCAAACCCGTGGACGCCTTCCAGAATCCTGCGTCCAATGGTCGGATGCTGGCGGATCAAAGCGTCCTCTTCTGGTGTAAGCCTACCCGGCTTCTGCAGCACGACATCGGAAATGCCAATCTTGCCGACGTCATGCAGCAGACCTCCGATACGAATGGTCTCCAGTTCCCTGGCGGGAATCTGCATCTGTTCCGCGATCGCGCAAGAATAGCGGCTTACACGTCGGCTGTGGCCCGCCGTATATGGGTCCCGGGCATCCACCGCCTGCGCCAGCGACCCCACAAACTCCACATAGGCCGCCAGTAACTCTTCGCGGGACCGCCGAACGGCTGAAGAGGCTTGATTGAAGCCGTCCATCAATGCGTGGATCTCCTGAACCTTTTGGGTTTCTGTAGAGAACTCCGGGAGCCGACCCGTTTTGCCAGCTTCCCGCAAGTGCTGCACCACGCTACCCAGCGGCCGGACGATCGAACGAGAACTCAACAGGCTGATGCCTAACGCCGCTACCAGTATTGACGCTTCGGCGGTTAAGAAAACGCCGCGAAGCGTGGCCTGCACAGGTGCGCTCGCGGAGTCCAGGTCTTGCAGACTTCGCAATTGGAATTCGTCTTCGCGGTCGGTACGGGTATCCGCACCGGCGTCCACTCTTTGCGACTCGCGCAAGGGTAACGACAGGTAGCTAGCGCCGTGCAGACGGAACTCGCATTCCTCCGAGGTTTGGCAGCGTGCAAACACTTTTTCGGAATCGGCCAACGGAAATCCAGCCGCATTCGAGGCGGCGGGTATTCCCCGGTGCAGCAACACCGCAGGGGTTGGAAGCTTCGCGATGTCGAACGGCTCCCCTACCATCAGCGTTCCAACGCTCTCATCGCCTTGATGGATAGGTATCTTATACACCTGATAAAAGTTCGAGCCGAGTTGGAAGAATCCGGACCGGGGCGTCCCGAATTTACTCAGATTCGCGGGCTCAAACCCGGACGCTGTTGCTACGATTCCTGCCAAAGCCTTTCCTGCCACATCCGACACCACGACGAACTCAAAGCCTAGAGTTCCCGAAAGCTCACTGAGCTGGTCTTCCACGGTCGCGCGCGCCTGGTTGTTTTCACCTTGGGTTACAGCTTGGCTCAAACCGTGCTCGTCTCGCAGGAGTTGAAGACCCGCCTTCAGCGAGGGATTTTCCGAGAGGACTTCCAGTAGGCGGCTGCTCTGACGTTCATTTCGCTGATGCTCGCTGACCAGCAGTTGTTGGTTTTGCCGGACTGAGGCCAAGAGGCCCTCGCGGACGGTCGATACCACCGTGTTCCGGACCACCCAGAAAGTAACCGCCAATAGAATTCCCAAAGGCAGGAAAGACCATAGAAAGATTCGGGTGGCAAAGCGCATTGTGTCGACCCTACCGGTTCGCTACGGCTCCGGTCGGGTGGTCGCGATCGGCGTGAGATGTAGATTCAGGCGGCAGAGGTTCGGCAGGCAGAGGGACTAGGAACCGCACGCCGCTTGCGCCATTTTCGGTGACCTCGATGGTTTGACGAAATATCCCAGCGGTCTTGTGCCACGCGACTACCGTGTATTTCCCTGGCGGCACGTCGTGCAGGGTGAATTTGCCGCTGGCATCGGCAATCGCGGCAAACTGATTCGGCGTAACCACGATAGCTGCCGCCATGTTCGGATGCAGGTGGCAATAGACCAGTACGACCCCGGGTCGCGAAAAGGTGACCAGACGCGTCTGTCCCTTGGCGTAATTGCCTAGATCGAAGTTCTTGGGTTTGGAGAGGGAGAAGACGTTGTGGAATACCGGGTCGAAATTGGGGAAGGAGATGACTGAATTTGCCGGTATCGTCACGATATCCGGCACAAAGCGCCGATCCCTCTGCTCAATCGACGCTGACGGACTCCGGGACGCTGGCCCCCTCCTGGAATCTGGCTGTCCTTCCAGATAGATGACGACGTGTGATCGCTCATACGCGAGCGGATCCTGCTCAACGTCGGCGCCAACCTCTACGGCTACAACCCGTTGATAGAGACCGGCGGCGGGAGTCACATTTCGCTTGGTTAGTTTCCTCTCCACTACGATCGTGCCCTGAATGTCGGCCGCCTGACCTGCCGCAGAAAGCAGCATCGCAACCGCAAACGCGCGCCGGACTTGGACCCAGGTCAACGCAGGTGTCGACGCCCGGGGCGAGGCATGGAGAGACATCTACCAGACTTATCGGCCGTTGTAAACATACATCCACTAAGGTCTTTCCCTGCAAACCTAGGTGGGACTTGCCTTACTGCGTTGTGAAATGACTCACTTTACGTGGGTTCCACTGGCAGAATATCACTGATCTTGCCAACGTCCAGCACCATGTGGCCCTGTTTGGAAACCTCGAAAGCGGGGGCGAAGCGCGCAGACCATTGTATTTCCTTCCACACGTAGGAGTGCCGCGAATGGACCACCTGGCTGAAGGAATCGTCGAAGCTGCGGATCAGGATGATCAACTCTGCTTGCAGCGCTTCCAGATCGGTCGCGGCCTTCCCCCATAGCGGGCTGGTTTCATCAATAGGATGCACCAGGGTCCAGGTTAGGGCCAGGAAAAAGATCCCGTCGCGCTCTAGCTTGAGTTCCTGGAATTGGCGCTTCAGTTGGCCGTCTTCGCCCTGGACCACGGTCATCAGCATCACGTCGGCGCTGACCTCCATCAGCACGTTGGCCCGTTCATTGGCGATGCGAAACTGCAGACTGGTGCCCGTGTTGAACGGGGCCATCAACGCCTGCCTGCTAAATCGCAGCCGCGCGGTCGGTCGAGAAAAACGCGCGTATAACAAGCCGGTGGCGAGCGCGAAGCCCATTAAACCAAGCGCAGCCTCAATGGCCGCCACCGTATTCGGCCAGAAGCCCAGAGGGTACAGGTCGCCATAACCCACCGTGGTCAAGGTGTGGACGCTGAAGAAAAACGCCGTGGTGAATTGCGAAAGCCCCAGTTCGCTATCGCTGGCTCGCAGGGTGTTGGGGCCCAGAGCGGTATAGATCGTGGCGAAGAGCAGGTTTACCGCCATGTAAGCTCCGGCAACGGTGACCAAGAATCGCGACCAGCCGACGGCCACCAAGCGCGTGTAGAAATCCCCGGCAAAAGCTGAGTGGCGCCTGCGAATGTTAAACGACCCGTCTTTGTTGACGCTGCGTAGCAGAGCGCCGGTATACTTCTGGGTCAGGCCCGGGTCAAAAGATGGCGACTTAGCGGATGTCCGATGCGCGACCAGGTCCGGTTCGAGCGTTGGCGAATGGGGCGGATCAGAAGAACCGTTGGGCGGATTGGGCATGGGAGTTTGGATGCGCGAAAGCTCCTATGAGCTTCGCGTACTTTAGACTGACATGCCAGCGGTGCTGTGTTGCTGTGACCGGTTAGGCAGTGGCGGGAGCCACGACGGCCTTCTTACGCGGTGCGCGGGTCTTGCGTTTTTCCGCAGGAGCCTGACGATCGCTTTTCTTTAAGTGCGGGAGAATAATAGCGAGAACAAACTTCTTTTCGCCGTGATCGTCCCACTTCACTACGATGTATTCTTCGGTACAGGAGAGCACGCCGCCCAGCCCAAACTTGGGGTGTTCCACTTGGGCACCTTGCGCGAATGCTGGTTTGGTAGCCATAGATCTAATCCATTGTAACAAAAGCGCAAAGCAGTTTGCTAGGAGATGAATATATCCTCCTCCGCGACCGGAAATCGGTCTAACGTGGGCCGCGGAGCGGTTTTCTGTGGGTAGGTGGGCTTGCGGACGTCCGTTGGGAGCGCGCGGCAGGAACATCGCTTGCTCCCGATGCGAGTGAGATTAATACCTGCGAAGTGTACCCATCTCCCGTCGCGATATCCAGAAAAGCCGGACCGCTGGCTAGTCCACCTGGAACTTGTACGCTGGCCTGATAGAGGCCTGGGTAGCCTGGCGCAAGCCCTGCAAACAAAATCGTACCGTGGATGGGTGTATTCACCAAACCATCGTTGAAGGCGGCTACGACAGAACCATCCGGCACCGTGTTAAGTTGCTGCGTCCCGCCCGGGGAACCATCGGCGATCGAGGGGAACACGGAGCCGAGACCGGTCAGATACACCTGGATATACTCGCCCGGAACAGCCGGGTTCGTCGCTGTGACAAGCGATCCGTCCGCGTTGTGAAGTACGGAGCCATTTCCAACGCCCTGGTTGTTCTGCGAAAAAATACCAGGAGCAGTGGCACTCACGAAGGCGGTCACGGCGTTGGACGTCACGTTGTTGTTCACCACCTGAATCTGCGCAATGGAACTGGTGATCCCGTAGGGGACGATCACAGCGATCTGGGTCGGACTTACGTAGTAAAGCGCTGCTGGAATGTTGTTGAACAATACCTTGACGTTCCCCAAGATTTGCGGGAAGGCAGCCCCGCTGGGCGCAGTGGTCAACCCGGGTGCCAGCCCTGTACCGAATAACACCAGCAACTCGCCGGGCGCGATATCGGTCGTAAAAGGTGCATAGCTGGCGCCGTTCAGTACGCCGGTGGGGTTCAGATATACCCCCGAGCCGCTGAACGTAGGCACCTGCATTGCGACCGAAAGCCCCAGGTACGGACCTTGGCCAAACCCGATCCTATATTGTGCGTTTGGACTAAATGCGTATTCGGTATGCGTTTGGGAATCTGTATAGGAATTGACGTTGCCGGGATAGAAATTTGTGGCGGTGTACGTGGTTGCGGCGCCCGTCAAGCTCAAGGCGTCGAAATAGCGTTGATGCTGCACGACTGCGCCATCGGGAATCGAGGCCGACGCGGGATTGGCCTGGAATGACCCGTAGAACGTGTCCATCTCTCCGAAGGAGACGGTGGTGGATGTCGCGGAGCTGTTGGCTTGGTCGAGCCCTGCCTGATAGTACAGCCCCTTAAAGGCCGGTGAGTCAGCCGCGTTCTTGACGCCCACGTAGAAATCGAATCCGGCGTGCGTCCCGCCAAATATGAGGTTTCCGTCCGGGGAAAGCAGCAGGTCCATATTTCCCTTCAGCGCCGGATTGCCGCTGGTTGGAAATGACATCGTGCCCACGCCCCCGGTAAAACTGTTCTTCACTCCGGTTTCGGTCGTATTGATCGCCGACCCACTGGTGCCGATATAGGATCGCACGGCAACGTTATTGATCGTTCCGGTGCCGTTTGATGTGATTTGAGCGGTCGAACTTGCGGAACTGCTGAAGGCACCAGTCGAGAAATTGAAATACGACATCGTATACGTGCCGGAAAAATTGGCATTGGTCGCACTGCTTGCCTGCGCTGCGACAAAAAGCTCGTTAATCCCCGTTTCCGTGGCGCTTCCAATGAAGACGCCGTTTGCCACCGTCCCGAAGATCGTGCCGTTAGTGATGTAGGGCGCGGCAAGGAACCCATAACCGCTGGCCGAGATCGTGTAGGTCCCGGAGTAGTTTTGGTTCGAGGTGCCACTCGCCGCGGTATCTGCTACGGACGCGGAAATCGTATAGGCACCTTTGCCATTAAAGTTGATGACGCCAGTCAGCGTAACTAGGCGGCTCAGATTGCCGATGCCGACACCATCGGCCAACCAGATCGTTTCGCGGAAGTTGTAGTTCCCACTCAGCAGGCCGTTGCCGGTCGGATCCCAGGATTGCTGCGCCTGCGAAGGAACGGAAATGGCGGCTGCAGCCAGCAGCATTACGAATGCTCGGGTGAA